>JACCTC010000478.1 GCA_013812655.1 Deltaproteobacteria bacterium | reverse complement strand
CCTCCGCGATCGCGGACCGCTCGCTCCGGCTCGACGGCGTCCGCGATCTCGATCGCTTCGTCGCCGAGATCGTCGAGCTACCCGGCATCGGCCCGTGGACCGCGCATTACCTCGCGATGCGTGCATTGCACCTGCCCGATGCGTTTCCGGCCGCGGATCTCGGGATCCGCAAGGCGCTCGACGCGACCCCGCGCAAGGCCGAAGCGCGCGCCGAGGCATGGCGACCATTTCGCTCGTATGCGGTGATGCACCTGTGGACTTCGCTCGGAGGAACCGATGACACCGATGACGATGATGATGATGCGATGTCCGGTCGGCGAGCTGCGCCTCGTGGCGAGCGCGACCGCGCTGGTCGGCGTGTATCTGCCGGTCCAGGTCGGGCCCGCCCCAAGCGAGGTGCACGCCGGCGAGAGCCCGTTGCTCGCGCGCGTCGCGAGCCAGCTCGCCGAGTACTTCGCGGGTGAGCGGCACAGCTTCGACGTGCCGCTCGCACCGCGCGGCACCGCGTTCCAGCAGCTCGTGTGGGATGCGCTCGGCGCGATCCCGTACGGTGCGCTGCGGAGCTATGGTGACCTGGCACGCGTGCTCGGCAGGCCATCGGCGAGCCGCGCGATCGGTGCGGCGAACGGCAAGAACCCGATCTCGATCATCGTGCCGTGTCATCGCGTGATCGCCGCGAGCGGCGAGCTCGCCGGCTACGCGGGAGGCCTCGCCGCGAAGCGGTGGCTGATCGATCATGAAGCCCGGCATGAAGCCCGGCATGAAGCCCGGCACGAAGCCAGGCACGAAACGCGGCCAGCAACGCGGGCCGAGCTCGACGGCGCGTCGCACGATGGATGCTAGGGTTCGCCGGTGGGCGACTGGTACTATCTCGGAGGACTCGCAGCGGGCGCTGCGCTGCTCGCCGGCCGTGCGCTGATCTGGCGCAAGCACCAGGACTCCGCCGCCGATGCCTCGGGCCTCACGCCGGTTCGCGATCTGACGCACGTGCCGGCCGCGCTGCAGCGGACCGCGCTGTGGTCGCTATCTGAAGGTGGGTTCGAGCGGCGGGTGCTGCACGGTGTGCTGTCGCGCGGCGCCGAGGACGTCGACGTCACCGCGTTCGATCTCGAGACGCTGCGCGAGCGCCGCGGCGAGTGGGCGTACCTGCCGGTCGTTCCGCCGTTCCGGATCGCCGGCACGGTCAGCATCGTGGTCTGCGAGATCGATCGCGTGTTCCCGCACTGCGTGCTCAAGCGGATCGGCCGCGGCGACGAGATGCGCGATGACGACATGCTCGAGCGCGGCGCCAATATCGCGAAGATCGCGCGCGACGGTCTCGGCATGGGCCGCAGCTACCCGGCGGAGATGCCGGCGAGCCTCGACACCGTGCCGCTCGAGGTCGGGCTGGCCGACCACTGGCGCGCGTATGGCCGCGATAAGGCGCCGCTCGCCACGCTCGTCGCGGGTGGCTTCAACGCTGCGCTCCAGCGCGCCGATCGCCGCGATCTCGTGATCGAGCTGATCGACAACCTCGTGATCGTGTATCCGGCGGCTCGCGAGGTCGTCGGCGCCGATGCGTTCGCGGACCTCACGACGACGGCGTTGACGATCGTCGACGGCGTGCTCGCGGGGTCGCCGCGGATCACGCCGCGTGGTGTCGAGAGCCGCCGCGCCGGCTGATCAGCGCCACTGCGCGTCGACCGAGACGCCCTGGTCGGTGACCGAGCTATCCGAGACGAACCGCAGGTAGTGATAGACACCGGGGAACTCGTCGGTCAGCCGCGGGCCCGCGGTGCCGCTGTACATCCTGACGAGCGTCCACGCGCCGTTCTTCCAGGTCCACACCTCGAGCTTGTCGTAGCCGGCCTCGGTGCGGAACCGCGTCGCCGACAGCCGGAGCAGCTGAGCCTCGGCGGGCAGGTAGAGCTGATGCCACACGGACGTGTTGTTCGCGTACGGGCTCGCCGTCTGGAAGTGGCCGTTCGTGACGGGCTTCCACGTCGAGCCGGTCGTCCACGCGCACTGGTTCGCCTGGCAGGCCCACGCGCCCGGCACCGCGATGTGCGGCAAGCCGTTGCAGTCGGCCGGCGCATCGCAGTAGTTCGGCGCGACGCACGTCCCACCGGCATCGGGCCATGGCGCGGTGAACGTCGACGCCTGGTAGCGGCACTTGTTGTCGGCCGCGCACGGCAGACCGAGCATCGTCCCGCAGGTGTCGCCGGGGATCCCGCACTCGCCGTCGTGGACGACGGCCGCGTTCGCGCACGCCGCGGCGCAGCCATTCGAGAACGTCTGTCCGCCGGTGCCGCAGACTGGCGCGTACACGGCCGGGCAGAAGCAGCCCTGATCGACGATGCACGAGCCGTCCTCGCACGTGTAGCCGGTACCGCACGTCAGGCCACCGGTGCCCTCGCAGGTGAACAGCGCCTCGAAGTCGTTGATGAGGTTCTGCACCTCCGGCGTATGCGTGCCCTGGCCGGCGAGGAACGAGACCTCGTAGGCGCCGGCCTTGATGCCGAGGCGATCGTAGAACGTGCCGGCGGCGACCGGCTTGTTGTAGCCGGCGCCCTGCAGCAGGCCGAGCTCGGCGGCGCGACGGACGATCGCGGCGAGCCGCACGGTGTCGACCGAGCCTACCGTGTCGGTCTCGGGACCATCGGCCGGACCGGGATGCGTGAACGTCGCGACCGGACCGTTCGCGCGCTTCGTGGTGTTGTTGAAGCCGCGAGCCAGCTGGTGCCAGACCTCGAGGTTCGCGATCGGCTCGCAGATCGCGGCCGCCGGACACTCGCAGGTCCCCGGGCGCTTCGCGAGGTTGACCCTGCCGGCCGCGCACGTCGTCGCGACGGCGGGGCAGTTCGCGGGCGTGCCCGCCCACTCGATCTTGTCGATCTCGAAGCCGTGGCGCGTGATCGACGAGTCACTCTCGAGGCGGACGTTCACGCTCGGCGCGTGGATGCCGAACCAGCCGCTCCACGTGTCATCGCGATCGCCGGTGAAATCCTCGAACGGCTCATTGACCGGCGCATTGACCGGCTCGACCGTGACGAAGTCATAGTCACGCTCGGTGCGCAGCACCTTGAAGTGCAAGCGTGCGGTCTTCGCGCACGACGGCAGCGCCGCGAGCGAGACCGGGAACACCTTGTTGACGCCATTCGCGTACGGATGCGGCGACTGAACGTTCGTCGCGATCGTCTTCGACGCATCGTCGGCCTTGCCGAGCTCGGTCGGGATCGCGGGCGGCTGACTCTCGTCGACCTGACCCTTCGCATCTTCCTTGGCGACGCCATCGCACGCGGCGAGCGCGGCGGCGGCAAACATGAATCCGGCTAAGCGAAGCTTCTGCATTTGATACGCGCGCGCCACGCAACATCCGTTCCCACGCGCCGGACGCCCAACGCAGCGTTTCAGCGCCAACCACTGGTGACCATTGCGACGCCGACGCCACGGTTGCTGGCTACTCCACTTGCCGCCGCTGTTACGGCAGTGCGCGCGATTACCGTTGGTCACGGTCGCCTCAGTCGAGCACCTCAGTCAACGCGTGCGCGGAGGTGCCGGCGACGCTGGATCCAGCCGGCGGCGCGTGCGGGGTAGCTGACGACGCCGTCAGCGTCGTGCCACGTGCACGTGGCGGTCGGGACGTGACCGTGCGC
>JACCTC010000421.1 GCA_013812655.1 Deltaproteobacteria bacterium | reverse complement strand
CTGTTCGCCTATGGCTGGCCGCGCAACGTCCGCGAGCTCGCGCGGACGGTCGAGCGCGCAGTCGCCCTCGCCGGCTCCGCCGAGATCGGCACAGCGCACCTGCCCGAGGATGTGGCGACCGCGAAGTTCACCGCGGTCCCCGCACCGGTCGCGGATGCGCGCCGCGACGAGCTGCACGCGCTGCTCGAGAAGCACCACGGCAACGTCAGCAAGGTCGCCGCCGAGATGGGGCGCGTGCGCCAGCAGATCCAGCGCTGGCTCAAGCGCTACGGCCTCGATGCCGAGCGTTACCGGTCATGAAATAGTCTGCGACATCGACGTGCCCGCTGCGTCCTGCGGGCATGGACGTCACTGACAACCAAACCGCTGCTGCACCTCGGGTGCACCTGGTGCACGTATCACCTCGCCCCAGCGATCTCGCGCCCTTGCCGGTGGCACGGCCGGTGCTCCACAGGCCCGCCATGGACCCGTCCGAGACTCCGAGCTTTGACCTCGTCGACCCGCGCACGATGGCGGTTCGCCAGCTGCTGGTCGGCACGATGCTCGTCGTGGTCGGCGTCGTGATCACCGCGGCGACCTACAGCTCCGCGCGCCACGACGGCGACAAGCTGCTGCTCGCGTTCGGTCCGATCGTGATCGGCGCGATCGCGATGGTGCGCGGCTTCATCGGCCTCATTCGACCGTGACCCGGCCATGCCGGCCGTGATCGATTTCAGACCTCGTTATCCCAAGGAGATTGTCATGCATCCGTCCCAGTCGCCGTTCAGCCCTGACCACGTCCCGCCGCCGTACCTGGGCGAGTCGATCGTGCCGCCCGCGCAGCTCGGTCCGCGCTCCGTGCCGGTCCCGGTCCCGATCACCGATACCCGCGCACGGACCGCCGGCATCGCGTTGCTCGTCGCGGGCGCGCTGCTACTCGTCGGCATCGTCGCGCGCTCGTGGTTCTCGGCCCGCGGTGGCAGCATTGGCCTGCTCGGCGTCGAGGAGTGCCGCCGCGGCATCTGCCAGTCGCTGACGTGGCTCGACATCAACCGTGCGCCAACCGAGCTCAAGCTGTTCGCGTCGGTCGGCCTCCTCGGCGCGCTCGCCGCGATCGGCTTTCTGATCCACAGCGCCACGATGCTCCTCAAGCAGCAGCCGAAGCGCGTGATGTTCAAGGCGCTCAACGGGACGCTCGCCATCGCCGCGGTCGGCTGCTTCGGCTTCTTCTTCCACCTCGCGTTCGGCGAGATGGCGAAGCGCCTGTCGATCAGCTGGGCGGGGTTCTTCGCGATGGGCGGTTTGCTCGCCGCCTCGGTGATCGCCGCGAGCCTCGTGCGCCCGCTGATGCGCGTCAGTAAGTGATGTAAGGGCCGGCCGAGCCCTCGACCTCGTCGCTCTCCTCGTCGTCGATCACGGCCGGTTGCGCGAGCGCGCCCTGCAGCACGAAGATCTTCACGGCCGAGGCCGGGATCCGCGCGTTCGGCGCGACCCGCCGCAGGATCGACAGGATGTTGCGCTGGATGTCATCGATCTCGGTCACCGCCGGACCGGGCTTGATGATCTTGCCGATCCAGCGCTCCTTGTCCTTCTCGTCACCGATCTCCATCACGCGGAGAAACTCCTCGGAGGTGCCGTCGAAGTATTTCTTGTCACCGGGCTTCGACAGCGCGAGGCCTTCACGCAGCTTGCTGTCGATCTTGGTGGCGAAGAAGAGCGAGGTAGTCTTGTCGAGCTTCATGTGAGGTCCCGCCGCGAATCCCGAGGGCGGCCTGGTTCGGGGACAAGGATTCGAACCTTGATGAGCAGCTCCAAAGGCTGCTGTCCTGCCATTAGACGATCCCCGAGCACGGGCGTCACGATACCCCACGTCTCGACGAGCCGCTACCCATGTTCCTGATTTCGTTGAGAGCTTGCGTGGTTGTCACGACCCGCCGCGGTCTCGAAACCCAGCCGCGAGGGCTTGCCACCTCCGGGCGAATTCTTTAGGGTCTGCGCCATTGGCGGGGTAGCTCAGGGGTAGAGCAGGGGTCTCATAAGCCCTTGGCCGGCAGTTCAAATCTGCCTTCCGCCACCATTCTCGGATCGCGGATCCGCGACTGCGGTCGTGGTCAGCGGAGCTCGACGATTGACCACGAGCCGACCGAAGGCGATGACGGCAGAATCATTCGGCTGTCCGTTCGCGAGTCGTCGCCGGAGCGCGAGTGCCTCGACCGGTGTGAGCGTGTCGAGCAACATCACCAGCTCGCGCTCCTTGCGGTCGTGACAGGCGGCTACATCAAGAACGCCGCGCTCCGTGCGGCCTACCTGGCGGCGCACGAGGGCTCCGCGATCACGATGGGTCAACTGATGCGTGCGGCCCGGGCCGAGTACGAGGCGATGGGCAAGCTCTCCAGTACCTGACCTACGTGACGATCGCTCCGATCACCTCGACGATTCGTGACATTCCCACCGAAGTCGTCCTCGACGAGACCGATGGCATAAAGCGCAGGTGTGCGGTCAACCTCGACCACCTCATCACGGTTCCTCGCCAGCGGCTCGGCAGACGAGTCGCGTCGATCTCCGAGGGTCGCCTCGTCGAGGTCGCGCACGCGGTCGTGTTCGCACTCGAGCTCGACCTGGCGCTCTCACCGACCTGAGCGCGCGGTCGATTTCGGTGGCGGCATGCGACGTTGCCGCGAAGGACGCGCCGGTCTCGATCCTGTTACGAAATAACAGTCCATCCTGACTGTCTTTGCGGTACAGCTACCCGCATGGACTTCGCGCTCGACGACGAGCAGAACATGATCGTGCAGACGGTCAAGCGATTCTCGGATCGCGACCTTCGTGGATGGACCGCAGATGCGGATCGCACCGGCGTGGCGCCGGATCGGCTGACCGCGGCCGCGAAGGACCTCGGGTTCTTCGTCGACGGCGTGCCGGCGGACGCCGACGGGCTCCTCGACGGCAGCTACTCGCACACGAACCGTGCGCTGCGCGGCTTCGAGCTCGGGCGCGGCTGTGCAGGTCTCGCGGCGCTGCTCGAGACCAACGTCGAGCCCGCCCTCGCGGTCGGCAAGTGGGGCAGCACGGCCGTGAAGCAAGCGATGTTCGGCGCGCTCGCCTCGGGCGGGCTCGCGGTGCTCGCGCACGACAGCCGCGGCACGCTCGAGATCGGTGAAGCAGGCGGCGAGCTGCGGGTCACCGGCAAGCTCGGGCCGCTCCCTGCCCTCGCGGTCGCGAGTCACGCGGTCGTGATCGCGAAGGACGTGCTGTTCGTCGTCGCGCTCGACGCGCGCTCGACGGTCCGGCGCGAGGCGATGACGCCGTCGGGCTGGCGCGCGGCGAAGTGGGGAACCGCGCAGCTCGATGGTCATCGCATCGCCCCGGATCACGTGCTCGCGCGCGGCGTGGCAGCCGCAGCGGCGAGTGCCGAGGTGCTGGCGTGGGCTCGAGTCTCGCTGGCCGCGCGTGCCGTCGGCGTCGCGACCGCCGCGATGGATCATGCCGAGCAGTACGGCATCGAACGCGTGCAGTTCGGCCAGCAGATCGGCACCTTCGAGTCGCTGATCCGGCTGCTCGACGACGCACGCACGACTGCATTCGCGGCGCGCGTGTTCACGCTCCAGGCCGCATCGGCAATCGATCGGGACCTCGCGACGGCCGGTGATCTCGCGAGCCGCGCCCGCGTGCTCGCCGGCGACGCGGTGACCCGCGCGACGATCGACGCCGTGCAGATGTATGGCGGCTACGGCTTCGTCAACGATTATCCCGTCGAGAAACTGATGCGCGACGCCCGCGCCTTCGAGGTGCTGCACGGCGACGAACGGCTCGGCCGCGTGCTCGCGTACAAGGCGAGCCGCGTCGCGGGGAAGGACTAGACCCGATGGATCTCTTCCACGACAACCCGATGTTCTCCGCCGTGCGCCAGATGCTCGGCGCGTTCGCGAAGCAATCGATGCGGCCGATCGCCATGAAGCACGACACCGAGGAGTCGATGCCATGGGAGCTGATGAAGAGCGCGCAGGGTTTCGGCCTGACCCAGACCTCGGTGCTCGACGGTCGCAAGAAGCTGACCGGCGTCGAGGACGACCCTGATCCGAAGAAACCGAAGACCCAGATCCGGCTCTCCGTTGTCGGTTCCGAGGAGCTCGCATTCGGTTGCGCAGGGATCAGCCTCGCACTCGCGGGATCCGGCCTCGCGGCGTCGCCGGTCGCGCGGATGGGCACGGCCGAGCAGAAGGATGAATTCCGCAAGCTGATGGCCGGGCTCGACGACAAGGGCCACATCAAGGTCGCAGCGATGGCGCTCTCGGAGCCCGCCACCGGCTCGGACATCTCGGGTCTGACGACCACCGCGCGGCCCGATGGCGATCACTGGATCATCCGCGGCAGCAAGCAGTGGATCAAGAACGGTCAGTCCGCCGCGGTCTACGTCGTGTGGGCACAAACTGATGACGCCGCTGGCCGCGCAGGCGTGCGGGGCTTCATCGTCGGCCGCGAGACGCCAGGGCTCGTGCCCGGGCGCAAGGAGACCAAGCTCGGGATCCGCGCCTCGGAGACCGCGCAGGTTCACTTCGAGGACGTTCGCGTCCACGAGGACATGATGCTCGGCATCGGCGGGTCGACCGGGACCGGCGCCGGTGGCCTCGCCGATACCAAGAAGATGCTCGACGGCACGCGGCCCGCGGTCGGTGCACAGGCGGTCGGCATCG
>JACCTC010000420.1 GCA_013812655.1 Deltaproteobacteria bacterium | reverse complement strand
ACCGGGCCCGCGCGCTGCGCAAGACCGCCGCCGGTCGCCGCGGTGCCGAGGCCAAGGAGCTATGGGGCGAGGCCCGGGCCCTCGATCGCGACGCCGCGACCGAGCTCGCGAACGCCGCGCGCACGATCGTCGGGCGCGCCGACGTGATCCTCGCGACCTGTATCGGCTGCCAGCACTCGCTGCTCGGCGACACCGTGTTCGATTGCGTCGTCGTCGACGAGTCGACCCAGGCGCCCGATCCCGTCCTGCTCGTCGCGCTCGCGCGCGCGAAGCTCGCGGTGCTCGCCGGCGATCCGAATCAGCTCGGGCCGGTTGTCGTCGGCGGGCCGAGCGTCGAGGCGATGCTCGGCACCACGATCTTCGAGCGCCTCGTGCAGCAGGAGCGCGTGCTCGATGCCGCCGATGCGACGCTCGACGATTCCGGTGCCGCTCGCCGTGACCGCTCGGTGATGCTCGAGCAGCAGCACCGGATGCACGTCGAGATCATGACGTTCCCGTCGCGTTCGATGTACGACGGCCGCCTCGTCGCCGCACCCGCGGTCGCCGCGCACGAGCTCGCCGATCTCGACGTCGTTCCGGATCCGCTGCGCCCGCGGCCGCTGTGGCTCGTCGACACCGCGGGCAAGGACTGGCTCGAGCAGCGCACCGACTTCGATCCCGGCGGCTCGCTCAACAACATGCCGTCGTTCCAGCTCGACCCGAGCACGTTCAACAGCGGCAATGCCGAGCGCGTCGCCGCCGAGGCGCGACGCCTGCTCTCGCGCGGCCTGCCGCCGACCGAGATCGCGATCATCGCGGCGTACTCCGCGCAGGCGCGCCGGCTCCGCGAGCTGCTGCGGACCGAGCGTGCTGCCGGGCTCGAGATCGGGACCGTCGACGGCTTCCAGGGACGCGAGAAGGAGGCGGTCATCGTCGACCTCGTGCGCTCGAACGAGACCGGCGAGATCGGCTTCCTCGCGAACACCCGACGGATGAATGTCGCGCTGACCCGGGCGCGCCGGTTCCTGCTCGTCGTCGCGGATTCGGCGACCCTCGGTGACCACCCGTACTACGCGGCATTCCTGTCGTACGTCGACGAGATCGACGCCCACGGCAGCGCCTGGAGCGATGACGCTCCTCCCCTTTGACTGGACCGACGCTTCCTGCGACAACCCCGAGGCAGTCATGAAGATCCGCACTTTCGCTCTTCTGTTCGCGCTATCCCTCGCGCTGCTCGCACTCTCCGGCGGTTGCGGCAAGACGTCCGACGTGCCGCACCTGCAGGAGGAGGCGGTCGGGATGATCAAGAACTACTCGATCCGCTTCGACGACCTTCGCCGTCGCGGCGAGGCGATCATGCAACGCGGCAACTCGCTCGGGGTCAGCCAGGCCGAGGCCCAGGTGCCGCTGCAGACGTTCGGGGCAGCGATGAACCGGCTCGACACCCTGCGCACACGGGCGACGACCGCGACCACCGAGATCAACAGCCTCGCCGCAAAAGGCGATCGACTGGAGCTCCAGAGATTGTCGGACTCGCTCCGCAACGAGCTGCGGAGCGGCTTCACCGAGATCAACGCGGACCTCGACGCCGTCGAGAGCTGGATCGCGATCGCGGAGCAGCGCCCGCGCGGCCAGGTCGCCGGCGGCGTGCCGGGTGCTGGTGACCCTTCCGCGCCCGCGCCGGGTGGCGCCGAGGCCGGCGGTAGCGCACCCACGCGTTAGGCTTCGAGCGCGCTATGCTGGGCGCATGAAGATCCCGGCCCAGCCCAAGGTCATCCTCCGCAGCTGTCGTGACTACGACCCGGAGCGGATCCGCACGATCATCCGCGAGGGGCTCGAGGAGCTCGGGCTACGGCCGTTCGGACGCACGCTGGTCAAGCCGAACCTCGTGGCCGCCGGGCCGCTGTTCCCGTTCGCGTACACCCGGCCGGAGTTCGGCGAGGGCGTGCTGCGCGCGCTGCGCGACGTCGGCGGCTCGTCGATGACCGAGCTCGCGGCCGGCGAGCGCTGCGGGATCACGGTTCCGACGCGGGTCGCGTTCCGCGAGTCGGGCTGGGACGCGATGCTGAAGAAGATCGACGTCAAGCGGTACTGCTTCGAGGAGGAGCAGCAGGTCGAGATCCCGATCTCGCACCCGAACCGGCTGCGCGACTACCTGTTCACGCCCGAGCCGGTCGCGCGCGCGGACTTCTTCGTGAACTGCCCGAAGTTCAAGGCGCACCCGTGGACCACGGTGACGTTCTCGCTCAAGGCATACATCGGCATCCAGGACGACCGGCATCGCCTGATCGATCACGATCACAAGCTCAACGAGAAGATCGCCGACCTCCAGCACATCGTGCAGCCGTCGTTCATCGCGATCGACGCGATCACCGCCGGCGAGGGCCGCATGCTGACGCCGACGCCGTTCCCGCTCGGGCTCATCATCATGGGCAACAGCCAGGTCGCGTTCGACGCGGTCTGCTGCTCTATCATCGGCGTCGACCCGATGTCCGTCGATCACATCCGGCTCGCGTCGGAGCATGGCTTCGGCACGACCGACCTTTCGAAGATCGCGATCACCGGCGACGTCACGCTCGAGGAGGCGCAGAAGCGCGCGGCCGGGTTCAAGGTCGGCCTGATCCGCGTCGAGAAGTACTTCGAGGGCACGAACATCACGGCTTACGCGGGCCCGCCGCCCGAGGCCGAGGCCGGCGAGTACTGCTGGGGCGGCTGCCCCGGCGCGATCGAGGAGGCGATCGAGATCCTGCGGGTCTTCGACAAGGAGACCGACAAGAAGATGCCGCGCCTCCACGTCGTGTTCGGCAAGTACGATGGCGACATCGACGCCAAGCCCGGCGAGAAGGTGATCTTCATCGGCGACTGCGTCGACTGGAAGGGCAAGATCAACGGCAACCTGATCGAGATGAAGAGCCTCTACAAGGAGCGCAACACGTACGATCCGCACACCGTGAAGTCCGAGGACATCTTCGTGAAGCTCGCCACCGCCAAGAACAAGCTGCGCGGTGACGTCGTTCGCCTCGAGGGCTGCCCGGTCTCGGTCGCCGAGCAGGTGCTCGCGCTCGTCAGCATCGCCGAGAAGAACGGCCTCAAGAACCCCTACTACGATCGCGACAACATGATGTCGTTCGGGCGCGCGTACCTCGGCTGGAAGGCGCGCGTCACGCTGAACAAGCTGCAGCGCAAGCGTTACCAGCAGAACGGCGCCTTCGCCTCGCGTGGTCAGGCTGCGCCGGAGCTCGGCCCATGAGGTCCCGATGATGGGGCCCGGCTGGCTGCCAACCCGGCCGCGAACCGTCGGCGCGCGCCGGCGCACCCTGCCCTACACGGCGCGACGCCCTCGCCGGATCTCGAAGATGCGCGCGAAGGTTGCTGCATCCGGATCCGCGGTGAATCATGAAGACATGATCTTCGATCAGCCGCCCGCCGAGCTGCCGGTCGCGACCCTCGTGCCGCGCGAGCCGAGCGTCCGCCTCGCCGTCGATCTGCGGGCGTGGCTCGTCGCGCGCTGGCGATGGTTCCGGCCGCGCACCGTGCCGATGATCGTCGCGTTCGCCGGGATGCTCGCGGTGATGGGCGCCGCGAACTACCTGCGCAACTTCGCGCGCCAGGCACCCGAGCGCCTCGCGGTACCGTCGACCGAGCTCGCGCCGCTCGAGGTGACCGTCACCGTGCCGGCGCCGGCGCCGTCCGCTGTCGAGCCGCTGCGCCCGTATGCCTCGCAGGCCGGTGGCGCTCACGGTTTCGCTCGTCACGCGACCCGCTGACTGCGCTAGGCTCGCGCGATGTCGATTCGCGCCGTCCACCATCTCAACTGCGCGACCATGTGCCCGCTCGCCGGGTTCGCGCTCGGCGGCACAGCCTTCAGCCGCGGCCACATGGTGGCGCACTGCCTGCTCGTCGAGACCGAGCGCGATGGCCTCGTGCTGATCGACACCGGCTTTGGCACGCGCGACATCGCCGGGCTCAGCGGGCTGTCGCGATCGTTTCGCCTGCTGACCGGGCCCAAGCTCGATCTCGCCGAGACTGCGCTCGCGCAGGTCGAGGCCCGCGGGTTCACGGCCGCCGACGTTCGCCACATCGTGGTCACTCACCTCGATCTCGATCATGCCGGCGGGCTCGGTGACTTTCCCCAGGCTCGCGTCCACCTGCACTCGCGCGAGCATGCCGCTGCGCTCGCCCGCCGGACCTTCAAGGAGCGCGAGCGCTACCTCGCGGTGCACTGGGGCCATAACCCGAAGTGGCAGCTCTACACCGAGAACGGCGATACCTGGCGTGGTCTCCCCGCGATCGCGCGGTTGCGCGGGATCAACGCGGACATCGGCCTCCTGCCGATGCACGGCCACACGCGCGGGCACTCGGCCGTGATCGTGCGCGACAGCAGCCAGCCGACCGACCGCTGGCTCGTGCACGCTGGCGACGCGTACTTCCATCACCACGCGGTCGCCGGCGACAAGCCGATACCGTTCGGCTTCGCAGCCTTCGAGCGTGCGACCCAGATCGATCCGGCCGCCCGCCGCGCATCGCTCGCGGCCCTGCGCCAGCTCCGCGAGAGCTACACCGACGTCGCGATGTTCTGCGCGCACGACCCGACCGAGTTCGCCGCGCTCCGCGATCGCGTGCTGCCAGTCACCGCCGCGGCGAGCTGAAGCACCTGCATCGGCGTCCACGCTGCCTACTGCGGCGGCGGGACGTAGACCGTCTTGTCCTCGACGAAGATCCAGCCAGGCACGACGATGCTACCCGTCGCTGCCCACTCGTCGCTGCCGCGCATGCCCTCGACGTAGACCTCGGGCTTGCTGACGTCGACACCGATCAGCGCGGTACCCGATGCTGTGGTGGTGGCCTGCGTCGGTGGCGCGAGCTCGGCCGTCGTCTCGAGGAAGCGCACCTGCGCTCCGACCTCGAGCGGCTGCGCCGAGAACACACCGCCCGCGCTGACGCCAACGCCCGCGGCTGGTGCACCACCGAGTTCGCGGAAGGTGAACGCGACGAGACCGCGCGTCGCGGCGTCGGGCATGCCGCCGTCGGCGAGGCCCGCGCGCCAGCGAGCGGCGAGTCCGACCGATGGAGCTGCCAGCGCGTGCGCCGGCAGCGTGCACGGGCCTTGCGTACAGCTGTAGCGGGTATCCGAGACCGTCGGTGCGATGCCGCCGCCGTGCGCGAGGAACGCGAGGAACTGGCCACCGAGGACGATACCCGGCCTCGGGCCCGCCTGGATCGTCATCGGCCCGAAGCTGCCGTCGGCCGCGGTCACGAGCGTGCCGAGCAGCGGACAGTCACTCTCTGGAAAGCCGCGCGTCGACCACGCGCGCGCGATGTCGACCGTGACGCCGGCGGCGGGATTGCCAGTTGCGAGGTCGGTCACCACGCCGCTGACGACCAGCTCGAGCTTGGCGAGCTCCTCCGGCGACGTGCAACCGTCCGGTGCATCGTGCGGCACACGCGCATCGGCCGGCACGTCGTCCTCGGCGTAGTTACAGCCGGCAAACCCGGCAAACATCAGCACACTTGTCATCAGGCCACGCATGGCTGATGCGAGAGCAATCGGCATGCCCCGCGCGACGGACGCCCATCGTGCAGAGCCTCGCGGCGGCGACGAACGTCTGACAGCCGCGCGGTCAGGATTCGCCGCGGACTGCCGGTTGCACTACGGCTTCGACTTCGCAGCGGCCGCGGCGCCGGCGCCCGCCGTGGTCGGCGCGGTCGCGTCGGGGAGCGTGAGCTCGGCGAGCGCGTCCTGGAACCGCACGCGCGCGAGCATGATCTTCTCCTCGGAGTCGACGAGATCGATCGTGGTCTTCTGCACGCGGTTCGAGATGTCGCGCATCTTCGTCTTGAGGTGGCTCATCAGATCGTTGCCGGTCTTGACCGCCTGCAGCGTCAGGATCTGCGCGTGGAGCTCGTCCATGCGCTCCTTGTAGTCACCAAGCCGGCGCCGCAGGCTGGTCTGCTCCTGGGCGAGGTCGATCAGGCTCTTGTGGTTGCCGAGCAGCTTGCGGAGCTGCTCCTTGAGCTCGGGCGAGCCGTCGGCGGTCTCGACGAACACCTTCATCATGCCGAGCGTGACGTCGGCGTTGAGATCGAGCGTGCGCTCGACCGGCGTCGCCTCGGAGATCAGGACGGTCTTGACCTCGTGCGGCTTGAGCTGGATCTGGAACAGGTGGGCGTCACCGACGCGCTCGAACGAGTCGGGCGCGGCGACGATCGTCCAGCCCTTGTTGATCGTGTGGCGGATGAAGACGGTCGCCGGCTCGCGCAGACGGTTCGTGATCGTCAGCTTCTTGTTGCGGATGTGCTGGACCTGCGCGGTGAGGATGCCGCGCTGGAGGGTGACGAGCTTGGCGATCTTGTCTTCCTCGCCATCGTTGCGCTCGACCACGATCTGCCGGTCGAGCGCGTACGGCACGACCGCCGAGGCCTTCGGTGGGATCGGCTCGGTGAGCCCTTCGCCGATGAACCGCTCGTTGCCGTACACCGTGACCGGGCCGGTCTCGAGCGTCGACGTCGTCGGGTTCGTGAACCGCACCGCGCGGAACGCGAAGTTCGCGTTGCCGCGATCGCTCTCGGCGTCGTAGAGGTACACGACCTCGCCGTCGGTCTCCTTGCGGACCATCGAGACCATCGCGGATGCGCCCTTCTCGACGGTCATCGGCGTCGGGCTCGCGAAGTGGCTCTCGCCGACCGGCTGCGCGGTGAGCTCGGCTGCGGCCTTGCCGGCCTGCTGCACCTTCTGCTCCTCGGGGCTCGGCGCCTGCGCGACCAGGCGCACGCGCTCCGGCTGGTTCGCGGCGAGCTTGGTGACGACCTTGATCCGCGCCGGCGGCACACCCTGATCGATGAGCTGGTTGCGGACGATGTTCGCGCGGTCGTTCGCGCGGCGCTGCGGATCACCGCCGCGCGCCGAGTCGGCGTAACCCTCGACGACGATCGTCTTGTTCGAGCGCACGAGCGACTGCGCGAGCGCCTTCATCTTCTGGTCGCCCTGCGAGACGCGAGCGTCGTAGTTGCCGCCGGTACCGACGGAACCGACGCCGCCGCGGGTCGCGTGGCCAAGCGTGGTCGTCGGGTGCATCGGCGCGTCCATGCGTGGTGCCGGTGCGGGGCCCGTTGCGACCGGCCGCCGCGACGTTCGCTTCGCGGCTTTACCGGGGCGGTAATCGCGCGGCTTGTCGCTCTCGGACTGCACGGACTCCTCGTCCTCGTCGCTCGAATCCTTGACGGCGACGCGTTCGCTGCGCTTGTTGTCGGGATGGCCCTCGGGACGGCGGATCTCGTCGTCGCCGAGCTCACCGATCATCACCTCGCCACCGGAGGCGTCGTTCTGGCCGCCGCCGTACGGCGAGATGCCGGTCGGAGGGGCCACCGCGAAGCGCTCGGCGTCGGCGAGCGTCTCGCGCTGCACCTGCCGCACGCTCCACAGATCGTAGCGGAACGAGAGTGCCGAGCTCGACCCGACACCGACGAGCACGCCCTTCCAGTCCTCGCCGCTCGTGTTGTCGACGATCGCCCAGCCCTCGAGCATCACCTTGCCCTTGTCGCCAACGACCACGCGATAGCTCGGCTTCCACGCCGGCGCCTCGGTGACGTAGGTCAGCACGACGTCGGCCTTGTCCTTGCTCGGCAGCTGTAGCTTCATCACGAGGTATGCTCCGTCGTGCGCCTGCTCGCGCGGGATCGAGACGGGGAGCGGCTGCTTCGAGATCGCGTCGACGACGGTCAACGACTTCAGGAAGTCATCGACGCGATCGCGCGGCACGCTGACCGTGAGGAAGCCGCCCTGCACGGTGGCGCGGCGCTCGTAGTACGCGACGCCGTTGCGGTAGACGACCACGCGCCCGAGCGCGACGTCATCGACCTTGACGAACGTCGAGCCTGTCTTCGGCCCGCAGGCGGCCAGTGCTGAAGCAAGGAGGAACCCGGCAAGTCGCTTTCTCATGACACCCCTTCGAGGACGGAAACGTGTTCCGGCCCAAACGCATGGGGTGGACGGTCCGATCTAACGGGGGCGCGGCTTTCGGCCAAGCCCGCGCGCCGGGGCGGTGTTGCCGGCGTCGGCTCCCACCTCCGGCACCGCTGGCTCGGCTCGTGTGCCTCTGGACTTCGGCGCCTTCGCGGCCTTCGCGGGCTTCGCGACCTTCGCGGTCTCCGCCGGTGCGGGCTTCGCGGGGGTGGGCGCGGTCCCGGCCGGTCGACGCCGGTCCTCGAGCTCCTCGAGGCTGCGAGGCCAGTCCTCCTTGAGGAGCCGTGACAGCGCGCGATCGGCGAGCAACCGGCCCTCGGTCTGACAGGTCGGGCAGTAGTTCGCCTCGTTGTCGGCGTAGACGATGCGCTGCACCGCGGTGCCGCACACCGGGCATGGCTGCCCGTACTTGCCGTGCACCGCCATCTCAGGCCGGAACGCCGTGACCTTGTCGGGGAACCCGTCGCCGACCTCCGCGCGCATCCGCTGCGTCCAGGTCTCGAGCGTGTCGATGCACGCGCGATGCAGCGTCACGATCTCCTGCGCGGTCATCGCCGAGGTCATGCGGAACGGCGAGAGCTTCGCGGCGTGGAGGATCTCGTCGGAGTACGCGTTGCCGATGCCGTCGAACAGCGTCGGATCGGTCAGCGCGCGCTTCACGGTGTGACGCTCGGACGTCAGCCGCGCCGCGAAGTCGCCAACGCTCGCGCCGGACACGTCGAGCCCGCCGCGATCGAACTCGGCGAGGCCCGCGCGGCCGGCGACCAGGTGCAGCGACGCGCGCTTCTTCGGCGACGCCTCGGTGAAGATCAGCGTGCCGGTCGGGAAGTCGAACGCGCCGAGCCCGACCTTGCCCGGCACCGGCGCGCCGCGCGGCTTCCAGCGCAGCCGCCCCGCGATCATCAGGTGGATCACGATCCATCGATCGCCGGTCACGCCGATCACGATCCGCTTGCCCAGCCGCTCGACCGCCTCGACGGTCGCGCCCTCGATCTCGCGCGGCGACGGCGCGAACGTGCGCAGCACGAACACGCTCGCGATCCGGATCTTCTCGAGCGGCTGGCCAACGGTCAGCGCGCGCAGGCGCTCGACGTAGACCGCGACGTCCGGCAGCTCGGGCACGGCCGGACCTTAGCGCGGGCGCCCTACTTCTTCTTCGACGCGGTCTTCTTCTTCGGTGCGGCCTCGGCGGCGGCAGCGGTCTTCGACTCGGCCGCGAGCGCGGGCTTGCGGTCATCGGTCTTCGACATCCCGAGGCTCGCCTTCAGCGCCTCCATCAGATCGATGACCTTGCCGGCCGGTGCCTCGGGCGCGACCGTGATCTCCTGACCCTCGACCTTCTGCTGGATCAGCTCGGCCATCCGCTCCTGGACCTCGTCCTTGTACTTCTCGGGGTGCCAGGTCTCCGACGCGATCTGCTGGATGATCTGCTTCGCGAGCCCGAGCTCGGCGGGCTTGAGCTCCGGCAGATCGGGCAGCGGCACCTCGGTCCACGGCTTGACCTCGGCCGCGTAGCGCAGCTGGTGCATGATCAGCCCCTCGTTGAACGGCCGCAGCGACACGATGTACTGCTTGCCGCGCGCCGAGTACGAGGCGACGCCGACGAGCCCGGTCTCGAGCATCGCGTCGCGGATCAGCTTGTAGGCACGCTCGCCACCCTTGTCGGGACCGAGGTAGTAGGACTTCTCGACATAGAGCGGGTCGAGCGAGCTCGCGGGTACGAACTCCTCGAGGGCGATCGTCTGGGTCGCGACCGCGTCGAGCGCCTTGAGCTCCTCGGCGGACAGCACGACGTACTGACCCTTGGCGTGCTCGTACCCCTTGACCGTGTGCTCGCGGTCGACAACCTCGTTGCACTTGGTACAGATGTACTGCTGCTTCAGGCGCGCCCCGTCGGCCTCGTGGAGCATGTTGAAATGGATGTCTCCGGAGGTCTCGTTCGTCGTGTAGAGCTTCGTCGGAATCGACACGAGTCCGAACGAGATGGTGGCCGTGCCGATGGAGCGTGCGGGCATATGAAATAATTGTACCGGGCTGCCGTGAGTGATCCCAAAGATGACGTGTCCGGTGACCTCGGCGCCTATCGCGCCAAGCGGGTTGCTGGCTCGACACCTGAACCGATGGCCAGCACGCCGGCCGCCGGGCGCGGTCCGCGGATGTTCGTGGTGCACCAGCACGACGCCACCCGCATGCACTGGGATCTCCGCCTCGAGATCGATGGCGTCCTGTGCTCGTGGGCCGTGCCGAAGGAGCCGTCGATGGATCCCGACGACAAGCGGCTCGCGGTCAAGGTCGAGAACCATCCGCTCGAGTACGTCCACTTCGAGGCGGTGATTCCGGACGGCAACTACGGCGCCGGACCGATGATCGCGTGGGACCGCGGGCTATTCCGGCCGCTCGTCGATCCGGCGCAGGGGATGCTCGACGGCGAGATCAAGTTCGAGCTCTACGGCTACAAGCTGCGTGGCGCGTTCACGCTCGTGCACACCGGCAAGGGCAAGCGCGGGCAGCAGTCGGGGCGCGGGTCGAATGACTGGCTGCTCATCAAGAAGCGCGACGAACCCGCCGAGCAGTACCTCGCGACCGGGCAGCCGCTGTCGGCGGCGTCGGTGCTGTCGGGACTCACGATCGACGAGCTCGCCGCGGGCGCGCCCGAGCACCAGCGCGTGATCGCCGACATCGCGGAGCTCGCACCGCCGCGCCGCGTGGTCGCCCCGGGCTCGTTCGAGCCGATGCTGTGTCACACGGCGGACGCGCCGTTCTCGTCGGATGACTGGGTCTTCGAGCTCAAGTACGACGGCTTCCGAATGGTCGCGTTCGGTGGCGCGGGCCAGGCGACGCTGCGCTACCGGTCGTCCCAGGATCCGACGAACCGCTACCCCGAGATCACGAGCGCGGTGCGTGCGCTGCCACTGCCGGGCCTCGTGCTCGACGGCGAGATCGTGATGTTCGACGGCGACGGTAAGCCCGACTTCCACAAGCTGTCGTTCCGCGGCCAGATGCACAAGACCTCCGAGGTCCAGCGCGCCGCCCTCGCCGCGCCGGTCAGCTACGTCGTGTTCGATCTGCTGGCCGCCGGCGGTTACGATCTACGCGGCCTGCCGCTGCTCGTGCGCAAGCGCTTCCTCCAGCGGCTCCTCCCGGCCGTCGGGCCACTGCGCTACGCGGACCACATCCCGGCGCAGGGCGAGGCGCTGCTCGCACAGGTCGTCGCGCGCGGGCTCGAGGGCGTCGTCGCGAAGAAGGCGAAGTCGCCGTATCGCTCGAGTCGGTCGCGGGACTGGCTCAAGATGAAGTCGGATCCCGAGGCCGACTTCGCGATCTGCGGGTACACGCCACCGAAGGGATCGCGGGCCGGCATCGGCGCGCTGCATCTCTGCGTGTGGGTCGACGAACGCTGGCGATGGGCCGGCAAGGTCGGCTCGGGCTTCGACGACAAGCAGCTCGTCGAGATCAAACGCGTGCTCGACGGCAAGCCGGCCTGGAAGCCGACGTTCCCCCGGCCCGAGGCGAGCGGCGACGCGCGGTGGGTCGAGCCCGAGCTCGTGGTCCAGGTCCGTTATCGCGAGTGGCCGGTCGACTCGTCGCTGCGGTTCCCGGTGTTCGAGCGGATGCGTTTTGACAAGCAGCCGAAGGACTGCGGGATGCCCATACGCCACACCGGTGAGCTGCGTCCCGGCGATGGCGAGGCCGACACCGCCGCGGCATTCGTCGACCCAAAAGACGTGGGCCCGGGCCTCGAGCCCGCGGTGACAACTGATGCGGCGGCCGATGCGGTGCCCGCGCGCGCCGCCAGCGACGACACCGGCCCGCTGCCGCGCGAGCCGCTCGAGGAGGCGCTCGAGATCGATGCGTCGGTGCGCGAGCTGCGGTTGACGCGCCTCCACAAGGTGTTCTGGAAGGACGACCAGATCACCAAGGGTGATCTCGTCGAGTACTACCGCGCGGTCGCGCCGCACATGCTGCCGTACCTCAAGGACCGGCCGACGGTGTTGACCCGCTACCCCGACGGCATCGACGGCGAGATGTTCTATCAGAAGGACATGCCGCACTGGGTGCCGCCGTGGTTGCGCACGACGGCGCTGTGGAGCGAGCACAGCCAGCGCGAGGTGCACTACGTGCTGATCGACGATGCCGATGGCCTCGCGTTCGTCGCCAACATGGGATCGATCCCGATCCATGCGTGGGCGAGCCGGATCGGCAACCTCGAGAAGCCCGACTACACGATCGTCGATCTCGATCCGAAGAACGCGCCGCGCGAGCATGTCGTGCCGCTCGCACTCGCGATCCACACGCTGTGCGAGGCGGTCGGGCTACCGAACTACGTGAAGACCAGCGGGCAGACCGGCCTCCACGTTTTGATCCCGCTCGGCTGCCAGTGCACGTTCGAGCAGGCGCGCACGCTCGCGTACCTGATCGGGCTCTTGATCGAGAAGCAGCATCCCGACATGGCGACGACGAACCGCAACCCCGCCTCGCGCGGCGGCCGGGTCTACCTCGACTGGGGCCAGAACGCGCACGGCCAGCTGCTCGTCGCGCCGTACAGCGTGCGGCCGGTCGCCGGGGCGCCGGTGTCGATGCCGCTGACCTGGGACGAGGTCGTGCCCGAGCTCGACTCGCGGCAGTTCACGCTGCGGAACGCGCTCGACCGGATCGCCAGCTGGCCGTGCGACCCTTGCACCAGCATCCTCAGCGAGTCGCCCGACCTGGCCGCCGCCCTGCTCCGGCTCGACGCATTCACCAAGGAGTGACGCGGCGTGACAGTGATGTCGTGCCGGGTGGCCGAACGCGCAACTCGCGCGCGGTAACCCATCGAGATTGCTTCCGAGCGGGTGGTCCGCCGGATGCTCTTTGCCGTGGCATGCACGCGCTATCACGACTCGCCTGCCTCCTCGTCCTGCCGACCGCTCTGCTCGCCGCGGCCCCCCGCGAGGCTGCTGCCTCCGGTTGTTACCTCGGTCCGTTCGCGATGTACCAGGCCGCGCTGCCGGTCAACTGCCCGGCCATCGTTTATGACGAAGCCGGCTATACCTACGAGCCAAAGCTCTTCGTCATCCGCGATGGCGTCGAGATCGACGTGACCGGCGCGATCACGCGGGTCGAGGTGCAGGTCGATGTCGAGAATTACCAGAGCGCGTGCGACGGCTCGAAGATCGATCCGTATTTCACGCCCGCGCCGTACACGAGGTTCGAGGTGTCGCTCGAAAACGTCGTCGAGGGCGACCGGGTGCTTGTCAACTTCGGCCACGGTGGCAGTCAGGCCGGCGTGGTCACCGCCGCGGGTCCGTGCACGCCGCCCCCGCCGCCCGCACCGTTCTGCACGTCGGTCCCCGGTCCGTGCGACTACCCCTACGACGACAACGACGACGATGACGACGACTGCGGATGCCAGGCGGGCGGCAACCCGTCTGGCTTCGCGGTCGGCCTGCTCGGGCTCGCGCTGCTGATCCGCCGCCGCCGCCGCCAGGTCTGACTGGGGTCCTAGCGAGCGCGCCGGCGACGCCGCAGCAGCCAGGCGAGCCCGAGGCCGAGCACGAGCGCGAACGACGAGCCCGGTGCTGTCGTCGAGCAGCCGCCGCTGGAGGGCGCCGAGCCGTCGCCAGACACCACGACCGTCAGCTCCGGGCTCGTGCTGCCGGCGAGGATGATCGCAACCTCGGACGAGGCCGGTCCGCTGGTGACCGGCGCGAACGTCACCGTGAACGTGACGTTGCCGCCCGGTGCGACGGTGACCGTCGCGGTGGTCGCGTCGACGATGAACTGACCATCGGTCGACGTGATGCTCGCGATCTCGATCGGCGCGGTGGTCACGTTCGTCAGCGTGACGGCCTTGGGGCCGCTACGGTCGCCGACCTGGATCTCGCCGAACGCGAGCTCGCCACGATCCGCGGAGACGAAGGTCGAGACCGCCTTGCCGCCGAGCGTGACGAGCGCCTCAGGAATCGCGGGGTCGGTCGTTTGCAAGGTCAGCGTCGCGGCCGAGGTCGTTGCGGTAGCCGCGCGATAGGTCACCATCGCGGTGACGCTGCCGCCCGCGGGGACGGTGCCAGCGATCGAGCTCACCGTGAAGTCACCCGGCGTCGCGCCACCGAGGACGCCATCGACGAACGTCAGCGGCTCGCCGGTGAGGTTTGTCAACGTCACCGGCACCGGCGTGGTCGCGACGAGCACGTGCGCGGTGCCGAAGTCGATCATCGACGGCGTCAGCGCCAGGGCGGTCGAGATGCCGAGCGCAGCGAGGTTCGCACTCGCGACCGGGACGTCTGGCGCATCGGTGCCGATCGCGATGGTGGCGGCGTGCGAACCGATCGCGGTGACCGCCACCCGCAGCGACAGCACGAGCTCGGCGCCCGGGGCGATGGTCGCGGGCAGCGCCGGCGGGGACACCAGGGTGAAGCTCGCGGCCTGTGCGCCCGTGATCGCCAGCGACACGATGCCGAGCGGACCGCCGCCGGAGTTCCGGATCTTCAGATCGCGCCGCGCCGACGGCCGGCCGACGAGCTGACCGCCGAAATCGACGACGCCCGGCGTCAGCGCGACATTCGGGGATACGCCGCTGCCGGTCAGCGGCAGCGCGACCGTGCCGTTCACCGGTTCATCGGAGAGCACGTCGAGGGTCGCTGACGAATCACGTACGACTGTCGGGTTGAACGTCACGTTGACGATGCGCGATGCCGACGGCGCGAGTACGATCGGCAACGCGAGCGGTGCGAGCGCGAAGTCTGCGGCGTCACTGCCGCCGAGCGCGATCGTCGTGATCGAGAGCGAGCCGGTACCGATGTTGGTCAGCGTCACCGACCGGACCTTCGACTGGCCGACGCGGACCGCGCCGAACGGTAGCGCCGCGGGCGATACCGCGAGCACGGCGGATTCGCCGGTGCCCGCGAGCGTGACGATCGAGCTGGGCACGAGTGGATCGGTGCTGACGATCGTCGCGGTCGCCGCGCGGGAACCGATCGCCGAAGGCGTGAACGTGAACGCGGCCGTCGCCGACGCTCCGGGCGCGATCGTGATCGGCAGCGCCGCGCCGGACGCGAAGTCGGTCGCCTGCGCCCCGCCGATCACGATCGAGCTGACGTCAAGTGCGGTCTCGCCGTGATTCGAGATCGTCACGAGCCGTGGCGCGCTGGTCGCGCCGACGTTTGCCGTGCCGAAGTCCAGCGCGGTGGGCGACACCGCGATGCGCGCACCCTCACCGGCGCCGGCGAGGCCGACGACGAGTTGCGGCGTACCGAACGCGTCGCTCATCACGATGAGCTGGGCGCTACGAGCGCCGTGATCACCGGGCGTGAAGACGATCGAGAGTGCGAGCGACTGTCCGGGCGCGATCGCGGCGGGCAGCGTCGGCAACGCCGCGATCGCGTAGTCTGCCGCGTGGGCGCCCGCGAATGCGATCGTCGAGATCGCGAGTGGCGCGTCGCCCGTGTTTGTCAGCTGCAGCGCGCGTGTCGCCGGCGTCCCGATCGCGACACTGCTGAAGTCAACCGGATCGAGACTCGCCGCGATCAGCGGCGCGATGCCACGGCCGGAGAGCGCGACGTTCAGCGACCCGCCATCGGAGGCGATCGCGAGCGCGCCGGCCGCCAACGCTCGCACCGTCGGCGTGAACGTGACGCCGAGCGAGAGCGAGCCGCCCGGCGCGATCGTCGCCGGCAGCGTGACCGCCGTCCGCGCGAACGGCGCCGAGATCGTGATGCTGGTGATCGTGAGCGGCGAGCTGCCGGAGTTCTGGAGCGAGAGCCCCGCAGCTGCGCTCGTCGAGCCGATGCGAACGCTGCCGAGGTCGAGCATCGGTGCGCTGACCGCGAGCTGCGGCGCGACGCCGGTCCCGGTCAACGTCACCTGCGTCGGGCTCGCCGCCGCGTCGCTCGTGATGACGAGCGTGCCGGTGGCCGCACCGTTCGCGGTCGGCGCGAACTTCACGGTGAACGACACCGACGCTCCGGGCAGCACGCTGCGCGGCAGAGATGGCGAGGTGATCGTGAATGGCCCCGAGACCGTCGCGCCGCTGATCGTGAGCGGTGAGCTTCCGATGTTCGAGATCGCGACGCTCTGACCGGCGCTGGTCGTGCCGGTGCGGACGTCACCGAATGCCAGCGACGTGGCGGACGCGCTGACGACGGGATTCGCGCCGGTCCCGGTACAGGGGACGACCCGCGTGCCGGCATTGGTGACGATCGTGAGGTCGCGCGACACCATGCCGAGCGCGGTTGGCGAGAATGCGACCTCGATCGTGGCCGACCCACCCGGCGGGATGAGCATCGGCGGCTGGCTCCGCGTGAACGGTGCCGTGATGGTCACCGACGAGATCGCGAGCGTGTCCGTGCCCGGGTTCGAGATCACGACGGCCTTGGTCGCGCTCGTGGTCCCGACGCGCTGGTTGCCGAACGCGAGCGAAAGGGGGTTGACCGCGAGCAGGGGCTCGATGCCGCGCCCCATGAGCAAGATCGTCGTGATCGGGTTGTTCGGCACGTTGGTGCCGATCGACAGCCCCCCATTGAAGTTGCCAGCCGTCGGCGGGGTGAACCGCAGCGTCAATGACAGGCTGGCGCCCGGCACGATCGTGATCGGCGGGGCCTCGACGATCGAGAACGCCGTGGACGACTGGATCTGCAGCGAGCTGATGACGAGGTTCTCGTTGCCGGGGTTCGAGACCGTCACCGTGCGGGTACCGGTCGTGCCGGTCCGCTGGTCTCCGAAGTTGACCGTGGTCGGGGTCACCGAGATCAGCGGCTGCGTCCCGGTGCCGCTGAGGGGAATGGGGACCGTCGTCGCGTTGCTCGCGAATCGGAGCTCGCCAGTCGCGGCTCCCATGACGGTCGGCCTGAACGTCACGCTGACGTCGATGAACTCGGTCGGCGCGAGCGTGATCGGCAGCGCGATCGCGCCGTGCGTGAATGGACCGGTGATCGTGGTGCCCGTGATCGTGACCGGACCATCGCCATCGTTCCGCGCGCGAACGACCCTTGCCGGGCTGGCGAGGCCAACCCGCTGGTTGCCGAACGCGACGCTTGCCGGCACGAACGTGAGCCTTGGCGAGGTGCCCAAACCCGATAGCGACAGCAGCGTCGGGCTCGCGGGGTCGTTGGACTCGATGCTCAGCTGGCCGTTGAAGATGCCGGTCGACGTCGGGGCAAACCGGATCGTCACCGTGGTCGACGCGTTCGGCGCGAGCGTGATCGGCAACGTCGGGGCGTCGACCGTGAATGGCGCCGCGACCGAAGCCGCGCTGATCGTGAGCGGCGACGTGCCAGTGTTCGTCAGATCGATCGTCTGCGGAGCGCTGGTCTCGCCGACCTGGACGCCTCCGAACGAGAACATGTTCGGCGATGCGGTCAGCTTCGCGCCGTCGAGGCCATTCCCGCTCAGCGCCACGACCGTCGCGCCGTTCGGGTCGTCACTGGTCAACGTGAACGAGCCGGTGGCCGGGCCGGCCGCGACCGGCTGGAAGATGAGCGCGAACACCGTGCTCTCGCCGGGCTGCAGCGTGATTGGTAGTGCGGGGCCACTCGTGACCGCGAACGGCCCGGAGGCCGACGTCGCGGTGATCGTGAGCGCCGTCGCGGCGTGGTTCGTGACCGTCGTCGTGCGCGTGCTCGAGGTGCCGACGTTGACGTCGCCAAACGCCAGCGCGCCCGGCTGGGCAGCAAGCGCCTTGCAGACGACGCGGATGTTGTCCCAGGCCGCGTCGAAGAAGAACTGCTGCACCTGGTGCTCGAAGTCGAGCCGGATCGTCTGACCCGAGAACGCCGATAGATCGACCTGGAACGCCGTCATCGCGGGCAGCGACACCGGATCGCCCGGTAACGTCTTGAACGGCGTCGCGAGGATGGTGTCGCTCTGGTCGCGGATGTTGACCGCAGTGAACTGCAACGCGGGCTCGAAGCCGGCGGTGTTGTGGTTGGTGTACCGCATGTCCCACAGCAGCAGCGGCTGACACGCTGGTAGCGCGATCGTCTGGAACATGCGGTGGTTCTGCGGACAGCCCTGGAGCTGCAACGCGACCTTGTTGCCGTCGGTGGCGGCGTACGTGATCGGCAGCCCCGGCGAGCTCTGGGTGTTGTCGACGTTGTCGAAGAAGTCGAACACGAGGTCGCTCGGGCTCACGACCTGGCCGGCGGTCGCGATCCCCCACGTCCCGCACTGCGTGCCGGCGGTACTCGGCGCCTCGAGCAGCGTCCAGCCCTGGTAGTCGGTCTCGAAGCTGCCGTTGACGGCGACCGCCTGCACGGTCTCGGTGGTCTCGGCGTGCTCGCCGCGGGCACCACAGCCGACGAGCCACGCGATCGCGATGTAGATGATGTGCTTCATGGCGTGCAGTTCGCGTTACAGCCGTCGCCGTTGTTCAGGTTGCCGTCGTCGCACTGCTCGAACACCGACACCGGCGCCTGCACCGTGCGCAGCGGGATGTTCTCGTCGAAGCCACCCGTGCACATCGCTGCGGCGCGTGCGACCGCGCTGCCGGCGACACCTTCGTAGACGACGATCTCCGTCGTGACCGCGCCGGCATGGACGGTGACGAGCGCCCAGCCGAGGTAGTGACCGCTGCCCGAGAAATCGACGGAGACCGCGTTCAGGCCATTGACGAATTGCCCGAGCACCGTGGGGTTGGTCGTCGTGATCGTGCGCATGCCGGGTGCACAAGTGCAGGAGCCGGTATCACCCTGCGCCTGGAACGAGACCGCGCCAACCCTGAAGACGATGTCGCGCGGGGCCACGCAGCTCGAGGCGAGCCACGAGAAGTCGACCGCGGTGACAACCGGGCCGGTTTGCACGATGCCGTCGCCGCAGCGCTCGAGCTGGCAAGTCAGGCCACAGCCATCGTTCGCAGTCGCGTTCGTGTCGTCACAGGTCTCGACGCCGGTGCGCACGAAGCCGTCGCCGCACGTCGCGAGCTGGCACGTGCTCGTGCAGGCGTCGGCGTCGTCGAGGTTCGCGTCATCGCATTGCTCGCCGGCCGAGCTCTGGGTGATGCCGTCGCCACATGACTCGAGCTGGCAGGTCGCGCTGCAGCCATCGCCCGCCAGCGTGTTGCTGTCGTCGCATGCCTCGCCGAGCGCGATCTGCCTGACGCCATCGCCGCAGCGCTCGAGCTTGCACATCGGCGTGCAGCCATCGTCGAGGAGCTGGTTCGCGTCGTCGCACTGTTCGGAGGTCTGCGTGATGCCATCGCCGCACCTCTCGATCACGCAACTCGGCGTGCAGCCGTCATTTGCGACCTGGTTGCCGTCATCGCACGCTTCGCCCACGTGCAGGAAGCCATCGCCGCAGCGCGCGGTGCGGCACGTGTTCGTACAGGTGTCCTCGTTCGTGGTGTTCGCATCGTCGCACTGCTCGCCGAGCGCGGCCTGCACGATCCCGTCGCCGCAGCGCTCGAGCTTGCACGTCGCGTTGCAGCCGTCGCCCGCGATCGTACCGCCGTCATCGCAGGTCTCGCCGAGCCCGCTCTGCACGATCGCGTCGCCGCAGCGCTCGATGACGCAACTCGCGCTGCAGCCGTCCCCCGCGAGGACGTTCTGATCGTCACAGGCTTCGCCGGCCTGCAGCACGCCATCGCCGCAGCGCTCGGTGAGGCACGTCGCGCTGCACCCGTCGTTGTTCAAGGCGTTGGTGTCGTCGCACTCCTCGCCGAGCCCGCCCTGCACCAGACCATCGCCGCACCGCTCGGTCTGGCAGGTCGCGCTGCAGCCGTCGTTCGAGGTCGCGTTCGTGTCGTCGCACTGCTCCCCGAGCGTGCCCTGCACGATGCCGTCACCGCACAGCTCGTTCCTGCACGAGCTGCTGCAGCCATCACCCGAGAGCTGATTCGTATCGTCGCACTGCTCGCCGAGCGCGGCCTGGACGATGCCATCGCCGCACAGCTCGTTCTCGCACGCCGCACTGCACCCATCGCCGCTCGTGGTGTTGGTGTCGTCGCAGTCTTCGCCAAGCGTCGGCTGCAGGATGCCATCGCCGCAACGCTCGATCGCGCAGGTCGCGCTGCACGTGTCGCCTGGCGTGACGTTGCCGTCATCGCATTGCTCGACGCCCACGTGAAGCACGCCATCGCCGCAACGCGCGACCCGGCAGCTCGTGAGGCAGCCATCGGCATCGGACGCGTTGCCGTCGTCGCACTGCTCGCCGACCGCGAGCTTGCCGTCGCCGCAGGTCGCCGGAACATCGACCGTGCAGCCGGGGCTACACCCATCGTTCGGCACGAGGTTGCCGTCGTCGCACTCCTCGCCCGGCTCGCGCTGGCCGTTGCCGCAGCCGAGGCATCCCGAGGATTCCAGGCACGCGACATCGGCGCAATCGATCGCCTGGTTCCCGTCGTTATCGAGGCCATCGTTGCACTGCGCGCCGCTCTCGCGCGGCGTCTCGAACGCCACGATCGTCTGACAGCCCGCGAGGAGCATCGAGATCAGGAGGACGATACGCATCAGGGTGTACCCAGCTCCTTGATCTCGTCGCCGAGCTCGGCGGCGCGATCGTTCGCGCGCTGCACCCGCGATCCGGATCCCGTCTTCGCGAACCGGGCGTACGCGTCCTGCGCCTGCTGCATCAGCTTGAGCTTCGCGGCGGGATCGCGCGTGCGCGACGCCATCTTGTCGTAGAGCTGCGCGTACGAGTAATCGAGCGCGGCGTTCTTCGTGCCCGCGGCGCGATTCAGCTTCGTAGCCTTGTCGAGGTTCTGCTTCGCGTCGGTGAAGTTGCCGACCGCGATCGCCGCGTCCGCTGCAGCGACGTACATCTGGGCGTCGCCCGTCTCGGCCTTGACGTACTCGCGGACCTTCTTGGCCGCGCTCGCCGTCTTGCCACGTGCGGCGGTCGCCGCTTCACGCGCCTCCTGCGCGCTGCTGGCGGCCTCGGCGACGAGCTTCGCCGCATCGGCGGAAGGGGTCACGCCTGCGGCATCCGCAGCGGCCTTCGCGGCAGCCTCGGTGCGGGTCGCGGCGGCCTCGAGCCTGGTGACCGCCTCTTCGAGGTTCGTCGCCAGCAGCTCCAATCGCTTGAGCGCGGCGTCGTCACGCGCGGGGATCGCCGTCGTCGTCGCGATCTCGGTCACGGCAGCGTCGAACTCGCCCTTCGCGGTGCGGGCGTCGCTGGCAGCTGCGGTCGCTTCGGCCGAAGCCGCCTGGACCTTCGGCAGCGTGTCGTCGACGGCCGGCGTCGGATCCGGCGCCGGTGTAGGCGGCGCGGTTGCCGCGGCAACCTTCGCCGGCGGTGGCTCGACCAGGCGCGACAGCTGTCCGGACGCCTTCGAGCGCACGACCGGGTCGGCGTCGGTGATCAGCGGCTTGTAGAGCTTGATCGCCTGATCCTTGTCCTTGGTCGCGACCTCTTCGATCGCATCGACGCCGGCACGCCGCACGTCCTGGTTCGAATCGACCACGAGCCGCCGCAGCAGCGGCACGCCTTCCGACGGCGGCAACGCGCGCACGATCGGCACCGCCGCGAGCCGCACGCGCGGATCGGTAGATTCGATCATCTCCGCCGGCGTGGGCGACTTGTCGCTGATCTTCTCGCCGAGCTGGACGAGCGCGGTCTGCGCGCGGCCCTGGATGTCGACATCCTTGGACTCGAGCCCGGCCTGCAGCACGGGCACCGCCGCGGCCTTCTCGGCGCGAAAGATCGCGAGCCCTTCGGCCGCGGAGAAGCGGACATCGAAGATCTTGTCGGCGACGCCGGTCTTCAGCGTCGTGACCACGATCGGATTCTTCGCGGTCGCAGCGGCCTGCACGGCCGCGAGCCGCATCTCGACCTGCGGCGCCACGACCGCGATATCGAGCTTCGCCTTGCCCGATGGATCGCCAACGGCGATCAGCGAGCCCGCCGCGACCACACCGATCCGGCCCGGCTCCTCGGCGATCTCCGCGAGCGTGTCGCGTACGGTCGCGCTGCCGATCTCGCCGAGCGCCTTGACCTGCTGCTCCTTGACCTTGGGATCGGTCTCCGCCTTGACCGCGATCGCGACCTTCGCGGCCGCCTCGGGGCTCTTCATGCGACCGGCGCTCTTCGACGCCGCGAGCCGCACGTTCGCGTCGGGATCCGCGATCGCCTGGGCGAGCAGCGGCACGGCATCTTTCTCCGGCATGTCGCCCAGCACGCCGGCCGCGGCCTTGCGAACCGCCCAGTCCTGCGAGCCGAGCGCGCTCTTGGTCCAGTCGACCGAGGCCTGTGCGAGCACCTGCGGGTCGAGCCCGACGATCGCGACGATCGCCGCGGCGGCCGAGATCCGGACCGTCCAGTCCTTGTCCTGGGCAAGCGCGATCAGCGCCGCGAGACTCTTGCGTTCGCCGATGTCACCGAGCGCACGCGCAGCGAGCCTGCGAGTCTCCGGATCCTTGTCGTCGAGCTTCGCGCCGATCAGCTCGAAGCCGGCGTAGTCGCCCAGCGGGATCAACGCGATCGAGGCGACGAGCCGGTTCGGCGACGTCTCGTTCGCGAACACGTCCTGCAGGACCTGCTTGCCACCGTCATCGCCGAGCCGCGCGAGCCCTTCAGCTGCCGCAAGCCGCGAGCCTTCGTCCTTGGACTCGAGGATCGAGTAGAGAACCTTGCGCGCGTTCGCGTCGCGGAGCGCGGCCATCTTCGTCAAGATCACGGCGCCAGCGTACGGCGCGAGGTTGTTGAGCTCGGCCTCGTGCACCGCGAGTCCCTTGAGGGCCGCGATCGCTTCCTTGTCGCCGGGCTGGCTGATGTCGGCGAGCGTGAGCCCCGCCTTGAACGACACCGCGAGATCCTTGTCACGCGCGTACCCGAGCAGGCGCTTGCGCGCGCCCTTGTCGCCGAGCCGTGCCAGTGCGGATGCGTACCAGACCTTGAGCGGCGCGGGCGCCGCCTTCTCGAGCTTGGCGAGGAGGTCGGCCTGGTTCGCCGCCCCGATCATGCCCAGCGCATCGGCGGTGTGGCCGCGAACCTCGGCGTCCGGATCGGTCTCGGTGAGCGTGCTCAGTGCAGGTACCGACGCCTCGTCCTTGATCTTGCCGAGCGCGTCGGAGCCCTGGACGCGGACCATGGGCTCGGATTGCTGGAGCGCAGCGCGCAGCGTCAGCTGTGCGTCCTTGCGCACCGCATCGTGATCGATCTGCTTCTCGACTTCGACGGCCGGTTTTGCGGGCTCGCCCGGCGCGGGCACCACGGCCTTCGGCGCAGCGGCGACGGGCGTGGCAGCCGGCTTCTGCGTGATCTTCCAGATGCCGAGGCCAGCGACCGCAAGCACGGCGAGCGCACCGATGATCATCACCGGCAGCTTCCAGCTCGCGCCCGGCGCAGCCTCGGGCCGCTCGAGCGGCTGCGCATCGCGTGTCGGCCGCGTGCGATTCAGCGTCTCCGCCTTCGCCGGCTGACGGTGCTTGTTGACGTCGCGCAGATCGGCGAGGACGTCGGCGACGCTCTCGTAGCGCTCGGCGGCATCCTTCACGAGCATCCGATCGATGATCTCGGCGAGCGGTGGCGGCACGCCGAGGTCGATCGGGATGTCGGCGAGCCGCGGGGCATCCTTGAACAGGTGGCCGGTCATCACCGCCTGCATGGTGTCGCCGACAAACGGCGTGACGCCGGCAAACATCTCGTACGTGATGACGCCCATCGCGTAGATGTCGGTGCGGTGATCGATGTCCTTCGAGCCGTTGATCTGCTCGGGAGACATGTAGTGCGGTGTGCCGATGACCGATCCGGTCTGCGTCAGCTTCTCCTTGGGGCTCTCGGTTCCGACCAGCTTCGCGATGCCGAAGTCGAGCAGCTTCACCTCGACGCCGCTCTCGACCTGCTTGAGCCAGATGTTGTCGGGCTTGAGATCGCGATGAACGAAGCCCTTGTCATGCGCAGCCTTGAGCGCGCGCAGGGTCTGCTCGAGGATCGGGAACGCCTCGGACCACTTGAGCGCACCGCGCTTGATCTTCGCGGAGAGCGGCTCGCCCTCGAGGTACTCCATCACGAAGAACACGCGTCCGTGCTCGTCGCGACCGAAGTCGTAGACCTCGACAATGTTCTCGTGGCGGATCGAGTTCACTGCGCGGGCTTCCTGATAGAAGCGCTCGACGACCTCGGTCGACCGGCAGAACTCGGGCTTCAGTACCTTGATCGCGCCGCGCCGCCCGATCTTCGCGTGCTCGCCCTCGAACACGACGCCCATCCCGCCCTCGGCGAGCTTGCGCTTGATGACGTAGCCGCACATCTCCTGGCCGATGAAGTCGTCGGATCCGTCGCCGGGCATCGGCACGCCGCGCTTGCCCATCGGGATCGTGCCGGCACCGGTTGACGGCGCCATCGTCGGTGGGATCGTCGCGGCGACTGGCTGGTTCGTGGGCGGCGCCATGGTCGGCGGCAGCGTCGCGGCGACCGGCTCCGCGATCGGCGGTGCCATCGTGGGTGGGAGCGTCGCCGCGATCTCGGGCTCGGCGCGCAGCGGCGACGTGGCCCGACTCGCCGTTGGGACCGGCGTCTTCGCGCTCCCACTGACACCCATGACGGTCTTCTTGTTGTCGTCGCTCATCTGATGAGTCCTTTGAGTCCTTCTGAAAGCCCTGTGCTCAAAGACCGAGCAGGACAGCGTCGGCAGTCATCCTCACGCTGAGATCCGGATCGGTGGTCGCGAGCTTGGCGATCGCCCCGTGATGGCTCGCATCGGCGAGCACGCCGCAGATCGCGAGCGCCAGCTTGCGCTCGTCGAGGTCCGTGCTCGCGAGCCCCGCATCGACCCAGCCGATCGCCTCGCGATCGCCGAGCCGGGCGAGCGCGGTCGCGGCTTCGCCGGCACGCGAGAACTCCTTGTCGCTTGCGACCCGGACGAGGTACGCGCGCGCCTTCCCATCGCCGGCACGTGCCAGTAAGTCGGCCGCTCCAACCGAACGTGTGGCGTCCGGCTGAGACAGCTCACCTTCCAGAGCCTTGCGCGCGTTCGCGTCGCCGAGCTTCGCCAGCCCACCGGCCGCTCGCCGCCATTGATCGCGGCCCGCGGGCGTCGTTTCGAGGATGTCGGTGAGGACTGCGCGGCCGCCATCGTCGTTGACCTCGGCCATCGCGAGCGCGGCGGTGAGCCGCAGCCCCGGATCCTCGGTCGCGCGCTTCAGGATCGCCCGGGCATCCTTGTCGCCGAGCCGGTACAGCACGGCAGCCAGCTCGACCTTGATCTTGTCGCCCGACTCGGCGAGCGCCGCGCGCACCTTCGGGGCGGCATCGGGCAGCCCGAGCTCGCCGAGCGCACGCGCCGCCTTGACGCGGACGTCGGGTGGCGCCTTCAGCGCGAGGTAGAGCAGCGGCACCGTCCTGGTAGATCGCACGCGTGCGAGCGCATCGACGGCGAACCCCTGCTGCTGCAGCTGACCCGAGGCGAGCGCGTCGTGCAGATGCTTCTCGGCAAGCGCGCGAACGGCGGCGTGGTCACCGGCCGTGAAGAGATCATGAATCGACGCCGTCGCGGGTGTTGTCGGTGGCGTGGTCGACGTCGCTGGCACGACCGCCGCGACCGGCGCCGGCGCTGCATCGGGCTTGCTCGCGCCGCGTCCGAACGCGAGGTATCCGACGATCCCGAGCGCGGCGAGCCCGCCACCGACGATCGCGAGCGTCGGCACCCTCGACGCGGACGTCGTCCGACCTGCCGGCACACCGGTCGTCGCGCGGCGCTGTGCCGCGGGCGCGCCCTGGTACTGCGGTGATGAACCGGCGAGGCTGCCCTTCGTGGGCTCGCTGCGCAGCATCGGCATCGGCTCGCTGATCGCACCCGAGTCGGCCTTCACGGCCGAGAGGATCGCGTCGTCGTCGAGAGTCGCTTCCTTCTTGACCCGCTCCAGCCCGGCGATGGCCTCGGCGATCGTCTGGCAGCGGTCCTCGATCTTGCGCTCGAGGCAGCTCGCGATCAGCTTCGCGAGCGCCGCCGGCATCGGCGTGATCTGATCGGCGGGCTTCGGCGTCTCGTGCAGGATCTTCTTCGCGAGCTCGCCAAACCCTTCGCCCTTGAAAGGCGCCTGGCCGGTCGCGGCGCGATAGAGCATCACGCCGAACGCCCACACGTCGCTGCGCGCGTCGACGTTGGCGCCCGAGATCTGCTCGGGGCTCATGTACTGCGGCGTGCCCATGATCGAGCCGGCGACGGTGAGCTTGACGGCGCCCTCGCCGCGCAGCTGCGCGATCCCGAAGTCGAGCAACTTGATGAAGTACGGGTTGTCCTCGCGCGCGATCACGAACACGTTGGCCGGCTTGAGGTCGCGATGCACGACCTGCTTGCCGTGCGCAGCCGCGAGCGCCTTCGCGATCTGCGCGAACACGTGCAGCATCAGCGGCAGCTGCATCGGCCGCCGCTTGCGCATGAGATCGTCGAGGGTCTCGCCCTCGAGGAACTCCATGACGAAGTAAACGCTGCCGTCCGTGCCGTCGCCGTAGTCGTAGACGTTGATGATGTGCTGGTGATCGATGAGGTTGACGGCCTTCGCCTCGTTGAGAAAGCGCGTCACGACCTCGGCGTGCACCGCGAGCTCGGGCCGCAGCAACTTGATCGCCGTGCGTCGGTTCAGCACCTCGTGGGTCGCTTCATAGACGAAGCCCATCCCGCCCTCACCGAGCATCCGCTCGATCTTGTACGCGCCGATCCTGGTGTTCTTCGGCAGCGTCTCGACGTCATCTGCGCGTGCGCCGTCCGCCGGGCACATGCCTGCATTTGCCGAAAGCAGTCGCCTGCACTGCGTGCACACCCGCATAGCGCCGACCACGGTACATCGTCGAAGATCGCCGACACAATCAGAGAACCCCTCATAGACGTACGATCTACATTTCTTCTACGATGAGTCGATGCGCTCGGGGTTGCGTACGTGGATCATTGGCGCCTTCGCGCTCTCGGCGGCGGTGGCAACCGCCGCCCCGAATACCGATGCACGCGAGAAGTACAAGGCCGCCGCGCAGCTCGCCGCCGACGACGACTACGAGAAGGCGCTCGTCGTGGTCGATGAGGGCCTCGCGGCCGCGCCCAAGGATCTCCAGCTGCTCGGCCTGCGCGGCAACTTGCTGCTGAAGCTCCGCGACTACACGAGTGCGCTCGCCGCCTACCGGGCCTACCTCGAGGCGGGCGCGACCGGCGCGAACCGACGCGAGGCGCAGAAGATCGTCGACAACCTGCAGGCGGTGACGACCACGTTCATCGAGCTCGAGCTCGCGAACGGTCCGGCCGCGATCTATCTCGATTCGAAGACCCAGGGTCTGTTCTGCACCGCCGCGCCGGCGTGCAAGAAAGCGATGCTCCCCGGCGAGTACCGCGTGATCGCAGAGCGCCCGGGCTTCGACCGGTGGTCGGGCCGCATCACCGTCGAGCAGAGCAAGACCGCGAAGCTCGCCATCACGCTGGTCGAGAAGCCATCATTGCTCACCGTGCGTGCCACGCAGCCCGGCGCGCAGATCACGGTCGACGGCAAGCCTTATAGCGGACCGCTCACCGTCGCCGGCGGCACGCACGCGGTCGTGGTCACGCTCGACGGGCACGCTCGCGCGACCATCGAGGCCGCAGCCCACGAGGGCAAGCCGGTCGAGCTCGACGTCACGCTCGCGCCGCTCGTGGCGGTCAAGCTCGCGCCGCGCGGCGCCGAGCTATTCCTCGACGACAAGCCCGTCGCGCTCGACAACGGCGGCCTCCCCCTCCCAGCAGGTGATCACGTCCTCGTGGTGCGCGCGAAGGGGTTCCGCACGTCACGCATCGAGATCCCCGCGACACGCGGCGCCGACTACGCGCTCACCGTCGAGCTCGTGCCCGTCGGTGCGCTGCTGGAGCTCCGCAACGCTCCACGCGGCGCGCGCGTCGTCGTCGATGGCAAGACCCTCGGCACGGCGCCGCTCGCCGAGCCCGTCGAGATCGCGCCGGGCTCGCGCGAGATCGAGCTTCGCGTCGACGGCTATCGCCCGTATCGCACGACCGGCACGTTCTCGAGTGATCAGCGCGTCCAGCTCGAGGTCGGCGCGCTCCGGCGCGACAGCCGCAAGCGCACGTACCTCGTCGGCGCGACGACCGGCGCGCTACTCGTGACCGGCGCGGTCTTCAGCTTTGCCGCCCTCGACCGCGAGGCTGCCTATGCCGATCGCGCACGCCTCGCCGGCGTCACCGCCGACGATCCGCAGCTGCATGACATGAAGACCTCGGGCGAACGCTTCTCGCTGTTCGCCGACGTCGGCCTCGGGATCGGGCTCGTCGGGATCGGCGTCACGACCTATCTGTTCCTGCGTGAGGGCCGCGGCGACTCCGAAGGCTCGCTGCGCTTCGACGTCGGTCCGACCGGCGCGCTGGCGTCGGGTCGCTTCTAGCGATTGCCGGTGCCGTTGTTCGGCGGCATGTTCGAGCACGAGCCGCGGCCGGCTCTCGGCGAGTCTGCTAGGTTCGCGACGTGAAGATCGCCTGCATCGGCGGCGGCCCGGCCGGGCTGTACCTCGGTATCCTCGTGAAGCGGGTCGCGCCCGAGCACGAGGTCGTGATCTACGAGCGGAACCGGCCGGTCGACACGTTCGGGTTCGGCGTCGTGTTCTCGGATGCCACGCTCGGTAACCTCGCGGCGGCCGATCCCGAGACCCATGCGCAGATCACGGCGCGGTTCGCGCGCTGGGATGACATCGAGATCCACATGGGCGGCGAGGCGCTGCGCTCGACCGGCCACGGGTTCTGCGGCATCGAGCGCAAGATGCTGCTCCAGATCCTGCAGACCCGCGCACGCGAGCTCGGGGTCCAGCTCGAGTTCGAGCGCGAGATCCGCTCGCTCTCGGAGATCACCGCGGACGTGATCGTCGCGTGCGATGGCGTCGCGAGCTGGGTGCGCGAGGCACTCGCCGCGGAGCTCGAGCCCGACGTCGACGTCCGCTCGAACAAGTTCGTGTGGCTCGGCTGCACGGTGCCGTACGAGGCGTTCACGTTCCTGTTCAAGGAGACGCCGCATGGCCTCTTCCGCGTGCACGCGTACCGCTATCACGAGCATGGCTCGACGTTCATCGTCGAGTGTCGCGAGGACACCTGGCGCACCGCCGGCCTCGCCGACGCCGACGAGGACAGGACCGTCGCGATCCTCGGCGAGATCTTTGCGGCCGAGCTGGCCGGGCACAAGCTCGTCAAGAACCGCTCGATCTGGCGAAGCTTCCCGACGGTGCGATGCGGCAAGTGGCACACCGGCAACGTCGTGCTGATGGGCGACGCGGCGCATACCGCGCACTTCTCGATCGGCTCGGGCACCAAGCTCGCGATGGAAGATGCGATCGCGCTGCGCGACGAGCTGCTCGGTGCGCGCGGCATCACCGAGGCCCTCGCGGCGTACGAGGCGCATCGCCGGCCCGAGGTCGAAGCGCTGCAGGCCGCGGCGCAGGCGAGCCTCGAGTGGTTCGAAGGGACCGAGCGCTATCTCCGCATGGCGCCCGTCGAGCTGACGTACAGCCTGATGACGCGCAGCCTGCGCGTCTCGCACGCGTCGGTCGCGAAGCGCGATCCGCACCTCGCGCGGGGCGTCGAGCGGCTGCTCGCAGCCAAGGTCGGGATCACGATGGATCCACCGCCGCCACCCACCGCGTTGCCGTTCGCGCTCGGGCCACGGC
>JACCTC010000097.1 GCA_013812655.1 Deltaproteobacteria bacterium | reverse complement strand
GTCGGGACGTGACCGTGCGCTGCGTGATCGCGGATCCGCGGACAGGCCTCGCGGGGCGCCATGCCCGAGGTCGCGCAGACCTCGATGTCGGTGATGTGCTCGGGCCGTGCCGGCAGCGTCAGCGGATGGCCGTCGGCGATCGCGAGCATCGCGTCGCGCACGAGCGGCGCGGCGGCATCCATGCCGACGATACCCTGCGTCGGTGCGCCGTCGAACGTGCCGGCCCACGCGGCGACGATCGCCTCGCGCGTCGCGCCGATCGCCCAGGTATCCGCGAAGCCGCGCGCGGTGCCGGTCTTCGCGGCGATCCGGAACGGCAGATCGAACGGCAGCTCCATGCCGAAGCCCGGGCGGCGCGCCTCGGGATCCGCGAGCATGTCCATCACGAGCCACGCGGTCTCGGGCGAGAACACGCGCCGCTCGGGACGCCGCTCCGGTGACCAGCGCGTGCCGTCGGTGCGGTCGATCCGCTCGATCCCGCGCGGCATGCCGACGAGACCGTGCTTGACGGTGAATCCGTAGCCCGCCGCGAGATCGACGAGCCGCACCTTCGCGGAGCCGAGCGCGAGTCGCAGGCCATAGTCCTCGGGACGGCCATCGAGCTCGGCGACGCCCGCCGTGCGGAGCACGCTCATCACGCGCGATACGCCGACCTGTTCGATGACGTCGATCGCGGCGAAGTTGTACGAGCTCGCGAGCGCCTCTCGATAGCGCACCGGGCCGTGCTCGGCGCCGTTCGGCGCGAAGTACTGCGCGCTGAGATCGCGGATGTCCCACGCGATGCTCGACGGCGTCGCGCCACGCTCGATCGCGGTCGCGTACACGAATGGCTTGAGCGCCGAGCCCGGGTGGCGGCGGCGCGTCGTGATGTTGATCTGTCCGCCCGCATCGCGCCACCCCGTCGAGCCGACCATCACGCGGATCTCGGTGGTCTGCGCGTCGAGCACGACGAGGCCGGCCTGATCGAGGTTCGCGCGGCGCAGCGCCGATACTTGATCCGCGACGCGTCGCTGCAACACCTCCTGGAGCTGCAGATCGAGCGTCGTGTGCAGCGTGCCGCCGGCGCGCCTGACCTCCGGTGGCAACTGCGCGGTGACGTACGCGACGAAGTGCGGCGCGCGGTTCGCCGGGACGTGGCGGCCGATCGCGAGCTCGGTGACGAGCGCGGCGCGCGCGGTCTCGCTGCTGATCACGTCGCGCTCGACGAGCATCGCGATGATGTACGCGCGGCGGCGTAGCGCGCGGTCCGGGTGCTTCAGCGGGTTGTACGCGGTCGGCGCGCGCGGCAGCACGGCGAGCAGCGTCGCCTCGCCATCCGAGAGCGCGCGCACTGGCTTGTTGAAGTAGAGCCGCGCGGCCGCCTCGAAGCCGACCGCGCCGTTGCCGAAGTACGCGCGGTTGAGCCATTGCTCGAGAATCGCGCGCTTGTCGAGCGCACGTTCGATGCGGAGCGCGAGCAGCATCTCCTCGAGCTTGCGCGGGATCGAGCGCTTCCCGCTCGGCGACACCAGCATGCGCGCGAGCTGCATCGTCAGCGTCGAGCCGCCGTAGCGGCCACCCTGCAGATCGAGCCACACCGCCCGCGCGATCCCGAGGCCGTCGACCCCGCGGTGATCCCAGAAGTTGTGATCCTCCGACTCGATCACCGCCGACACCGCGATCGCCGGGACATCTGCGATCCGCGTCCACCGCGTGCGATCGACGCCGATCGCCGGCAGCGCGGCGATCTCCTCGCCACGCAGGTCGACGAGCACGAGCGGCTCCCCGACCTGCGTCGCGGCCAGGCTCGCGGCCTCGAACGGCACCGCGAATACGACGATCAGCGCGACGTGCACCGCGATGACGAGCGGCAGCACGAGCGCGACCACACCCCAGCGGGCAAACCTCCAGATCCTCGCGAGCCGGGCCACGCCCCCGGTGATGCATTGGCGATGCCTGTCGGGACCCGAGCGAAGTCACGGGCTTGCGCACGGGCGTGGGTCATCGGACACGCCGCATGCGTCGAGCTCACGAGCGCGCGGCGGGCATCGTCTACTTCGCCGGCTTCGGCTTCGACTTCGCCGGCTTCGGCTTCGGCTTGGACTTCGCCGCGGCCTTCGGCTTCAGCTTCGCCGCGGCCTTCGGCTTCAGCTTCGCCGCAACCTTGGCCTTCGCGGGCTGCGGCGCGGTCGTCCCGATCTGCGCCGCGAGCTTCTTCGGTGCCTGCGCGCGGTAGCTCTCGTCGATCCAGGACTTGAACATGTCGACGTTGATCTCCGACGGGCTCGGCGACGCCGAGATCCAGCCGCTCTTGCCGAGGCCGTACGCGGTCGGCTTGCAGAATGGCAGCATCAGCGCGACGCCGTTCGAGCGCGGTAGCTTGCAGCCGATGCTGAACGGCTCGCCCTCGATGCTGAGGTACGCGAACGTCTTGTCCTTGACCGCGAGGTCGAGGTGCCCGGGCCACGGGCTCTTGAGGTGCGCACCCGGATATCCGAGCCCGTAGTCGCGGAGCTCCTCGAGGACCACGTCGGTCGGCTGCTTGGTCTTCGCCATCGCGGCGATCGTAGTTTATTTCGTCACCGTGATCGTCGTCCGCGTGGTGCGAGCTCGCTTGTCGGGCGCGTACATCGCCTCGACCACCGCGGGCATCGCCGTGAACGTGCCGTCGATCGTCGCGCGCGCCTGGTACGTCAGCTCGTAGGTGCCGGCCGCCATCGCGTCCGCGAACCACTCGACGCGGTCGTCGCGCAGGTTCTGGTGATCCCAGGTCACCGCGTGCTGCCAGCGCTGGCGTCGCGTCGCCCACGGGCTCGCCGGCGCAGGCTGCAGCTGCGAGCCGCCCGACGCGAGCTTCGCGTTGACGACCTCGAAGCCAGCCGGGAGCGCGTCGACGAGCGCGACCCACTTGCGGTTCTGATCGGCGGTGACCACGAGCTGCACTGTGACGAGCTCACCGGCGCGGAACGTCGTGCTCTCGCTGCCGGCAGCCGTCAGGAAGCGCCGCTCGATCGAGAAGCCATCCGCGACCGTCGCGCCGGCGTCGACGCGCGCCTCGGTGACCCGCGCGCTGACGTGGGCGGGTCGGTCGACGGTGATCCGCACCTCGTCCGCGGCGATCGCGCCGAGGGCGAGCTTCGTGGTCGCGACCTCGCCGCCCGTGATCTTCTTGCGCGCGACCTGCTTGCCACCGACGGTGATCGTGACGGTCGTCGAGCCCGCCGAGCTGCGGCGCCCGTACTCGGCGAGCGCGACGAGCGACCACAGGTTGTCCTGCGTCGACGCCCAGCTGCCGCCGTGGCCGCGCTCGGCCTTGAGCCCGGCGACGAGCGGATCGATCAGCGCGGAGGTCGGGTCGACCTCGAGGAGCGCGGCGAGCGTCATCGCGGTCGCGCGGACATCCGACGTCATGTAGTGGTCGACATCGGCAGCCGACATCGACTCGCGCACCATCGCCTTGCCATCGCGCACGACGACGTTCGCGGCGATCAGCTTCTGCAGCTCGGCGACCTGAGCGGCATCCGCCTTCGCGAGCTTCATCGCACGCAGCAGGAACGGCTGGCCGAACTTCGGGAGCCCGGTGCGCAGCGCGAACAGCCGCGCGTTGAGGCTCGCGTCGGGCTTGCCGCGCAGCGCCATCACGTATGCCGCCATCGCCGCGGTCGCGCCTTCACCGTCGGGCTTGAGCGCGCTGTTCGTCCACGTCGCCATCGCCGCGATGCCGCGATCGAACACGTCATCGGGCACCTTCTCGCCGGCGCCCTGCGCGACCGTCAGCCCCCACAGGGCGTACGCGGTGAGGTGCGGGTAGGTCTGCGACTGCGGCCACAGCGAGAAGTGCCCGTCGCCTTGCTGGTGGCGGATCACCTTCTGGACGCCCGCACGGATGAAGCCACGCGCGCGCGTGCCCTGCAGGCTCGGATCGTCGAGCGTCTTCGCGAGATCCTTCGCGGCAACGAGTGGCACGAACTTCGACATCGTCTGCTCGAGGCAGCCGTATGGATACTCGACGAGCGAGCGCAAGCTGGGTGCGAGGTCCGCGACGCCGGTGCGATCGACGTTGATCGTCAGCGTGCTCTCCTTGCGGAGCACGTCGGCGCCGACGCCGAGGTTCCCGGCCCAGGTCATCCCGTCGGCCTGGGCCTCGCCGAGCTTCTTCTCGACGAGCAGCCGGTGATCGATCACGCGCGGGCGCTCGACCGGCAGCGTGACCTTGACGTCGTCGCGCTCGGTCCCCATCACGACGCCGAACTGGAACGTGGCCGTGGCGCGCTCGGACGCCTTCGCGGTGAATCGCACGCGCGCCGAGCCGCGGGCCGGGATCTGGATGGTGCGTCGGGTCGCGTCGAGCGTCGCGCCACTCGCGCTCGCGGTGACCGTGGCGGTGCCGGCAACATCCGTAGAATTGTGGATCACCATGCCGACCGAAGCAGAATCGCCGGTCCGCAAGAACCGCGGCAGCGCGGGCACGGCCATCAGCGGCTTGGTGACGACCAGGCGCTGCTCGCCGGCCCCGAACCGATCGGAGATGTCGGCGGCGACCGCCATCAGCCGGAACGCCGACAGGTTGTCGGGCGCGGTGAACGAGAACGCGATCTCGCCGCGCTCGTCGGTGACCAGCAGCGGTGCCCAGTAGGCCGAGGCCACGAACTTCGAGCGGACCTGCTGGCCACGCGCCGACGCGGTGTCGCCGCCGGAGTCCGGGTCGCCGGCCTCGGGATCGGCGAGCCGCGCGATCCGGTTCCAGTTCGTCGCCGGATCGACGCCGAGGCCATACGCCGCGTAGAACGTCTTCATCGGGTTCGGCGTCTGGTACGCGATCAACTGCAGGACGCCCTCGTCCGCAACGGACAGCGAGACCTCCGCCTTCACGGGCTGCCCGCCCCCGGTGACCTTGATCTTGCCCTTCACTTCGTCACCTGGGCGGACGGTTTCCCGGTCGAGCGACACCGCGACGTCCAGCTGCTTGTGCGCGGTCGAGACCTCGAGCTTGACGATGCCGAGCTTGAACTGCGGGCGGTGCTTGTCGCCGGGACCCTGGCGGCCCGAGACCAGCGCGATGCTCGCGAACACGTTCGGTGCCCACGCATCGGCGATCGTGAGCTCGACGCCCTCGGAGGCCGAGTCGAGCTTGCGGACGCGCGCGTCGATGATGCCGTCGCGCTCGATCGTGATCAGCGCGGTCGGCTTGACGAGGTTTGCCATCGCGACGAGCCGGGCGGTCTCGCCGGGCAGGTAGCTCGGCTTGCTCGCGACGACCGACATCCGGTCGCCCTCGTCGCCGCTCCAGAACGCCTCGCCCTTGCCGATCACCCAGACCTCGCTCGCGGCGATCACGGCATTGCCGCGATCGTCCTTGGCCTCGACCTTGATGACGTAGTTGCCGGGCTCGGTCGGATAGATCCGCTCGGTGTGCGAGCCCGCCGCCGCCAGCGTGACCTCGCGCTCGAGCAACGGCTTCTCGCTCGCTTCGCACTTCTGGAACGCACGGTGGCCGACGTCGGTCCACGCGCACGACCACAGCGTCCGCACGAGCGACAGCTTCGCCTTGGTCGCGATCCGCGTGCCGTCCGGTGCGAGCGCCGCGAGGTTGACGCCGAACGGCATGCCGACCGCCTGGACGTACTCGTTCGCGTGGATGCCGAGGTAGAAGCTCGTCTTGTGGGCGGTGACGATCAGCGACTTGCCGATCGTCTGATCCGCGCTGTCGGTCAGGTTGGTCGTCAAGATGTAGTCGACCGGGCCGCCAAGCTTGGTCGCGCTGTCGCGAGCGGCGATCGCGAGCCGGCCGTTCGCGTTCGTCGTGCCCTCGCCGTCGGCGATGAAGTCACCGTAGTCCTCGCGCTCGCCCTCCCACCACGAGTGCCGCGGGTTCGCCGAGAACGTGTACTGCTCGAAGCCCGGGAACCGGAGCACGTGGTCGCGCCGGCGCAGGCCCCACTCGACCCGCGCGCCGTCGACGGCGGAGCCGAACAGGTATCGCGCGTCGAGGTCGAACGTCAGCCGCTCGCCCGGCCGCGGGCTCGCCCTGCGGCTCGCGAGCTTGAGCTCGAACGTCGCCGGCCGAAACTCCTCGACGCTGAACTTCTCGCGGAAGTCCTGGTCCGCGATCGTCGCGGTGACGTAGTAATCGCCGAGCGCGGCGTCAGCCCCGAGCGGGAGCTCGAACGCGAAGCCACCGAACTCGGTGAGCTTCACGCGGGTCGCGAGCACGCTCGCGCCGCGGCTGTCGGTGATGTCGAGCTTGACGGTCGCCTTCGCGGGCACGCGCGGCGGCTTGCCGTGCGCGATCTCTCGCGCGATACCCTTGAACTGCACGAGCTCGCCCGGCCGGTACAGGCCACGGTCGCTCTGGATGAAGCCGCGGATCTTCGTGACGCCGCCGCGCCGGTCCTCGGGCACGCCGAAGTTCCACAGCTGGATGCCGTTGGCCCAGTTGCCATCGACGACCGCGGTGTCGCCTTCCTTCTCGACGATCGCGATCAGCCGCTGGCTGCGATAGCTGTCCCAGTCCTCGTACTCCTCCTCGGCATCCGGCGTCGGCCGCTGCTGCTTCAGCAGCACGCTGCCCGGCACCTTGACGATGCCGTCGACGGTCGTGAGGTCGGTGTGCACGGCCTTGCCCTGCGGCGTGTAGATCGTCACCTTCGCGCCGGCGACCGGTGCGCCGGTGGCGAGCGAGGTCACCCACACGAGGCCCGACGCGGTGCCGGTCTTGATCAGCACGCCGAGGTCGGTGACGTTCGCGAGCACGCGGTTCTGGCGCGACGACCAGTAGTGGCTCGCATCGGCCACGACCTCGTCGGAGCGCACCTCGGCGAGGTAGACCCCGCGCGGCTCGGTGCTGGCCGCAGCTCCGCACAGGCTGCCGAGCGCGAGCTCGTTCAGGCGCCACTTGTTCTTGCCGGAGGTCTGCAGCGTGCGGGTCTTCGCCTTGACCTTGAGCGCCTTCCAGTCGATCGGCTTGTCGTCGTCGTTGCCGCCCCACGGGTCGTAGTTCATGTCGGTCGTCAGCACCTGGACGATCCGGTCCCTCGGGATCGCCGCGCACTCGAGCTCGAACTTGCCGACGTTGCGCGACCACAGCGGGTAGCCCTTGGCGCTGGCCTCGAGCGCGAAGATGCCGCGCTCCATCGACAGCCGCGGCAGCGCGTTGCCGGTGCGCAGCTCGTGGACGTGCGGCTTGGCGAGCTGTTGCCCGAACGTGTCGGTCAGCTTGCTGATCTTCACGCGATAGTCGGTCTCGGTGTCGAGATCGGCGGTGACCGTGTACACGGTGCCGTCGCCCGACAGGTAGCCGGCATCGAGGCCGGAGATCCGCGGGCTGCTGGTGATCGCCTTGCGTACGACCTCGAGCGCGACCGGCGTCGTGAACGTGAACGTCAGCGTCGCCTCGTCGGCCGGGACGTCGCGACCGGTCGGCGTGATCGACGTGACGGCGAGTGGGGGCCGCGCACGGACCGCGAGTGCGTACGGCGCCGCGAGCGGCGTGTTGCCGCCGGCGCCCGTCAGGCTCGCGCAGGTCAGCGTGTAGCTCGCCGCGGGCTGCATCGGCTTCGCCGGCACGAGCGCGACGCTGGTGACCGGCTCGGTCGCGGCGGTCGCGAGCACGAGCGCGAGGTCACCACCCGCGCCGACGAGCTTGCAGTGCTTCGCGGCATCGGCGGGGCGCACCGGCTGGTTGAACGACACCGGCAGCTCGCCAGCGAGCGCGAGCATGTCGGGGTCGATGCCCCAGACGCCGTCGACCGCGAGCGGGTCGTGGACGAACGAGAAGTGAAACCCCGACGTGCGCTTGCCGAGCTCGCCGGCGAGCGCGACCCGGTAGCGCGTGGAGCTCGCGAGATGATCGACGGGATCGATGACGATCGTGCGGGTGTCCTGCCAGTACCCCTTGTGAGCGAAGTCCGGGGTGACCTCGACGGTGCCAAAGGCGACCGGTGTACTGACAAGCGCTTCGTTGACGACCGGCTTGTCGAACCGGATCGTGATGAGCTCGCTACCGTCGACCGAGCCTTCCGGCGAGTACGCCAGCACCTTCAACTCGCGGGGCGCGGTGCTCCCATCGCTTCCGCAGCCGGCGCCCGTGCCGACCACGAGCCCCAGCAACGAGGAAAAAACGACACCGCGAACGGACGTGGGCCAGCGCATTCGCGAGGCTCGTGCACGGGGAGTGCCCCTGCGGTCGTCACGATCCCGCGTAGTTGCGCGGCCAGTGGCTCGCGAGACACGACCGCGGAGGACGCCGCGACACGGCCGCGCGACGCCAAAGCGCTGGGGGAAATAGCGAGCCAGCTCCACGCGTTGACGGTGGTCGTAGATCGGTCGGGTCCGCGGTGCGTGTAAGGTCGACAGGCATGCTCCGTCCGCTGCTCGTCGCGTGCGTCGCGCTGGTGATCGGCGCTGCGCCGGCGCACGCCGCCGAGTTGCCGCGCTATGGCGGGCTCTACACGGCGGCAAACCAGCCGCTGCCGATGCTCGACAGCAAGGTCACGGTCAGCGTGCGCGGGCCGATCATCGAGGTCGTCGTCACCCAGCGCTTCACGAACCGCACCGATCAGGCGATCGAGGCAACGTACGTGTTCCCGCTGCCGCCAGATGCCGCGGTGTCGGCGATGTCGATCAAGACCGGCACCAAGACGATTCGCGGGGCGATCGCGAAGCGCGACGAGGCGCAGCGTCGCTACGAGGAAGCCGTGCGTGCCGGCGTGACCGCGGCGCTGACCGATCAGGAGCGCCCCGACGTGTTCACCCAGACCGTCGCCGGCATCGCGCCGCGCGGCACCGTCGAGATCACGCTGCGCTACGACGCGATGGCGCACTTCTACGACGGCGCGTGGGCCTTCGCGGTGCCGATGGTGGTCGCACCGCGCTACGTGCCCGGCGTCGCGACCGCGCGACCGACGACGGGCACCGGCCGCGCACCCGATACCGATCGCGCGCCCGATGCATCGCGGGTGACGCCCGCTGGCTCGCCGGGCGCCGGTGGCGCGACGCAGGTGACGATCCGGTTCGTCGACAAGGTCTGGGACGTCACGAGCCCGACCCACGAGCTCGCGGTCGCCGGGCCGCAGGCCACGTTCACCGATCCGCGAAGCGATCACGATGCGGTGATCCGCTGGAAGGCGGCGCCCGCGAGCGGCTGGGTCGAGCATGGTCCCGAGGGCGGGTTCGCGGCGGTCGTCGTTGGCTCCACGCCCGTCCCACCGCGCAAGGGCGCGTTGCGTTGCTTGCTCGTGCTCGATCGCTCGGCGACCTCGCGTGGCGATGCCGATGCGATCGCGCAGCCCCTCGTGCGCCAGCTGCTCGGCGGGATGTCAGCGAGCGATCGGATCGCGGTCACCGGCAGCGAAGCGCTCGCGTGGAGCCCGCCCGCCGACGTGCTGCGCGCGCTCGATCAGAGCTGGCACAGGGCAACCGGCCCGTTCGATCTGACCCGCGTGCTGCAAGCCGCACGTCCCGACGGCGCGCCGATCGTGATCATCACGAGTGCCCTGGTCGCCGATGACCGTGCGGCGCTGGTGGCCGCGAAGAAGCTCGGCGTGCCGATCCACGTGATCGGTGTCGGCCCGGCGCCCGCACGGGGCCTCTTGACCCAGCTCGCGACGGTGACCGGGGGGACCGTGCGGTTCGCGCTTCCCGGCGATGATCTGCCCGCGATCGCGCGCAGCGTCGTCGCCGATGCGGCGAGCCCACCGCCACCGCTCGCGGTGTCGTGGGGCACGCTCGCCGCGCGCGAGGTCGTGCCCGGGGCGTTGCCGCGGC
>JACCTC010000434.1 GCA_013812655.1 Deltaproteobacteria bacterium | reverse complement strand
ATCAAGCACGCGAAGCTGAGGCCACGGCACGCCGCGAGGAGCGCGAGCGCCAGCGCGTCGAGGACGAGGCACGCCGCGAGGCCCAGGCCGCCGAGCGCGCCGCCCGTCAGAAGGAAGACGCCGAGCGCGGCGCTGCGATCGGCGCGAGCCTCGTCGCGATGTGCGCGGACATGGAGCAGCTCGCCGCGACCACCACGAAGGACATCCGCACGATCGATCGCCTGCTCTCGCAGGCCGCAAAGGCGTTCGAGCAGGTCGGCAAGATTCCGGGCGCCGCCGATCGCGACACGATCGCGGAACGCTACCGCACCGCACGCGCCAAGCTCGTCGGGCGAGCCGGCGAGCTCCGCGAGGCCGAGGACTGGGAGCGCTGGGCGAACGTCCCCAAGGCCGAGGCGCTGATCCAGACCGCAAAAGAAATGATCGCGGCCCCGACGACGCCGGATCTCGGTAACCGACTGCGCGGCCTGCAGGCCCTGTGGAAGGAAGTCGGGCCGATGCCGCAGCGCCGCTCCAAGGAACTGTGGGACCAGTTCAAGACGCTCTGCGACCAGGTCTACGACAAGGTCAAGGGCGTCCGCGCCGTCGAGAACGAGCAGTTCGGCGAGGTCGCGAAGGTCAAGGAGCAGCTGATCGCGGAGGCCGAGGCCCTCGCGGAGTCGACCGACTGGGCCGCGACCGCCGAGCGCCTCAAGGGACTGCAGGCGCAGTGGAAGCAGTCGGGCCACCTGCCGCGCAAGCAGGGCGACGAGCTGTGGAAGCGGTTCCGCGCCGCCTGCGACAAGTTCTTCGAGCGTCGCAAGCCGCTGCTCGACGAGCGCCATGCCGAGGAAGCCGCGAACCTCGCGAAGAAGCAGGCGCTGATCGCGCGTGCGACCGAGATCGCGCGCGCCGCACCCGGCGAGGGCGGCTGGGGCAAGGCGATCGGCACGATCAAGGATCTGCAGGTCGAGTGGAAGGAGATCGGGTACGTGCCGCGGCGCGACGCCGATGCCGTCTATCAGGCGTTCCGCGCGGCGTGCGACTCGCTGTTCGCGAAGCGCGACGCCGCCCGTGACAGCGAGGCGAACGCGCACCGCGCCGAGCTCGACGCGCTGCGGGCGGACATCGAGGCTGTCATCGTCACGCCGCCGAGCACCGAGGGTGGCGGTGCCGAGGTCGTGGCTCGCGCGATCGCACTGCGCGCGAAGGCGCGCGAGCTCGACGCCCTGAGCGGCGAGGTCCAGACGATGATGCGCCAGGTGATCGCGGCGCACGCCGACGCGATCAAAGGCACCGAGCTCGACCCGACGCAGCTGCGTGCGAAGCGCGAGAAGCTGATCGCGCGGGCCGAGGAGCTGCTGCCGAAGACCGCGCCGGTCACGACGGCCGGCAACTTGGCCGACATCGCGTCGCAGCTCAAGCAGGCGATGCGGCAGAACGCGTTCGGCGATCTGCGCTTCTCCGGCCGCGATCCGATCGAGGTCGTCGACGAGCTGCGCCGCAGCTGGGCCGAAGGTGGCCCGGTGCTCGACGACGACGATCGCACGCAGGCCGAGCGCTTCGAGTCGACGGTCGCGCGCGTGCTCGCCGCTGCCGGCACGCGTCCGGATCGCGACGACGACCGTGGTGACAGCACCGACCGCGGCGACCGTGGTGATCGCGGAAACCAGCGTGACGCCGGTGATCGCGATGGCCGGCGCCGCCGCCGTGACCGCCGTGACGACGCACCGCCGACGCGCGAGCCTGCGGGCCCCGTGATGTCGACGATGCCGATCGCGCCGGTCACCATCGAGGCCGTGGCCATCGACGTCCCGCCGGTGACGGTGGTCCCCGACGCCGCCTCGAGCGCGTTCACCGCGATCGCGTCACCGGAGGAGATCACGGCGACCGAGTCGGTACCGATCTCGGCGCACGACGCGATCACCCAGCCCGCGCGGTTGCCGCCCGAGGTCCCGATCGGGATCGACGTCGCGAAGCCGATGGCGCCGATCACGCCGCTGCCGCCGATCACGCCGCTGCGCGATCCGCAGGAATCCGTGCCGACGATCCGCACCAAGACGGTGACCGCGGCGCCGCCGATGGACGAGGTCGATGGTGGCTGGGACCTCGGCGACGAGGATCCGACGGCAGGCACCGATGCACCCGAATCGCAATCGACGCCGTCGTCGAGCGAGATGGCGGGCGACGGTGCCGTCGAGGGCGACGGCCTCGATCAGGTCGACTGATCGCGCGGACAACTTCCGCTACGTGAGAGTGCCTGACCCGCAGCATGCGCCGGCGCTGACCGGTATGCTGGCGACCCCGTGACCTCGCTCCTCACCGCCGACGATCTGTTCCTGTTCAACCAGGGCACGCAATACCAGCTCTATCGCAAGCTCGGGGCCCATCTCGTCGACGGTGGGACGTACTTCGCGGTGTGGGCACCGAACGCGCAGGCGGTCAGCGTGATCGGCGACTGGAACGGCTGGCACGCCGGCGGCAACGCGCTGTCAGCGCGCGAGTCGTCCGGGATCTGGGAAGGCGTCGTGCGCGGCATCGGCCACGGCTCGCGCTACAAGTACGCGATCTCCGGTCCCGACGGTATCACCCGCGAGAAGGCGGATCCGTTCGCGGCCCGCGCCGAGCATCCGCCGGCGACCGCGTCCATTGTCTGGCAGAGCCAGCACCCGTGGGGCGACGCGAGCTGGATGAAGACCCGCGGCGCACGCGCGGCACGCACGGCGCCGATGTCGATCTACGAGGTGCACCTCGGCTCGTGGCGGCGGAATCACAACGAGGTCCTCGGCTATCGCCAGCTCGGCGAACAGCTCGGCGAGCACTGCACGAACCTCGGGTTCACGCACGTCGAGCTGATGCCGGTGATGGAGCACCCGTTCTACGGATCGTGGGGCTACCAGGTCACGGGCTACTTCGCGCCCACCACGCGCTACGGCGCGCCCGACGACTTCATGGCGATGGTCGATCACCTGCACCAGCGCAACATCGGCGTGATCGTCGACTGGGTCCCGGCGCACTTCCCGACGGACGCTCACGGCCTCGGCGTGTTCGACGGCACGCACCTGTTCGAGCACGCCGATCCGCGTCGCGGCTTTCATCCCGACTGGACGAGCTTCATCTTCAACTACGGCCGCCACGAGGTGAAGTCGTTCTTGATCTCGTCGGCAATGTCGTGGCTCGACCGCTATCACATCGACGGTCTGCGCGTGGATGGCGTCGCGTCGATGCTCTACAAGGACTACTCGCGCAAGCCCGGCGAGTGGGTGCCGAACGAGGACGGCTCGAACCACGACCGCGAGGCGATCGTCTTCCTGCAGGACTTCAACCGCGCAGTCTACACCGCGTTTCCTGACATCCAGACGATCGCCGAGGAGTCGACGGCATGGGGCGGTGTGTCGAAGCCGCCCGAGCACGGCGGCCTCGGCTTCGGCTACAAGTGGGACCTCGGCTGGATGCACGACACGCTGTCGTATCTCGCGCGCGAGCCGGTCTATCGCAAGTTCCACCACTCGCAGCTCACGTTCCGCGCGATCTACGCGAACACCGAGAACTACTGCATGCCGCTCTCCCACGACGAGGTCGTGCACGGCAAGGGCTCGCTGATCGCGAAGATCCCGGGCGACCCGTGGCAGAAGTACGCGACGCTGCGGCTGCTCTACGGCTACCAGTGGACGCTGCCCGGCAAGAAGCTGCTCTTCATGGGCGGCGAGCTTGGCGTGTGGGGCGAGTGGAATCACGACGCCGAGCTCGACTGGGCGATCGGCATGCATCCGTCGCACGCCGGCATCGCGCGCTGGCTCGGCGATCTCAATGCGGCCTATCGCAAGTACCCGGCGCTGCATCGCGGCGACTGCGAGCCGTGGGGCTTCAAGTGGATCGTCGGCGACGATGCGGACGCGAGCGTCCTCGCGTTTGCGCGCTACGACGAGCACGAGAAGAACCCGATCGTGATCGCGGCGAACTTCACGCCGGTGCCGCGCGAGGGCTACCGGATCGGCGTGCCGCGGGGCGGTCACTGGCGCGAGATCCTCAACTCCGATGCCGAGGTCTACGGCGGCGCAGGTCTCGGCAACCGCGGCGGCATGAACGCCGAGCACCACGGCAGCCACGGCTTCGAGCATTCATTGGTCTGCACCGTGCCGCCGCTCGCGGTCGTCGTGTTCGCCGCCGAAGGGTAGGGCGTCACTTTCGGTGACTGCCGTCCGATGCTAGCGTGTCGACGTTGAGCGAAAAGTGGGTCTGCATCCACGGCCACTTCTACCAGCCGCCGCGCGAGAACCCGTGGCTGGAAGCGATCGAGCCGCAACCGAGCGCGCATCCCTACCGTGACTGGAACGAGCGGATCACGGCGGAGTGCTATCGCCCGAACGCGGCCGCGCGCGTCGTCGACAACTCGAACCGCATCATCCAGATCGTCGACAACTACCAGCGGATGAGCTTCAACATCGGGCCGACGTTGATGTCGTGGCTCGAGGAGTTCGCGCCGGACGTCCACCAGTCGTTGATCGATGCCGATCGCGCGAGCATGAAGCGGTTCGGCGGCCACGGCTCGGCCATGGCGCAAGCCTACAACCACATCATCATGCCACTCGCGTCGCCGCGCGATCGCGCGACCCAGGTGCGGTGGGGCATCGCCGACTTCGTGAAGCGGTTCGGCCGCACGCCCGAGGGCATGTGGCTGCCCGAGTGCGCGGCCGATACCGCCTCGCTCGAGGCGCTCGCCGCGGCCGGCATCGCGTTCACCGTGCTCGCGCCGTCGCAGGCCAGGGCGTGGCGGCCGCCTGGCGGCGCATGGCGCACGTCGTCGATCGATCCGGGTCGCGTCTACAAGTGCGCACTGCCATCGGGTCGCTCGATCGATCTGTTCTTCTACGACGGCGCGGTCGCCCAGGCTGTCGCGTTCGAGCGCCTGCTCGCCGACGGCCACCAGATCATCTCCCGGATGATCAGTCGCGGTCCGGCCGAGGGTGGCCAGCCGACGCTGTGTCACATCGCGACCGACGGCGAGACCTACGGTCACCACCATCGCTACGGCGACATGGCACTCGCGTGGGCCCTCGCGCAGGTGGAGCAGGGCTGGAACGGGACGCGGCTGACGAACTACGCCGAGTACCGCGCGAAGGTGCCGGCGACATGGGAGGTCCAGCTCGCCGAGAATTCGAGCTGGAGCTGCGCGCATGGTGTCGAGCGCTGGCGCGAGGACTGCGGCTGCAACAGCGGTGGCCGGCCGGGCTGGAACCAGCGCTGGCGGCGGCCGTTGCGCGACGCGCTCGACTGGCTGCGCGATCAGGCTGCCGGTACGCTCGAGCACGTCGGCAAGCTGCTGTTCGACGATCCGTGGGCCGCGCGCGACGGTTACGTCGAGGTCGTCCTCGGACGGACCGCGGCGGCGCGCGATCGGTTTCTCGCGACGCACGCCTCGCACGTGCTCGATGCCAGCGAACGCGTGCGCGCGCTGTCGCTGATGGAGATGACCCGTCACGCGATGCTGATGTACACGAGCTGCGGGTGGTTCTTCGACGAGCTGTCGGGGATCGAGACCGTGCAGTGCATGCAGTACGCCGCACGGGTCGCCGAGCTGATCGAGGAGATCGGCGGCGATCCCGTCGAGCCCGGTCTCGTCGAGCGGCTCTCGATCGCGCGCTCGAACATCGCGGACGAGGGAGATGGCCGCAAGGTCTGGGCGCAGCGCGTGCGACCCGCACGCATCGATTCGTCGAAGGTCTGCGCGCACGTCGCGGTCCACAGCCTCGTGGAGCCCGATCCGGCGCGGAGCGTCGACGTCTTCGGCTATCACGTCGACTTCCTCGATCGTATCGAGCGGAGGTCGGGGCGCGCGCGGATGGTCGCCGGCACGGTGCGCGTGCGCTCGCGGCTGACCGAGACCACGACGACACTGTGCTTCGCGGGGCTGCACCTCGGCGAGCAGCACGTCACCGGTGGCGTCAGGCCGCCGCCCGATGCGAGTGCGTGGGACGCGATCCTCGCCGAGCTCACGGGCGCCCTGCAGACGGCGGACGTGTTCGCGGCGCAGCGCACGATCGACCGCCACTTCCCGGGTGCCGAGCTCTCGCTCTCGGCGCTGCTGCCTGGGAGCCGCGAGCGCGTACTCGCCGGCGTGCTGCACGATGCGATCACGTACGCCGAGGCCGAGCTCGCGTCGATGTACGACGAGCACGCGCCGCTGATCCGCTGGCTCGTGGCCCACGAGCTGCCGATCCCCGAGGTGTTGCGGATGACCGCCGAGGCGACGGTTCGCCGCCGCGTGCTCACGAACCTGCGCGCGCCAGATGCCAGCTTCCAGCAGCTGCGCGATCACATCGCCGAGGCCGCGCTGGTCAAGGTCGATCTCGACACCCCGGAGATCGCGCTCGCCGCGAGCGAAGGCTTGCGCCGGCTGATCGAGCGGCTCGTCGGACCCGACGGCCACCTCGACGCAACCGGGCTCGATACGGTCGCGCGCGCCGCCGAGGTCGCAGGTCGCATGAAGAGCGGCGTCGATCTGTGGCTCGCGCAGAACGCGGCGTGGCGACTGCTCGACCGGATCCCCGAGCTCCGGCAGCGCGGCGCCGCCGGCGATCCCGATGCAACCCAGCAGGCATCCGATCTCGCACGACTCGCGGGCGCGCTGCGGCTCGCGGTGCCTCGATGACGTCGCCGTATCGCCAGCGTCCTCGCGTCCTCTTCTGTCCGCGCTGCAACGTGCTACTCGACATGTTCGACCCCGGCGTCGAGGTCTGTCCGCGCTGCGAAGGCGTGTGGCTCGCGCGCAGTGTCCTCGATGTCTCGGGTGCGCGGTGGCCGGCGGGGCCGCAGGTGTGGTGGCGCAACGAGCTCGAGTGTCCGGACTGTCTCGTCGACGGCACCCGGACGAGGATGGGCGCGCGGACGAGTGGCGAGCTGATCGTCGATCAATGTCCCGCGCATGGCGTGTGGCTCGATCGCGGCGAGCTCGCGCGGATCATGACCGACCCCGGTGCGCATGGCGCGCAGGCGCTTCGCGATCGATTCTCGGCGGTCGCACCGACGCCGGAGCAGCTCGTCGTCCGGCGCGAGCGCTGGCGGGCGGAGCAGGAACAGCGCCGGCTCGCGGCCGAGCTCGAGCGCCAGCGCCTCGAGGACGAGCTCGCGCATCGCGCCGCCGCCGAGGACGCGGCGCGACAC
>JACCTC010000334.1 GCA_013812655.1 Deltaproteobacteria bacterium | reverse complement strand
ATGCCCGAGCGTGCGCCCGGCGCGTCGCTGCGGATCACGGCGCGGCTGCCGTTCGATGCGCGGGTCGCGCTCGCGCGCCAGACCGGCCTCGAGAGTGCCCCGGCACAGCTCTCGATCTGGGCCGACGTCGTTGACGACTTCGTGATCATCATCGATGCCGACGCCGCGGACCCGGGCGAGAAGAAGTCCAGGCGCGCGCTCGCGCGGCTCGAGACGATGATCCGCGCCGCACTACGCGTCCTCGCCGACGCTCCGGAGGCGCGCGTGCTCGGCCTGAGCTCGAGCCTGGCGCGGGCCCGGATGATCAAGCAGGGTACGTGGATCCGGACGATCGTCGCGGTCGGTCCCGCTCACCTGCAACGTGTCGTCACCCGCGCGACCACTCTCCTCGATGCCCGTCCCGCCGAACAGCCCGCGAAGCCAATCGACAAGCCCGCCGAGCCACCACCACCCGAGCGCACGCCGATCCCGGCGCGCGCTCCTGCCCAGCCCCACGCCGGAACTCCCACCTCATGAAGCTCATCGTCGAACCCGCAAGCCGCCCACTCGAGGGCTACCTCACGATCCCCGGCGACAAGTCGATCGGGCATCGCGCGTTGCTGTTCTCGCTGCTGTCGGCGACGCCGGTACGCGTGCGCGGCCTCGGGGATGGCGCCGATAACGGCCGCTCGGCGAAGGCGATCAGCGCGCTCGGTGCGACGATCGTCCGCGACGCTGACGCGTTGGTGATCACCGGCACCGGCCTCGATGGCATGCGCGCAGCTGGCGCGCCGATCGATTGTGGCAACTCCGGCACGACGATCCGCCTGCTGTGCGGCCTGCTCGCGGGCCAGCGCTTCGCGACCACGCTCGTCGGTGACGAGTCGCTCAGCAAGCGGCCGATGCGTCGCGTGATCGAGCCGCTGCTGCAGATGGGCGCGACGCTGAGCGGGGTCGGGCAGGGTGCCGACGTCACGCCGCCGCTCGTCGTCGGGCCGGCGAGCCGGCCACTCACCGCGATGGCGTATCCGCTGCCGATGGCCTCGGCCCAGGTCAAGACCGCGGTGCTGCTCGCCGGGCTCTACGCCGACGGCGCGACCGCGGTCACCGAACCGGGCCCCAGCCGCGATCACTCCGAGCGCATGCTGCGCTACCTCGGCGCGCCGCTGGTCGTGCAGGGCCGCACCACCACCGTCGACACCCGCGGCTGGAATCGCCGGCTTGCCGGCGCGGCGTTCGACGTCCCCGCCGATCCGTCCTCCGCGGCGTTCGCTGTCGTCGCCGCGCTGATCGCGGGTGCGGGCGAGGTCCGGCTTCCGGACGTCTGCATCAACCCGACGCGCACCGGCTTCCTCGACGTCATCGCCGCGATGGGCGGCCAGGTCACCCTCGAGGACCAGCGCAACGACGGTCCCGAGCCGACCGCCACGCTCGTCGTACGCGGCCCGGCCGCGAACCTGCGTGCCACCGAGATCGCCGGCGACCTCGCCGTCCGCTCGATCGACGAGCTGCCGATCCTCGCCGTGCTCGCGGCGCGCGCCTACGGCACGACCTTCATCCGCGACGCCGAGGAACTGCGCGTCAAGGAGTCCGATCGGATCGCCACCACCGTCGCGATGCTGCGCGGCTTCGGCGTCACCTGCGAGGCTAACCCCGATGGCTTCACTGTCGAGGGCCGCCCGGACCGCCCGCTCGATGCCGCTCACGTTCAAGCCCACGGCGATCACCGGATCGCGATGGCCGCGGCGATCGCCGGCCTCGTCGCGTCGGGTCCCACGCTGATCGACGACGCCGACAACGTCACCACCTCGTACCCCGGCTTCGCCGACGCGCTCAGCGCCCTCGGGGCGAACGTCCAACTCGCTCAGTGAGCCGCGATGCGGTCGCGTGATGGCGCGGCGCGGCCGAGCGCGATCTGCACGAGCTGGCTGTCGTCGCGCTTGCCACTCCAGTAGATGACCTCGCCGTACTTCATGAGGTCGCTCGGCGTCACCACGATCTCGCTGCGCCCGCTGCGTGCTTCGGTCTGCGATGCCCAGTAGACGAGCTCCGAGCAGTAAAAGGCTTGCGGGTTATCGACGCCGAACATGCCACCGATGTCGAACGCGGCGCCGACCTTGGCGCGTGCACGGAGCAGCGCCTGGCGCTGATCGATCGCGGTCATGTTCGAGGGCCGCAGGACGATCACGTAGTGGTTGCGCGCGAGGAAGTCGGCGATCGGGATCTCGCGGACGCCCGAGCCGATCGACTCGACGACGGTCCGCCGCCTGGCGTCATAGATCGACGCGTGCGAGAGGTCCTCGCCCGGGGTCGTGAGCGCGATGAGGTCGCCGACCGCGTAGTACGACCGCGAGAGCAGCCAGTCGCCGTCGCGCGCGACGCCCTCGATCTCGTGTGCCCACATCCGGGTGATCGCGGCGTCCGCGGTGGTGTCGGTCGGCCGGTGGACCATCACCGACTTCGTGCTCGTACAGCCGGCGAGCGAGGTGACGATCAGCAGGGCTCCGAGGGACAGACGCGCCATGCAGCCGGGATGTCCACGGAACGTGCCACGGCAACTCCGGTGGGCTTCCGCGGAGTTAGGCGGGGGTGACTGGTCGACCTCTGACACGTCGCGTGATGACAGCTGAACAAGCTTTGAACAAACCGTGGAAGGGCCGCGTATAGCCGTGCGATATGTGCCGCCGATGAGAGCCGTCCTCGCACTCGGAGCCGTGATCGCCCTGGCCACACCGGCACTCGCCGATCGCGTCGCCGAACCGCCGCCGCCCGCGAAGGCTGCGAGCACCACCGACTTCACGCCGCAGGCACGCGCGCTGTTCCGGTTGGCCGCGTGTGGCAGCGAGGACGCGATTCCGGCGCGCTTCAGCGCGAAGCCGATCGAGCGCCACTGCAAGGAGATGCAGCAGCTCTACGCGTCGTACCGGCGCGCGTGGGCCGACCAGGCGACCAGGTTCATCTCGGCGCTACGCCCCGCGGATCTGCCGAAGACCGTGGTCTATCCGTTCGGTGGCGGCGATCTGACGAGCGCGCTCGTCGTGTTTCCGGACGCGACCGACATCACGACGATCTCGCTCGAGTACGCCGGCGATGTCCGCGCGATCGATACGATCCCGAAGCAGAAGCTCGCCGAGGATCTGTCGACGATCGGTGGCGATGTCCGCCGGCTCTATCGCTCCGCGCACTCGACGACGAAGAGCCTGCAGGCCGCGGCGCAGTCGGCGCTGCCGGGCACGCTGATGTTCGCGCTCGCCGGGCTCGCGGTGCACGGCATGGAGCCGGTCGCGCTGCGCTACTTCGACATCCAGCCCGACGGCACGCTGCGCTATCTGTCCGGCGAAGAGCTCGACGGCCGCGCCGCCGCGCTGCGGAACGCGGAGACCGCGGCAGTGAAGAAGGCGAAGCGGCGCTCCAAGCACTACTGGCAGGAGATGCACTCGGCGTTCGGCAACGTCGAGATCCAGTTCCGTCCGCGCGCAGATGCCCGCGCGCCGGTCCGCACGTATCGCCACATCGTCGCGAACCTCGACGATCCGCACCTGACCGCTGACGCGCGCGTGCTCGTCCACCTGCGCGGCAAGGGCAAGGTCTCGGTGATGACGAAGGCCGCGAGCTTCCTGCTCTGGTACGACGAGTTCTCGAAGATCCGCGGGTATCTGCTCGAGCACATGGCGTGGATGATCTCCGACGCCTCGGGCATCCCGCCGAGCCACGCCGACCCCGCCGGCTTCGAGCAGCTGACCTACGGCGACTTCGAGGGGCCGTACTTCGTCCACGACGAGAAGAACGTGCGCGCGCAGTTCGTCAAGCTGTGGAAGAAGCAGCCGAAGCGCGCGCTGCCGTTCCGGTTCGGCTACCCGGATCAGGACAAGCAGCACCACATGCTGATCACGCGTCCGAAGTCGGCGACCGCGCCCAGGCCGTGACCCGTCCGTGAGCGAGCCCTGAGCGAATCATGATCGAACACGTCGCGATGCCGCACGGCTCGGTCGTGCTGCTCGAGGTCGAGGATCTCGACGCCGCGCTCGCCGCGTTGCCGGACGCGGAGCGCGCGCACGCCGCGACGCTCGGCGAGCTCCGCCGCCGCGAGCACGTGACGGGTCGTACCGCGCTGCACGTCGCGCTCGATGACTTCACGACGCCGATCCTCGCCGACGATCGCGGCGCACCCGTGCTGCCGGCCGGCTGGGTCGGCTCGGTCAGCCACAAGGGACCGCGCGCCGCCGCGATCATCTCGCCCGCAGGTGCCGGCTGGGTCGGCCTCGATCTCGAGCGCGCCGCGCCGCCGAAGGTCGATATCGCACGCCGGATCCTGACGCCGCGCGAGCAGGCCGCGCTGCCTGGAAGCGACGACGATCGCGGGCTCGCGGTGACGCTGCGGTTCGCGATCAAGGAGGCGATCTACAAGGCCGTCGATCCGTACCTCCGGCGCTACGTCGGGTTCACCGAGGTCGAGCTCGAGCTTGCCGGCGAGCACTGCGTGGTGACGAGCGCGCTCGGGCTGGTGATCGAGGCGAGCTGGCGCGCGCATGGCGGCCACTGGCTCGCGACCGCGCGCGCGATCCGCCCCTGATACACTGTCGTCGGTGTCCGCGGAGGTTCCGGCCGTACTCGGGAGCTACGTGATCGAGCGCGAGCTTGGCCGCGGCGGCATGGGTGCGGTCTACATCGGCGTTCATCAGGTGCTGGGGCGGCGCGCCGCGATCAAGGTGCTGCTCCCCGCGCTCTCGCAGCGCGATGATCTGGTGCAGCGGTTCTTCACCGAGGCCCGCGCGATCACCGCGATCCAGCACGCGAGCATCGTCGACGTCTACGACTTCGGCACCGCCGCTGACGGCAGCGCGTACATCGTCATGGAGTACCTCGAGGGCGAGTCGCTCGCGGCGCGGCTACGCACGCGCGGACGCCTCCCCATCCCGCAGGCGCTCGCGATCGCGCGCCAGATCGCCACCGGCCTCGCGGCCGCGCACGCGGTCGGCGTGATCCACCGCGATCTCAAGCCCGATAACATCTTCCTCGTACCCGACCCCGAGGTCATCGGCGGCGAGCGGGCGAAGCTGCTCGACTTCGGCGTCGCGAAGCTCGTCGCGGCCGACTCGACGTCGGTCAAGACGATGACAGGCATGCTGCTCGGGACGCCGCAGTACATGTCCCCCGAGCAGTGCGAGGGCGCGCGCGAGGTCGATCATCGAAGCGATCTCTACTCGCTCGGATGCACGCTGTTCCAGATGGTGTGCGGCCGGCTGCCGTTCGTGAGCGCCGGCATCGGCGGCGTGATCGGCATGCACCTCCACATGCCGCCGCCGAAGCTCCGCACGTACGCGCCGCACGCGTCGGCTGCGCTCGAGGCGATCGTCGATCGGCTGCTCGCGAAGGATCCGCAGGACCGGCCGGCGACGGCCACCGAGGTCGCCGCGGCGCTGGCAAATCCCGAGGCCGCGGTGGTGTCGGCAGCAGAGGAGGTGGCGACGCTGCCCGCGATCGATGGGACCGAGGCCACGCTCGCGACCCGGGTGTCCTCGCAGGGTGGCGCCAAGCCCGAGCCCGAGCCAACGCCGCGTGACGCAGGTGGCGGCAACCCCGCCACTCTCGAGCGCGTGGCCTTGTCGCCGGACGCCGCGCCGGCCGTGGCGCCCCGTCACGGTGGGCGGTGGCTCGCGAGCGCGGTCGCGATCGTGGGGATCGCCGCGGTCACCGTGATCGCGATGGCGGTCCTGCGTGACGACCCGGCCCCGCAGCCGTCACTCGCAACGGTCGCGGACGGCGGCGGCGATGCGGTCACCACCGTACCGATCGTGCGGACCGTGCCGACGGTGCCGGCG
>JACCTC010000329.1 GCA_013812655.1 Deltaproteobacteria bacterium | reverse complement strand
GGATCCTTGGCGAGCGCGGCCTGCGCGATGCCGTCGAGCTGCGCGTCGGGCAGGGCAGGCGGCGTCGCTTCGACGACGGCCGCCATCGACAGCCAGGTCGGGCCGCGATGAAACAGCCGGGTTCCGGCGACGAGCTCCCACAGCACGACGCCAAGCGCGAACACGTCGGTCGCCGGAGTCCACGCACCGCCGCGGACCTGCTCGGGCGCCATGTACGCGTGCGTGCCGCGGACGGTGCCGGCCTCGCCGATCTTGCGGGCGACGCCGAGGTCGACGACGACGACGCCATCGGCCTCGCTGACGATCAGGTTGCCCGGGCTGAGATCGCCGTGGACCCAGCCAAACCGATGGAGGTGCGTGACCGCATCGCACGCGGCGGCGATGATCGCGATCGCGCGTGGCCGCGAGAGCGTCGTCGGCGTCGGTGAAATGACCGCGCGAGTCGCGGCCGGCGTGATGATGTGGCGTAGATCCGCGCCGGGGGCGAGCTCGAGCGCGACGTAGGGACGGCCGTCGACGTCGCCAACCTCGAGGCCATGCACGATGCCGGGATGGCGCGGCAAGCCCATCGCGAGCTGCTGCTCGGTCGCGAACAGCTCGCGCGCCTCGTCGTTACGCACGAGGTGAGTGTGCAGCCGCTTGATCGCGGCAACCTCGTCCCCGCGATGCGCGCGCCACACCTCGCCGAGCCCGCCGACGGCGATCAGCGATTCGAGCTGCCACGTGCCGAACCCATCCATGTCGCCCGTGCAGCGTAGCACCGTCGCGGTACGTGCTCGGCGGGCTCAGCGACGCCAGCGCGCGAGGGCACCGGTCTCGGCGCCCCAGCGACGCGCCGAGGCCCACGGATCGCCGGCGACCGGCGGCTCGAACGCGCGCGCGTGATAGACGCCGAGCTCGATGCCGGCGCCGAGCTTCGCGAAGCCCTCGAGCTGCGCGCCGTACCGCACGAGCGTGTCGACCTCCGCCGTCCCGGTGAATGGCACGAGCCACGACAGGCTGCCGCGGGCGTCGAGCAGGAACCGCGATGACTCGACGCCGGTCGCGAGCTCGAGGCGCCACTCGCCGACGAGGCGCTGGGCATCGGGCGTCGAGGTCGGGGTGCGCGCGATCGCGAAGCCGACGCGCTGGCGCTGGCGGTCGCGCTTGTCGCGCCACGCGAGCGCTGCACCGAGCCGCATCCGGAACGCGTTGTCGGCGAGCGGGCCGTCCGTGGTGTCGGCCTCGACCCACGACCATCCCAGATCGACGGCGATCACCGCGAGCAGCTCGTGATCGATGTGCAGCGTGAAGTCGGTCGTGCCGAGGCCGACCTCGACGGTGCGCACCGCGCCATCGAGCGACGGGATGCCGGCGGCGGCGAACGGCCTCGCGATCTGCACGTGCTCGACGCGCGCACGGAACAGATCGATGGTGCCGCGCGGCAGCTCGCCATCGAACGAGGTGCGGCCGAGGCCGAGCCCGAGCGCGCGGCGGTCGGCGCGATCGAGTGTCGGGGCGGCGAGCCAGCGCGTCGTGCTCGCGTCGCCTCGCACCATCGCGATCATCACGGTGTCGCCCTTGCGCGAGCCGATGCGCACCGCGCCGTCGGCGACGATCTCGCTGTGATCGCGACGCCCGGCGCCGAGCCGTGCCGGTCCGAGGCGCAAGGCCTCGCCATGCTCGGTGCTGCCACGCACTGCGAGGATGCCCGCGAGCTCGGCGTCCCAGTCACTGCGCAGCTCGACGAGGCCGCGAAGCCGACCGCGCTCGACCGCGGGCTCGCGACCGGTCAGCACCAGCTCGCCGTGCGTGCCGACGATCAGGTTCTCGCTGCGGTGTCCGGCGGTCAGCGTCGCCGCGCCGACGAGTGGCCGGTCTCCATGCCGGCCCACGCCGATCCCTGCCGAGCCACCGATCGCCCCACGCTTGCGCTTCTCGTGCGGCACGAACCGATCGAGCGGGAACGCGGGCTCGACGATCGTGACGTCGGGGATCGCGATCTGGTCGACGCGTTCGTCGGCGTGCGCGGCAGTGGCTGTGGTGGTGGCGATCAGGAGGCAAACCGAGCGCATCAGATAGAGGACGCGTGGACGGCGTCGCGGTCGCACGAAAACGTGCAACGCCGCGATCGGGCACACCGATCGCTCGAGCCAGGCGCGGCTCCATGGTGTGGCAGCGGCCTACGGTTGCCCGCTTAGTCAACGTTAGCTAATATCGCCTGGTGCGGAAGGTCAATATTCACGAAGCCAAGACCCAGCTCTCGAAGCTCCTCGAAGAAGTCGAGGCAGGCGATCGCATCGTGATCGCGCGTGCCGGCGAGCCGGTCGCGGTGCTGGTGCCGTACAAGGCTGCCATCCGACGGCGGCGCCTCGGGCTGTTTGCCGGGCAAGCCAAGCTTCACGCCGACTTCGACGAGCTTCCCGCGGATCTCGCGGCCGCGCTCGGCGCGACGACATGAAGCTCCTGCTCGACACGCATGTCCTGCTGTGGAGTGCGACCGATCCGGATCGCCTTTCGACCGACGCCCGGGCGGCGCTCGAGGACGGCTCGCACGACGTGCTCGTGAGTGTCGTGAGTGCATGGGAGATCGCGATCAAACAGTCGCTCGGAAAGCTCGAGCTCCCCACACCTGCCGAGGAGTGGCTGCCGGAGGTTCTACGACGCTCCGGGTTCGAAGTTGCGGAGCTGGGGCTGGCCGCCGCGCTCCGCGTCCGATCGCTCGCCTGGCACCACCGCGATCCGTTCGATCGGTTGCTCGTCGCGCAGGCGTTCGAAGAGGGCTACACGCTGGTGACGCACGACGACGATCTCGCTGCTTACGGAGTGCCGGTGCTCCGGGCGTGAGCTCCGGTGTAGAGTCGCCGGCCATGGACTTCCGCCTCACCGAAGAGCAAGACGCCCTCGTCCAGACCGCGCGCGAGTTCACGCGCAAGGACATCATCCCCAAGGCCGGCCACCTCGACGAGACCGGCGAGTTCCCGCGCGACATCCTCAAGCGCGCCTGGGAGACCGGGCTGATGAACATCGAGATCCCCGAGGCCTACGGCGGGCTCGGCGGCAGCTGCCTCGATAACTGCCTGGTCCAGGAGGAGGTCTCGTTCGGTTGCTCGGGCATCAACACCTCGATGGCCGCGAACTCGCTCGGCGCGACCCCGCTGCTCGTGGCCGGCACCGACGACCAGAAGAAGCAGTACCTGACGCGCCTGACGTCCGAGCTGATGTTCTGCGCGTACTGCTGCAGCGAGCCCGACGCGGGCTCCGACGTCGCCGGCATGCGCACGCGAGTCACCCGCCACGGCGATGACTACGTGCTGAACGGCCAGAAGCGCTGGATCACGAACGGCGGCGTCGCCGGCTTCTACACGGTGTTCGCGACGTTCGATCCGGCGATGAAGCACAAGGGCATCGCCTGCTTCGTCGTCGACGCGAGCAACCCGGGCGTCAAGGCGGGCCGCAAGGAGAACAAGATGGGGCAGCGCGCCTCGAACACCACCGACGTGATCTTCGAGGACTGCAAGATCCCGAAGACCGCGCTGGTCGGTACCGAGGACGGCGGCTTCAAGGTCGCGATGAAGACGTTCGACCGGTCGCGGCCGTGGATCGCGGCGACCGCGGCCGGCGTGATCCGGCGCTCGCTCGAGGAGAGCCGCGCCTACGCGCTCGAGCGCAAGACGTTCGGTGTGCCGATCGCGCAGCACCAGGCGATCCAGTTCATGCTCGCCGAGATGGCGATCGCGTACGAGTCGACGCGCCTGCTGACCCACAAGGCGGCATGGCAGGTCGACCAGGGTGACCTCTCCGCGATCACGAGTGCGTACGCGAAGGCCTATGGCGCCGACGCGGCGATGCGATGCGCGACCGACGCGGTGCAGATCTTCGGCGGCTACGGCTACACGAAGGAATATCCCGTCGAGAAGCTGATGCGCGACGCCAAGCTGCTCCAGATCTACGAGGGCACCTCGCAGATCCAGCGCGTCGTGATCGCGCGCAACGTCCTCGGGCGCTGAGGCTCGGCGACGAGCTGATCGGTACCGGCGCTCGCGTGTAAGATCAGGCCATGCCCGAATGCCGCGAATGCAAGGACGAGGTGACGAAGCTCGTGACCGTCAAGGTCGCGGGCAAGGCGCGCAAGGTCTGCGAGGACTGCGCTGATCGGCTGCGCGAGGCCGGCGAGATCGCCGAGGCGAGCGAGAGCGTCATGCAGGGCATGATGGGCTTCAAGGGCCGCCGCTGATCTAGAAGCCAAGCGGGTGCCGGCCGAGCGCGCTGGGCGGCGGCGTACCCGTATCGGCCTCGACGATGACGACACCCTTCTCGATCCGCGCCTTCGCCTTCCAGTCCGTGCCGCCGACCGCGATCGGCTTCGAGCACCCCGGCGTGCCTTCGGCATCGCAGACCGCGAGCTCCTCGGTCTGTTCACTGTAGTCGCTGTGTCCGTAGCGCAGCACGAGCTCCGGTGGCCCGCCGGGGACCACGTCGACGAGGTCCGCCGAGATGACCTCGAGGTCGGCGCCGCGATGCCCGATCTCGAAGCCGGGTCCATGCGCGAGCCGCCCGCCGATATCGAACACGAACGCGCAGCCGGACGGCCCGTAGATGTCGTCGTGGGTCGTGCAGTGGGTCGCGACAGCGCGCCACGGCTCGACGAGCCCGGTCACCGTGACCGGCGTGACGCCGCAGGACGGATCGCCCGGCTCGTCGACGCCGCACTGAGAGCGTTCGGGCTCCTTCAATCCAACGCAGTGCCTGTCGCTCGCGCGCCGGCCAGCCTCGCGCGCCTCGCGATCGCTCTCGAGGCTCGCGCACAGCGCATCGAACGGCGAGGTCCCCGGCGGCGGCTCGACCTCGATCGTCGGGATCAACGGCTTGCCGGGTGGCGTCCAGCCCGGCGGCGGCGCGCCCCACGCCTCGAGCTCGGAGACCACGACCTCGCGCCACGCCTTCTTGGTGCCCGGCTCGATCTGCGAGACCCGGATCCGCACGGTGCCGAGGCCGGGCACCGGGATTGTCTGGCGATCGCGGCGGGCGATGTCGAGTGGCACCGTCGCGATCACCTTGGCGCCATCGAGGACCTCGACCGCGCGGATCCGCGGGTTCATCGTGAAGTAGTCCTCGCGCTTCGGACCCGTGCCGGTGTGGCCAACCGTCATGCGGAGCTCGTCGATGACACCGCCGGGAACGGTGACCTCGATCCACGCACCGACCAGCTCACCGGTCCGGGAGCTCCACGCCGTGGCAAGGTCGCGGTCGGCGAGGTGGCGTGGCTCGATCCGCTTGTTCTTCACCTGCGACGACACCCGCACGAAGCTCGGCGTCGCGGCGAACAGGTCGACAGCGGCGGGCGCGGCGGCATCGCCCGCACCGGCGGCACCGTCGGGCAGCAGCGCGGCCGAGCCGGGAGTGACCGTCGGTGGGCCAACTTGGCGGTCCCTGGCAGGCTCGCCGGCCTTCTTGCAGGCGGCCATCGAGCACACGACGAGACCGAGCGTCGCCCAGCGCATGCGTCGAGCGTGTCATAGCGCTCTGGCAGGCTGCTACCCGTGCAGACCCAGACGCCCGTGAGATCGCCCGCCGCCCCGCACACGATCGCCGATGGCTCGGGGCCCGCGCAGCCAGCGCGCGGCACCAGCGCGGCGAGCTCGCCCGAGGTGTTCGGCAACATCTTCATCGGGATCGCCGGGATGATCGGCGCGGGCAAGTCGACGCTCGCGACCGCGCTCGGCAAGCACCTCGGCATCGACACCTATTACGAGCCGGTCGCAGATAACGAGTACCTCGCGGACTTCTACCGCGACACCGCCCGCTACTCGTTCGCGATGCAGGTCTATCTGCTGAACCGCCGCTTCCAGCAGCACCAGGAGATCATCTGGCGCGGCCGCTCGGCGGTACAGGACCGCACGATCTACGAGGACTCGATCTTCGCGAAGATGCTCGCGAAGACCGGGCTCATGGACGAGCGCGACTACCGCACATACGTCGAGCTGTTTCGCAACATGAGCAACTTCATGTGCAAGCCGAGCGTGATCGTGTTCCTCGATGTCTCGCCCGAGGCGTCGGCCGAGCGGATCCGCATGCGCAGCCGCGACGTCGAGCAGAAGATCGAGCTCGGCTACCTGCAGGCGCTCAACGACGGCTACCAGGAGTTCATCGAGAGCATCTCGAAGGTGATCCCGGTGATCCGCATCGACTACGAGCGGTTCGCGACGGCCGAGGACATGGCCGAGGTGATCCGCCGCGAGTACCTCGACGCGTCGTTCCTGCGTAACGTCACCCGCTTCGATCCCGCGCGCTGACGTACGCTCGCGGCGTGACGTCACGGACGGCAGGCGCGTGGCCGCAGATTTGGCGACAAATCCGGGCCGGGCTGATCGCGTTCGCGATCGTGCTCGCGTTCGTCGAGGGCTGCCCGATCCCACCGCTCCACGAGGCCGACCCGTGGCAGCGCGGCTACGTCGCCGCGATCAAGCCCGTGCAGCGTGCGGCGCTGAAGCCGTTCGCGTGGATCCCGCGCCACCTCCGGTTCAGCCAGCGCTGGGCGTTGTTTCAGGCGGCAGAGCCCGAGCGCTACCGCCTCGAGATCGTCATCCACGATGCCGCCGGCGCCCAGCGCGTCCTCTACCGCGCTGGCGATGCCGACCACCGCGCCGACGCGGACCTCCTCGAATACCGCCGCGTGCGTGGCGCGTGGAACCCGACGAACCGCGCGATGGGGCAGTACGGTGGCTTCGCGCAGTGGTTCGCCGATCGCGTGTTTGCCGCGCACGCCGACGCGATGATCGTCCGCTACCGCATGCAGCATATCGTGATCGAGGACGGCGTCCCACGCGGTCTCGGCACGTACGCGTTCGAGCGACTGTTCCGGCGAGGCGTGCGGTGACCGCGCTGGTCCAGAGCGGGAGGGCCGCGTGGCGAGCCTGGGTCGCGCTGTGGGATCACCGCGAGGACGCAGCGGCGCTCGCCCTCGTGCGGATCTGCGTCGGCCTCGTCCTCGCCTACGATCTGTTCACGATCGCGCGGCTCGGCCTCGTCGACGCGCTTTATTTGCCGCCGCCCGTGGGCTATGCGGTCGCCTACGACGGCTGGGCGAGCGCGCTGGGCTGGTCGGGTGCAACGGTGTGGCTGGTCGCGACGATCGCCGCGGCATGCATCGCGACCGGCACGCTGACCCGCGTCGCGTGCGTGGTGTTCGTCCTCGCGAGCGCGCAGCTCGGGCACATCGCGCCGGATGGCGAGCGCGGCATCGACATGATGCTGCGGATCGTCGTCGGCATCCTCGCGTGCTCGCGATCGCATGCGCGGTGGTCGATCGATGCCTGGGTGCGCCGCCGGATCGGCAAGCCGCTCGCGCACGAGGTCCCGGCATGGCCGCGTTACCTCCTGTTGCTCCAGCTCCTCTGGATCTACGTCTCGGGCGGCCTCAACAAGGGCGGCGCGTCGTGGGGACCGTTCGGCGGCTTCACCGCGCTCGCGAACATCCTCGCGGACCCGCACGTCGCGCGCTTCGACCCGGCGTGGGTCGCGACCGCGCTGCCGCTGACTCGCATCGCGACCGCGTTGACGATGGCCTTCGAGCTCGGCGCGCCGCTCTACCTCGCGTTCTATTACTTCGCGGCGACCCGCGATCAGCCGGGCAAGCTGCGCGCGCTCTCGAACCGACTCCAGCTGCGCTGGGTGTGGATCGCGCTCGGGCTCAGCTTCCACCTCGGCATCGCGATCACGATGCGGCTCGGTAGCTTTCCGTGGGGCATGCTCGCGCTCTACCCCGTGCTCCTCATGCCCCGCGAGCTGGGG
>JACCTC010000327.1 GCA_013812655.1 Deltaproteobacteria bacterium | reverse complement strand
GCGCAGCGAAGATCCGGCGCGCTCGCGACTGTACGACGCGGCGTGGCTCGCCGCCGCGCGCGAGGGCGGGGCGCTGCTCGATCGCTTCAGCATCGAGCTCGCCATCCTGCCGGAGACGGTGATCGTGCCGCGCAAGGTACGCGCGCTCGGGACGCGCGGGACGTGGACGCTCGCCGAGTTGCCGGTTGCACCCGCGGCGAGCGTGCTGCGCGGTGCGCTGTGGTCCGTCGATCCGACGAACACCCTCGATCTGATGTATCCGACCGGCGGTGGTACCGGCGTCCTCCGCGGCACGATCGTGCTGCGTGGCAGCGGGCCGGCGCGGCCGGATCTGGGTCCGCCGTTGCCGTGCACGATCGGGCGCTGGGAGGCCGGCGCGATCGACGTGGCCTGCACGACCGACGCCGATGGCTACGCGGCAATCTCGTCGGCCTCGGCGCCCGGCTGGACGGCGACCGTCGATGGCCGCGAGACCGGCTGGCTCACCGCCGACGTGCTGCGCCGGGCCGTTCCGATCACCGCCGGCACGCACACGATCGCGTGGCGCTATCGCGCGCCCGGGCTGACGTTCGGTCTGCTTGCCGCCGTGATCGCCGCACTCGGCCTGCTCGCGATGGTGGTCGCGGCACGTCGCGCGCGCGCGTGAAGACGATCAGTCCGGCGCGCAGACCGCGTCGAGGGTCTCGCGCGACGACTTCTGCTCGCCCTTCGCGATCGCCCACACGGTAGTGACGATCCGCTGGTTTACCGGCGTCGCGATGCCGTGGCGTGCACCGCGGGCGACGACCTCGCCGTTCAAAAAGTCGATCGCGGGCGTGCGCTCGCGTTCGATCGCGGCGAGCATCGATGACCGCATGCGCCGGTAGCGCAGGCCGACCGCGAGGAGCAGCGCGTGCTTCGCGGTCAGGCTTGCCGACAGGGTCGCGGCCCGATCGGCATCGGTCAGCGCGACCCACTCGAGATCGAGCGTGCCTGCGACCTTCTCGAGCGTGACGCCCTCGGCGCGCGCGACCACGACGGCCTCCGACATGATCTCGAGCGCCAGCCTCCGATAGCGACGCTGGCGCACGAGCGGCCCGAGGCGCTCGCCGGCGATCGTGCCGAGCGCCGAGACCGCACAGTTGAGCGCGAGCTTGCTCCACCGCGCGCCGCGCAGGTTCTGGGTCAACGTGACCGGACCTATCGCCTCGAGCAGCTCGGCGACCCGCCGCAGATCGGGATCGATAGCGCCGCCGAGTCGCCCCAGCTGGAAGCCGCCCGCCGCGGTGCGCTCGTAGCGGCCCGGCTCGGCCATCGATGCGCCCCACGCGACGATGCCGCCGATCACGCGAGGCTCGCCGACGATCGCGGCGACCCGCTCCTCGCAGAGTCCGTTCTGGAGCACGACCACCGGTGCGTCCTCGGCGAGGTGGGGCAGCGCGCTGCGCGCGGCCTCCTCCACATTCGGAGGCTGGGTCGCGAGGATGCAGAGGTCGTAGCGGCCTTCCGGCGCAGGCGACACCCAGCCACGGATCACGCGCTGCTCGCCCTCGTCGATTATCTGATAGCCGGCCTTGTCGACCGCTGCGCGGATGGTCGCGTTCGTGGAGACCGCGGTGACCGCCGAGCCGATCTCGGTGAGGGTCGCGGCCACGATGCCACCGATGCCGCCGGCGCCCATCACGAGAATTCTCGGATGCGGATTCATCAATGCTTCAATAACTCATCCAACTCGCTCGACTTTGGGGTTTTCGACGTAAAGGGATACAATTATCCTGCGAATGCAGATCACCTTCTGGGGTGTCCGGGGAAGCTATCCGGTGCCCGGCGCAGCCACCGTTCGATACGGTGGTCAGACGTCGTGCGTCGAGGCCCGATCCGCCAGCGGTGAGACCGTGATCGTCGATGCCGGTACCGGCCTGCGAGCGCTCGGCAACAAGCTGCTGCGCGCGGCGACCGCGCCGGGTCACTACCACATCCTGCTCTCGCACGTGCACTGGGACCACATTCAGGGCTTGCCGTTCTTCTCGCCGGTCTACGTGGCGGGAACCCGGATCTCGATCTACGGCCTGCTCACCGCGGCGGACGAGCTGCATCAGGTGATCGGCGGCATCACGCGCCACGAGTTCTTCCCGATGGCGCTCGAGTCGGTGCCCGCGCAGTTCGAGTTCCACGAGGTCAACCCGGGCATCGAGTTCGAGGTCGGCAGCTTCCGGGTCATGCCGATCGCGCTGAACCATCCGTTCGGATCGGTCGGGTACCGGCTCGATTGCGATGGCACCGCGTGGGCATACATCTCGGATACCGCGCCGTTCGATCAGGTGCTGCACAAGCAGCACTTCCTGAAGGGCCCCGAGCCGCTGTCCCAGGTCGATCGCTCGGCGCTGAGTGTGATGCGCGAGGCGCTCATCCAGAAGCTTGCCGGCGTCGACACCGTTGTCTACGACACTCACTTCACGCCCGACGAGTACGAGCGGTTCCCGCACTACGGCCACTCGACGCCAGACCAGGCGCTCGAGGTGTGCGTCGCCGCGAAGGTTCGCCGCCTCGTGCTCTATCACCACGCGCCGTCGCACAGCGACGAGCAGATGGACCGGATCGCGGCCGAGTACCTCGCGAAGGGCGCGCTTGTCGGCATCGAGGTGCTGACGTCGTTCGAAGGCATGACGTTGCCGATCGGGGCAGCGACCGACGCCGGAGCCAAGCCGGTCGATCGACCGCCAGGTGGAGCGGGAGCCGGCGGGCGCGAGGAAGCGGGGAAGGGCCCCTCTTGAAGATCCGGTTCTGGGGGACGCGCGGCTCGTTCGCGATGTCGGGGCGGGAGTTTCTGCGTTACGGCGGCAACACGACCTCCGTCGAGCTCGTCAACGCGGCGGGTCAGCGCCTGCTGATCGATCTCGGCACCGGCGCGACCGAGCTCGGCAAGCAGCTGATGGCCGGCGAGTTCGGCAAGGGTCAGGGCACGTTGCCGATCCTGCTCTCGCACACGCACCTCGATCACATCCAGGGCCTGCCGTTCTTCACGCCGTTCTTCATCAAGGGCAACCAGATCCGGATCCTCGGCGCCGCACCGAGCATGACCTCGCTCGAGTCGACGCTGCAGAACCAGCTCGCGCCGCACTACAGCCCGCTAAATGGCCTCGAGAACCTCGCCGCCGGCGTCTCGATCGACACCATCACGCCGGGCGAGACCATCACGCTGCCCGGCTTCGAGGTCCGCACCGCCGCGGTTCCGCACGGCTCGATGTGGACCACGGCGTTCCGGATCACCGCTGACGGCAAGACCGTCACGTACCTGTCGGATGTCGAGTACGCCTCGGTCGACGAGCCGCTCGAGGTCGCGGTCGAGCTCGCACGCGATGCCGATCTGCTGATCCACGACGCGATGCACGCCGACCACGACTACGACCTGCGCCGCGGCTGGGGGCACTCGCCGGCACGCGCGGGAGTCATCGTCGCCGAGCGCGCCGGCGCCAAGAAGCTCGCGCTGTTCCACCACAGCCCCGACGCCACCGACGAGATGATCGACGAGGTGGTCGCGCGCACGGCGGCCCGCACCTCGGTGCCGGTGTTCGCTGCCGCCGAGGGTGAGTACCTCGAGATTTGACGTATGCTCGGTCGCGATGAGTGACCGCCCCGACCCCGACTCTCTGCGCGAGCTCGGCGAGAACACCACGAACGTCTCGAACGCCTGGGCAGGCGCCGACGATTATCTCTCGCAAGGTCTCGTGGTCTGGGTGCGGCGCACCGCCGGCGACGATCGCCAGCACGCCGTGCGCGCCGCCCTCGCCGCGTGCCAGCTCGTGGCCGACAGCTATCCACACGACGGCGAGTCGCAGGCGCCGAAGCGCTACATCGACAACATGATCGGCGCGATCGCGCGCTGGGTCGAGAACCCGTCGCACAACAACCACGAGGCCGTGCGGTCATCGCTCGATGTCACGCGCCAGGTTCACGCCTGGCAGACGCCCGACGACATCCCGCACTTCTGGATCCTCGAGGCCGTCGATCATGCGTGTCTCGCGGTGTGGTCCGGCGAGCGATCGTCGTACATCGTGCCGATGGACTACGGGAGCTGCGCGGCACGCGCCGTGGTCTGCGTGTTCCACGCGATGGTCGCGGGCGGCACGCCCGAGGATCGGGCCGTGACGAAGGTGCTCGACGCCGTGCTCGCGGCCGACAGCTAAGGGAACAGCGTGCGCTCGATGAACGTCGTGAGCGCCGCACGCGCACGCGCGGCATCGATCGGCGGTGGTCCGCCGTGGCCCGCGAGGCCGTACGCGGTCTGCATCGCGCTGCCGTAGAGGACGTATGCGGTCGCCTCGGGATCGGGCACCACGGTGCGGGGCACGATCGCGGTGATCAGCGCGGTCAGCCTGCGGATCGAGACGGTCTCGAACGCGCGCTTGAGGTCGCCGACGTCGGGATCGCGAAGCGACATCTCGATGAAGCTGCGCGACAGCTGCGGCCGCGACAGCACGTGATCGAACAGCACCGCGACGGTGACGCTGATCGTCTCGTGGCGCGCGCGGCCGATGAACCGTTCGGGACCGAGGCCCTCGATCGTGTCCTTGTACGCGGTGATCATCGTGCGCCGCGCGACCTCGAGGTAGATCTCGCGCTTGTCCTCGAAGTAGCGATAGAACGAGCCGACCGAGACGCCTGCGCGCTGCGCGATCTCCGGAGTCCCGACCGCGTCGTAGGGTTCGCGCTCGAAGAGCTCGGTCGCGGCCTCGATCAGCGCGAGGTAGCTGCGCCGCGAGCGCTCCTGGCGGAAATCAGGCTCCTTGGTGGCGCGCAGCAGCGCCTCGGGGTCCTTCGGAGGCCGCGTGCGCGATGGTGTTCGCGGAGCGCTCCCGGCCAGCGCACGTCCTCGAGCAGCCATGCAACCAGAATGCGCTTGACGATGCGCCATGCGCCAGTCCAAAATGAAACCAGTTTCAGTTTTTGGATGAAGGGAGACGGTCATGGCTACTGCTGCCACCGCGACGGGGCTCGCTGGTCCTTCGATCGAGACGCTCGAGGCGATGCTCGACGTCACGTACACCTGGGGTTACCAGGACACGCGCGCGAAGCTCCGTGACCTCTACGACAAGGCGTGCCGCGCCCAGTGGATCTCGGACGACGTGCTGCCGTGGGACACGGACGTCGACCTCGAGAAGCCAACCGCCCCCGAGCAGCTGATGCCGCTCTTCGGCTCCGACATCTATAACCGGATGACCGAGAAGGAGAAGAACCGGCTCAACATCGAGTCGTTCTCGTGGACGCTGTCGCAGTTCCTCCACGGCGAGCAGGGCGCGCTGCTCGCGACCGCGCAGCTCGTCGACTCGGTCCAGGATCTCGACAGCAAGCTGTACGCCGCGAGCCAGGTCGTCGACGAGGCGCGGCACGTCGACGTGTTCAACCGCTACGTGCACACCAAGATCGGGTTCTCGTATCCGGTCAACCCGCACCTCAAGACGCTGCTCGACATGATCCTCACCGATAGCCGCTGGGACATGAAGTTCCTCGGCATGCAGATCATGGTCGAGGGTCTCGCGCTCGCCGCGTTCGCGATGATCCGCAACAACACCCACGAGCCGCTCCTCAAGCAGCTCACCGCGTACGTGATCGGCGACGAGGCCCGCCACGTCGCGTTCGGGGTGCTGTCGCTGCGCGACTACTACAAGGATCAACCCGAGAACATGAAGCGCGAGCGCGAGGACTTCGTGTTCGAGGCCGCGCGGCTGATGCGCGACCGCTTCCTGTTCCAGGAAGTCTGGGAGAAGACCGGGCTGCCGGCGAAGCAGTGCATGGAGATCGCGCTCCACAACACCGGTCAGGTGATGTTCCGGCAGATGCTGTTCGCGAAGATCGTCCCCGCGATCAAGAAGATGGATCTGCTCTCGGATCGCCAGCGCACGCGGTTTACCGAGCTCGGCATTCTCCAGTTCGAGGACTGGGCCGATCCACTCGCCGACGCCGACCACACCGCGCACGGCGCCGTCTCCGCGCGGCTCTGAACACGGCACTGACCCCGCGGCTGGTCGACATGACGGCAGCGCGCTATCGTGCCGCCATGGTTCGCGCTGTCCTCGCTCTGTCGCTCGTACTTGTCGCCGGTTGCAACGACAAGGCGAAGGACGCGCCGAAGCCGAAGCCGGCAACGCTCTCGACCGGCACCGTCGGCAGCGACGGGGTGCGGACGGTCGCGATCGAGGCCGGCAGTGACGGTTTCGTGCCTGATCGGATCCCCGGCAAGCCCGGCGAGAAGCTGAACCTCAAGTTCACGCGTACGGTGGAAGGCGAGTGTCTGGCGGAGCTGAAGACGCCGGACGGCAAGCTCGTCGCGCTGCCGATGGGTAAGCCTGTCGACGTCGCGGTCACCGTGCCCGCGAACGGCGAGGTCAAGTTCGCCTGCGGCATGGACATGTTCGCGGGCGTCGTCGTCGCGGAAAAGTCGTAGTCACTGCACGCGGAAGCTGACGACGAAGCACGCCGACACGGCGACACCGCCGACCTGGTGGGGCGCGTACCGCCAGGTCTTGATCGCGTGGCTGAGGTCGACCGAGGTCAGCCGCTCGAGCTTCGTGATCATCGCGACGCTCGAGACCTTGCCCGTTGGATCGATGCAGACCTTGGCGGCGACGACGGGCGGGACCTCGGCGCGCTTGGTCTTGCCGATCGTCGGCGTCAGCCCGGACAGCTTGGTGACAGCGGACGGTGGCACGACGACCGGACCGGCCTGGCGGGGGGCCGCGACCGGGGCAGCGCGAGTGGTAGCGATCGACGCCGACGGTGACATCGCCGGAGCGGGCTTCGTGATCGCAGTCGGCGCCGGTGTCGACGCGACCGGCTTGGCAGGCGCGGGCGCGGGCGCCGGTGCTGCCGGCCGGTCGACGGTCTTGTCGGTGGACGGCGGAGTGGTCGCGAGCTGTGGCGGCTCGGTGGTCGGCGGTGGTGTCGCGGGCGGCGTGCTCGGTGGCGTGGCCTGTGGCGTGGTCGGCGCCGGGCGCACCGGCTGTGCATCGGGCGCCACCGCACCCGATGGCGAGACCGCGACTGGTGCGACGCGGGCCGCGCGCTCGCGCTGCTTGTCCTCGGCCATCGACGGGCTGAACTCGTAGTCGACCGCAGCCTGCGCGACGAGCTCGTGGCGCCAGACCTCGATGCCTTGCTGGTGGAGCGCGACGGTGTGCGGGCCCGGCTTGATCGGGATCTTCGTCGGTGTCCGCCCCAGCGACTTGCCGTCGAGCACGACCTCGAGGCCGAGCGGCGTCGACGACAGGATCAGCGTGGCCTCGGCAGTCGCGACGGCCTGGTTGGTGAGCGGCTCGAGCACCACGCGTAGCGTCTGGGTCTCGTTCGCCGACAGCTCGAGCGCGGTGAGCCACGCCTTGTAACCATCGCGCTGGATCTGGATCTGGTGGTTACCGGCGGGCAACCTGAGCTGCCACGGCGAGCCGGTGTGATGGATCGACGCGCCGACGATCACGATCTGCGCATCGGGTGGCTCGGTGACGAACTTGACGGTGCCCTCGGTCTGCGCGACCGCGATCTGCGGCGGCGGGTCGACGCTCGTGACCGGCGCGACGGTGTCCTGCCCGCGCGTCGCGAACAGCGTGACGACGGTCGCCGCGACCCCGGCGGCAGCGAGTCCGCCGAACAGCAGCCACGTTCGGCGCGGCGAGCGGCGCGCGATGAGCGACGCACCGATCGGGACGTCGGACGGCCGCTTCGAGCGCGGTGCGAGCACCGGCGTGCCGAGCGTGCCAGGCATCGCGTACGCCGGTCGCGTCGTCGCTGGCGGTACCGGCTGCAGCGTCGGTGGCTTGAACCGCACGAGCGGCAAGTGCGGGTCGGTCGCGTCGCCGGGCATCGAATCACCTGGCAACGTCACGACGTCGTCGTCATCGCTGCCCGACAGATCGGTGAGCGAGCGAGCGTGGCGCGCCTCGACAGGTCCGCTCGTCTGCTCGATCGTCGGCGGGCGCGCCGCCACCGGCGTGTGCCCCTGCGCGGTCGTCCGGCCCGACGGTGGCGGCGTCGTCGGCAGCCGGGTGGCCTGGCTTGTACGCGCGGGCATCGGGTTGTTGCGCGCCGGCGACGATGGCGGCGGCGGCAATGGCAGCGACATCGCGGCCACGCTCTCGACCACGTCGTCGAAGCCGCCGGCGCGCTGGTGATCGAGTCGGTTGTCGTCGTGGTGATCGTTGATCCCGTCGTCGAACCCGTGGTCGAGCACCTCGTCGTCGAGCCCGTCGTCGAGGCCTTCATCGAACGTCGCGGCGCGCAGGCGCTCGCCGGTCCCGGTGCCGTGGCTGGGCTGCGATTCCGGGATGTCGTCATCGAGCCCGAGCTCGCCGAGCTGCTGGCCCATCGCGAGCACGGTATCGGCTGCGAGGTGCTTGCCCGAGACGTCGGGGACATCGTCGAGCACGATGCCCTCGCCGCTGGGATCGGGATCGCCGCCGCCCCACGCGATCTCGACGGCTTCCTCGTCTTCCTTGCGCGGCGCGGGCGTCCTGCGCGCACTGCGCACGTCGAAGCCACTCGAAACCTCGCCGCTCGGCTGCGCCGCGAAGCCGCCGCTCGGTGGCTCGACCGAAAACGCCCAGGTCAGCCATTGCGCGATATCGCGATGTCCGGTCTGCAAGTTGTGGCGTCGGCGCATCGCGAGCAGCTCGTCGCGCATCTCGCCGGCGGTCGCGTACCGGTCGTCGGGATCGCGGGCCAGGGCACGCAGCACGATCGCGTCGAGCTCCGGCGGACACGCCTGGTTGAACGTCGACGGCGGGATGATGTCGCCGCGCTGCACCTTGAGCAGCGTCTGGTACTCGTTCTTGCTCGCGAACAGTGGCCGCGCCGTCAGCAGCTCGTGCGCGATCACGCCGGCTGCGAACAGATCGCTGCGTGCGTCGAGGTCCTTGCCCGAGATCGCCTCGGGCGCCATGTACGCGAGCTTGCCCTTCACGCGGCCGGTCTGGGTGCGCAGCTGTTGCGACTGCGCGCGCGCGATCCCGAAGTCGATCACCTTGACGTGACCCTCGCTGGTCACCAGGAGGTTCGACGGCGAGACGTCACGATGGACGAGCCCGAGCGGGTGGCCATCCTCGTCGACCTTCGCGTGCGCGTAGTCGAGTGCCTCGCAGAGCTGGAGCAGGAGGCCGACCGTGATGTGGATCGGCGGTGGTCCGGTGACCTTGCGCGCGTGCCGGAGGATTCGACGGATGTCGCGCCCGTCGATGTACTCCATCGAGATGAAGTACTCGGTGCCGACGCGACCGAGCTCGTAGATGTGGACGATGTTGTTGTGGTTCAGCAGCGACGCGAGCTTGGCCTCGCGCACGAACGACTTGATGAAGCTCGCGTCCTCGGCAAGGTGCGGCAACAGGCGCTTGAGCGCGACGATCCGCTCGAAGCCTTCGATGCCGCGCTCCAGGGCGCGGTGAACCGTGGCCATACCTCCGACGCCAAGCCGCTCGTATACGAGATACGGCCCGAACTGCTCGTCTGCAGCAACGTCGACGCCCATGACGCTCGGAGGGCCAAGGGTCGCACATGAGCCTCGGAGTGCGCACCGAAAACTACCTACGCGTTCGAGGACGTAGCTTCACTGCTTCTACAACCTGCGACGACGCATACCAAACCGCGTTCAATGGGTCAGGCCGCTTCCTCGGGCGTTTTGACGTCCAGCGTCAGCGCGTGAATCGGGCCCTTCAGCTCCTCGGCGAGCGCGTTCATCACGATCCGGTGTCGCTGGATCAGTGACTTGCCCGCGAACGCGCCCGACACGATCGTCGCCTGCCAGTGGTCCTGAGTACCGGTCAGATCCTGGAGCTCGACGATCGCGTCGGGGAGCGACTCGCGGATCTTCGCGGTGATGTCCTCGGGCTTCACGAGCTGCCCAGCTCCTTCGCGACGGCGGTGAACGCCCCGATCGCGCGATCGACGTCCTCGGTCGAGTGCGCCGCCGAGAGCTGCACGCGGATCCGCGCCTGGCCCTTCGGGACGACCGGGAACGCGAAGCCGATGACGTAGATGCCGTGCGCGAGCAGGCGCTGCGCCATGTCGACCGCGAGCTTGGCGTCGCCGAGCATCACCGGCGTGATCGGGTGCGTGCCGGGCCGGACGCTGAGGCCCGACGTCGCCATGCCGTCGCGGAACCGCACGGTGTTCGCCTCGAGCTTGTCGCGAAGCGCCGTCGACTCGCTGATCAAGTTGATCGCCTCGATCGAGCCGGCGACGATCGGCGGCGCGAGCGTGTTCGAGAACAGGTACGGCCGCGAGCGGTTGCGCAGGAGGTCGATGATCTCCTTGCGCCCCGACGTGAAGCCGCCCGAGGCGCCACCGAGAGCCTTGCCGAGCGTCGAGGTGAAGATGTCGACGCGATCGAGGCAGCCGCGCAGCTCCGCGGAGCCGCGGCCGGTCTTGCCGACGAAGCCGGTCGCGTGGCTGTCGTCGACCATGACGAGCGCGTTGTACTGCTCGGCGAGATCGCAGATCAGATCGACGCGTGCGATGTCGCCGTCCATCGAGAACACGCCATCCGTTGCGATCATCCGCAGCCGCTTGCCCTGCGTCGCCTTGAGCTTCGCCTCGAGATCGTCGAGGTTGTCGTGCTCGTAGCGATGGCGTTCGGCCTTGCACAGCCGGATCCCGTCGATGATCGAGGCGTGGTTGAGGGCGTCGGAGATGATCGCGTCGTCCTCGCCGAGGATCGTCTCGAACAGGCCGCCGTTCGCGTCGAAGCACGACGAGTACAGGATCGTGTCATCGGTGCCGAGGAACTTCGAGACCGCGGTCTCGAGCTCCTTGTGGCCGTCCTGGGTGCCGCAGATGAAGCGCACGCTCGACAGCCCGTAGCCGCGCTCGTCGAGGGCACGCTTCGCCGCTGCCATCACGCGCGGGTGACTCGACAGCCCGAGGTAGTTGTTGGCGCAGAAGTTGATCACTTCCTTGCCGTTCGTCGTCACGTGCGCGGCCTGCGGCGACGTGATCAGGCGTTCGTGCTTCCACAGCCCCGCCTGCTCGATCTCGGCGAGCTGCGCGGCATAGACGGACTTCGCGTTCGTGTACATGGAGATTCCTTCAGTGGCTCGACAGGATCGCGCCGAGCTCGAGCATGCGCTTGATGCGTGGGATCAGATCGTCGGTCATGCCGTCGAGGTCGTACTTCGGCTGCCAGGCCCAGTCACGGCGCGCCGCCGAGTCGTCGAGCGACTTCGGCCACGAATCGAGGATGGCCTGACGTGCGGGATCCGGCGAGTAGCTGAACTTCGCGTCGGGGACGACGCGCTGCACCGAGGACGCGATCTGGTCGGCGCGCGGCGAGAACGCGGCGATGTTGTAGATCGCGCGCGACAGCCGGCCACGCGCGGCGAACGCGAGCTCGAGCAGCGCGCGCACCGCATCGGGCATGTACATCAGCGGGATCCGGGTATCGGCACGCGCGAACGCCTCGTAACCGCCCTTGCGGACCGCGTCGACGTACATGAACAGCGCGTAGTCGCTCGAGCCACCGCCGGGCATCGCCGCGCTGATCAGGCCGGGGAACCGCACGCCGCGACAGTCCACGCCGTGGCGCTGCCGGTAGTAGCTGCACAGCAGCTCGCCCGAGACCTTGGTGACGCCGTACATCGTCGTCGGATGGAGCGGCACGTCGTCGGGCGTCGGATCGGGCAAGGGGCCGCTCGGCGTCGGCCCGAACACCGCGATGCTCGACGTGAACACGAGGCGCGCGACCTTGCCCTTGCGACAGGCCTCGAGGACGTTCCACGTGCCGGTCTGGTTGACGTCGTACGCGAGCTTCGGGTCCTGCTCGCCGCGCGCCGACAGGATCGCCGCGAGGTGAAACACGAGCTCGGGCTGCACCTCGTAGAACAGGTCGCGCACGGCGACCGCGTCGGTGACATCGAGGCGGTGCCACGTGCCACCCGCGTGGGCGTGGCTCGGCGGGCGAGGCGCGAGATCGGTCGACGTGAGGTCGTGACCGGCGGCGACGAGGGCGCCGATCAGATCGTGGCCGATCTGGCCACCGGCGCCGGTGATGAGGATCTTCATGCGGCGCGGACTATGCCACGACGCTTCGCTGGTTATCGCGAGCCGTCGGTCGCGAACACGACGCACGGATTCGTATAGGTCATCGTGTCGCCGACCAGCACCGGGTTCTGCGGCGGTTGCCGCTCGAGCACGCCGCCGCCCCAGTTGTACGTCGAGTCCGAGAACGCGAGGAACACGCACATCTCCTGCTCGCCGACGCCCCAGCGCACGGTCGTCGAGCGCGGGTTGTAGAAGTCGCAGGAGAACCGCAGCTTCGTGAAGCCAGCCATGTCGAACTGCGGATCGAGCACGCCCCCGAGCGGTTCGCCAACCGCGCTCTGCGTGCTGTAGATCGCCCTGGTCGTGCCGTCGGGCTTCACGGCCTCGACGCTGAGCCCGGTGCCGAGCTCGTGGTAGTGCGCGAGCGCGTAGTAGAGCTTGAAGTCGACGGGCCGGCCGATCAGCATCTCGTGCTTCGGCGCGAGGTCACACTCGACGCTGAACCGCGACGCCATGTTCGGCGGCAGCGCGAGCGCGGCGTTCTGGAACGACACGCCGGTCAGCGTCGTCGTGACCTCGGCGGCGCGGACGTACGTCACCTTGATGTCGGGCGTGAGCTGCAGCGTGTTGTCGGTCGGGTTCAACAGGTGGATCTGGGTGACGATCTTCGAGCGCGGCGGGATCTTGATGACGACGCCCTGGGGGAACTGCTGGGTCTCGTTCGGGGTCTGCGTCGACTGCGCGAACAGCACGCCGCCGTGGATCGCGGCGACCGCCTGATCGAAGTCGCGGTCGTCGCACTTGTACGTGCCATCGACACCGGGGAACGCGAACTCCGGGACGAAGAACCAGTTCGAGTGGTGGAAGCCCGGCCCGGTCGTCAGCTCGACAGCGTTGACGTAGACGTAGTCGGTGTTGCCGAGCGTGATCTGCACGCAGTCATCGATGACTTCCTCGCCGGGCGCGACCGTGAACGGTCCGAACGGATAGGTCTCGGTGCCGACGCGCTCGTCGTCGGGAGGTGCGGTGCCGTTATCACCGCAGGCCACCACCAGGACGATCGCGAGTCGGATCAGGCTTCGCATGGCTGGCGGATAGTACGGGAATTGGCTGGACCAATCAGCCACCTTTGTCACACGTCGACGACACCCCGGCGCTACGCTGGGGCATGGCCTCGTGGGCCGTGCTCTCGGATATCCACGCCAACCTCGAGGCGCTCGAGGCGGTCCTGGCCGATGCGGCGGCGCACGGCGCCGAGAAGGTCGCGGTGCTCGGCGACACGATCGATTACGGGCCCGATCCGGTCGCGTGCCTCGAGCTGGTCGCCAAGGTCGCGGAGGTATGGCTGGTCGGCAATCACGAGGAGTGTGCGGTCACGCCGGACCCCGATCAGGAGGACAGCCCGGTGCTCGAGTGGAGCCTGCCGCTGCTCGCGGCGTCCGAGGTCTGGCAGGCGGTTCGCGCGAAGATCGAAGCGGATGGTGCACCCGCACACGCGTCGCGCGTCGTCGACTCGATTCACTTCGTGCACGCCTCGGCGGCGAGCCCGACGGCGCAGTACGTGTGGCCCGCGCACGAGGTGCAGTACGTCGTCTTCAACCGCCAGGTCGACGAGCGGATCACCGAGTTCCTCGATCAGTTTCAGGCCGACCACGGCTTCAACGGGCACACGCACGTGCCCGCCGTGCTGACCCGTCACGCTCACCACGAGCTGTTCGATTCGTACCGCGGGATCGATCGCCACCACGTCTACACGTTCGTCGGGCCGCGCTCGATCTTCTTCGTGCCGAGGGCGCCCTGCGTGATCAACGGGATCGCCGGGGCGAAGCTGGCGGTCAACGTCGGCAGCGTCGGTCAGCCGCGACGCCTCGGCGACAACCGATCGTCGTACGTCCTCTACGATGGCGAGCAGGTCGAGTTCCGACGCGTCGAGTACAACTGGACCAAGACCGCGGCGAAGCTCGCCGGTCTGCCGATCGACGAGGAGGAACGCGCGTCGCTGATCGAGCGGCTGGAGACCGGGATCTGAGCCAGATCTCATAAGAGATTTAGGAACGACCAACAAGCTGGTCCATCGCCAGCCACTTCTACAAGCCTCGACGGGCCTCGTCGGCGAAGCCGCTGGGCGATACGGACAGCGTGTCCACGATGGCCCGTCGTTCGCATTCAAGCTTCCTGCACCCCAGCGCTCTCGACGACGTCGCAAACCTCCCGACGTAGAACGCGAACGTTTGCAGAGGCTCCGGAGGAGGAGGCTCATTCGAAAGCCTCCTGGCAAGCGCCAGGTCTCGTCGGTCGCTGAGCGCCATGCGATCCGAGATATGCGGGCGTTGCCTCTCGAATCTCTCAGACCTCTCTGAGCTTGACGCACGAAGCCTGTTACATCAGCCGAGGTGAGCTTCGCCGGAGTGCGCTCGTCGAGGAACGCTCGCGCAGTTTTCAAATACGCGTGCTGACTCCTCGAACTCAGTCCCCGGTCGACGAGAGACGCGCGATACCTCGCAACCACATCATGTCTCCTCCTCAGCTCTTGCTGGTGGAGACCAGGATCCGACGCCCGGATTATGCCGGGTCCAACGACCGCATCACCGTCGAACTGGCGGGTCTACCCGGCATAACCAAGCACCCGGCATAGTGCGATGGGTGTCACGCGGCCCTCCATCGCGGCCAGCTCACGATCACGGGCAAGGCACCGCACGACCTCGTGGTCACGCGCGTCCACGACACGATGGCCCACGTGGGCCAACCGAGCAAGCTCGATCGCGCGACGACCTTGGTCGAAGCACGTACGGCGCTCGTCACGCTTGGCTACAAGAAGCACGAAGCTGCGGCCGCCGTGGCGGCGGCGCAAGCCCACGTTGGCGGTGACGCGCCACTCGATCACGCCGGGCTCGCCGAGTGTCCTATCGTAGCGTATCGTAGCGTAGCGTCGGTTGGCTCGTGGGCCTCCTCCGTCCACCGTTGGCTCGATCGCTGACTGAGTGCACTCCGCGACGGTCACGGCACACGCTGCTGGCGCATTCGCGACTGACTCCTGCCGTCCGGAGCCTCCGCGAGCGCCTCGCGATTCTACGTCGGGAGGTACGCGTCGCCCCGCGAGGATCGCCACCGCACTGTACTTGCGCATCGCACTCGCCACTGCAAGCCGCCACGTGAGAGGTCGGCAGGCGAGGCGCCGTAACCGTGCTCGGCCAGATCCCCGAGGTGTTCCGGCGCATGCTGCATTCCTTCGGGAGCGACGCTCAAGATTTCATCTATGAGCCGGATCTAGGCGGTCGGTGCGCCGCGGTGGACGACGATGTCGCGCGCGGCGAACCGCGGGATGAAGTCGCGCTCGATCGTGCGGGTCAGGATCTCGGCGTAGTCGCGGGGCGGTGCGAGGCCCCACGCGCGATCGGCCGCGGTCATCGCGCCATCGTCGCTCGCGACCGCCTCGTTGCCGATGCCGTAGTTGCTCTCGAGATCGGCGATCATCACGGGTAGCGCGCCGCTGACGCGTGCCGGGACGCCATCGTCGGTGGTGACCAGCCAGTCGAGGACGTCCCAGCCGAAGTCGCGATGGCGGACCTCGTCGCGGAGGATCCGATCGAGTGCGGCCTTGGCGACCGGCTCGGTGCACGCCTCGCGGAGGTGGCGAAACAGCGGGACCGCGACGGTCTCGCCGAGGCAGAACGACCGCACCACGACGTGGAGGATGTCGTCCTCGAGCCGCGGCATGGTGCGGCGGAGGCCGAGCGCGTCGCGATCGAGTGCGGGCGGCTCGCGGCCACCGGCGGCGACGTAGACCTCGTGCGAGAGCCGCGAGTGCGCGAGCTCGTCGGCGACGATGGCGAGGCCGGTGTCGATCAGGTCGGGCGGCGCGCCGACCTGGATCATCCACAGCACGAGGTGCTGGGTGATCGCAGCGGACGTGTACTCGGCCGCGATCCGCGCTCGCCACTCGTCCCGGACCCGCGGCGTGATCGGCGGCGTGATCGACACGCGGGCTCCGTCAGTACTTCGGGCAGGCGACGGTTTGTGGTCGCGGCGGGTTGCACATCGTGTTCGGCGGGCACTTCACGGGCTCGGTCTCGACGACGCAGTCCGACGTGTTGCGGTACTGGACCACGTTCACCGACGCGCCAGCCGTCATCCCGTCGAGGCAGCTGTACTTGATCGGCGGCGGCGGGTTGCACGTCGCGACCGGACCGCCGGGCTTCGACGGCTTCGGGCACTCGACCTTCGCGTACGCGAAGCAGGTGTCGCCGGACTTCGAGATCGTCCATCGCTGATCGTAGCTGTACGTCGCGGGCGGCTTCTGATCGACGGGCTGCGCGGTCGTCGTGCCGCCGCCGGTCGACGCGCCGCCGCCGGCCTTGCTGCCAACCGTCGGCGACGTCGGCGTCACGGGTGCGGGTGCCGGCGGTGCCGGCGGCATTGGCCGTGGCGGGTTGGAGATCACGGGCGCCGTCGAGTCCGGCTGCCGGGGCGGCGGCTGACTGTGCCCGCCTTGCGCGACCTGCGGCGGTGGCGGCTGCGGGTACTGCGCATCCGGGGAGGCGACGCAGGCCGGGATGGCCGCCAACGTGACGACAAAGGGGTTCGCGAACGAACGACGAGGACTGCGCGCTGCCATCCGCGGACACTACCCCATGCCCGGGGCACCAGCCAGCACCGACGACGCCGACGCTCGCAGCGTGCGCTGCAGCTCGCAAACGCGCGCTCGGGCTGGTGTTATCGTGTGACGGATGACTCGTGCGATCACGCTCGCGGTGCTCGCGTGCGCACTCGCCGGCTGCAGCAGCAAGCAGAGCTGCCTCGAGGGCACGTGCCCGGCACCGTGCGCGGATCTCGCATTCGTGTGCGAGCCTCGCGATACCGGGCCGCTCTACCTCGGCCGCGCGGCCGACGCGCCGTTGCCGCTTTTGCTGACCTACGGCCACGCCGCGGACGCCGACATCCTGATCTCGAACGGCATCGTCACGGCCGTGATCTCGACGATCGACGCGCCGAACGATCTCGCGCCGACCGGTGGCGTGATCATCGACTACGGCCCGGCGGGCGGCGCCGACGATCTGACGGTGATCTACCAGCTCGCGGGCATCCTGCCCGACGATGCGTTCGCGTACACGACGCTCGAGACGTCGCGCGATGCCGACGCGGTGCGGGTCACGGTTCGCGGCACGCTCGACGGGCGACCCGAGGTGCGGGTCGTCACCCACTACGAGCTGCGCGCATGCGATCTCGGCGTCCGCGTCCGCAGCGAGCTGTTCAACGGCTCGGTCGACACCCAGGCGTTCATGATCGCGGACGCATCGCACTGGGGAAAGCGGCGGGTCGCGCCGTTCGCGCCGGCGGTGGGGCAGGGCTACGAGACGCCCGAGCTCGAGCTCCTGGAGCTCGCCGCGCTGTGGAAGCCGCTCGACTTCAGCGCGGGCGCGAATCCAAGTGATGACGGTCCGGGCTACGGCATCGTTGCCTGCGATCGGCCACAGGTCTCGGGCGTCAACGACGCCGAGATCTCCGCGCTCGGCACGCCGATGAAGGTCGTCGAGCCCGGCGACACGCTCGTGCTCGAGCGGCTGATCGTCACCGCCGATGCCGGCCGCGGTCCAGCGCGCGCGATCGACGCGATGCTCGCCGCGCGCGCGCAGCTATTCGACGCGCCGACAACGCAGGTGGCCGGACGCGTGCTGGCGGGCGGCATGCCGTTCGGCGGCGACGTGCGGCGGGCGTCAGTGCTGATCCGGGTCGCCGGCCGACCGGTGACCTCGGTGGTGCCGGACGACGATGGCCGGTTCACGGTGACCGTTCCCGACCGGCGCGATGACGGTTCGGCGATCGTCGCGGAGGTCTGGTCGTTCGGCCGAAAGCTCGTCGAGGGAACCGCGCGGGGCGGCAACTTCGGCGACCTCGTGGTCCCGTTGCCGGCGACGCTCCAGGTCGCGGTGACCACGGCAAGCATTCCGAGCTGGGCGACGATCGTGCTGCATCCCGCAGACGCCGCGACCCGCACCGCGGTCACCGGATCGTTCCACGGGCGGTTCGGCGACTGCGCCCCGTGGCTCGGCCCGGCGCACGGCAGGTCACCGGCGTGCAACCGCGCGCTCGTCGATCCGCAGGGCAGCGAGCTCGAGGTGCCAGCCGGGCGTTACCAGGTGTTCGCGACCGCCGGGCCCGAGCATCAGCTCGCGATGCAGGAGGTCGAGCTGCGCGCGGGCGAGATCACGACCGTCGCGATCGAGCTCGCACCGCTCGACGTCGCGCCCGCGGGCTGGCTGTCGGCCGATCTGCACGTCCACGGGCGCGCGAGCTTCGACTCGTCGATCCCCGACGACGACCGCGTGAAGTCGTTTCTCGCGGCCGGCGTCGACGTGATCGCGGCGACCGATCACGACGTGATCGGTGACTACGCGCGCACGGTGAGCGCGCTCGGCGTCGGCGATCAGGTCGCGGTGATGGGCGGCCTCGAGGCGACGCAGATCATCCCGTGGCTCGACGTCCCCGGCGAGGACGTGCCGCGCGTGATCGGCCACTTCAACTTCTGGCCGCTCGTGCAGGTGCCGGGGGCGGCGGGTGCTGGTGCACCGTCCGACGAGTATCTCGAGCCCGGCGCGCTGTTCGATCGGATGGCGCCGCTCGTCGGAGCCGACGGCATGATGATGCTGAACCATCCGTGGGACGAGCCGCTGTTCGGGCGCGACCTCGGCTACCTCCGCGCCATCGAGTTCGACCCGCGCGTGCCGATCGGCGACGCCAGTCCGCTGCTGCGGCGACCCGCCGGCGGCCACCGCAACCTCGACTGGAACCTGATCGAGATCATCAACGGCGCCGACGCCTCGGAGATCCAGAAGGCGCGAGGCTCGTGGTTCGCGCTGCTCGCGCAGGGTCACGTGGTCGCGGGCGCCGGTAACTCGGACTCGCACGGCCTCACCGACCAGCAGCTCGGCTGGGCCCGCAACTGGGTCGCCGCCGAGGGCGTGGGCGGCCCGATGACGGTGGCGACATTCGATGCGACGCGGTTCGACGCCGCGCTGCGCGACGGCCGCCTGGTCGCAGGCAACGGCATCGTCGTCACCGCGACCGTCGGCGCGGTACCAGGGCTGCGCCGCAACGTCGGCCTCGCGCCCTACACGCCAGCCCCTGGTGATGTCCTCGAGATCAACGTGCGGGCTCCGCCGTGGGTGCCGGTCGAGGAGGTTCGCGTGATCACCTCGAAGGGCACGACGATCGTGGCGGCTGGACCAGCGCTGCTCCGGGTCACCGATCCGTTCGGCACGGCCGGCGTGCAGCGCTACCAGGCGTTTCTCGAGATCGCGGAGCTCGTCGATCGCGACGACTTCATCATCGTCGAGGCCGGCATGGCGTATCCGCGCGCGGCCGATCTCGACGACGACGGCGTGCCCGACACGACCGACAACAATGGCGATGGCGTGATCGATGACGCCGATGTCGAGGAGGACGAGGACGTCGGGCCGCTGACCGCCGGCCCCGATCCCGAGGACCCGGCGCATCCGCGATGGGCGGTGACCCGCGTGATCCCGGGTGCCGTGCCGATGGGGTTCACCAACCCGATCCTCGTGGATCTCGACGGCGCGGGCTGGACTCCGCCAGGGCTGCGATGAGGGCTGCGATGAGCGCTGCGATGAGCGCTGCGATGAACGCTGCGATGAAGACCGCGATGACGGCGCTCGCCGTGCTGCTAGCGGCGGCCCCGGCGATCGCAGATGCCGAGTCATGTCGCGACGGCGTCACCGATCCGCCGGCGACGCCGCTCCATGACGTCGGCATCGATGCGCAGCGAAGTGCCTGCCTGCGCAGCGAGCTCGCGACCGCGCTGACCGCGCACGCGCTGATCGACACCCCGAACTTTCACGGCGTGATCGGCGGCGAACTCGCGCTCGCCGGCCGCTTCGTGCTCGGCGATCACCTCGAGCTCGGCGCGCGGGCGCGGCTCGTCGACTACATCTTCGCGCAGACCGCGGTGACCAAGGCAAGCGCGACCCGGTTCGGGCCGCTCGTGCTCGCGGCCGCGCTCGGCGCCGCGATGTCCGAGCGCTCGCACGTCGCGGTGGTCGCGCTCGTCGAGGTGCCGTACACCCGCGACGACACCGCGACGATCCACACGAGCGGGCAGCTCGCCGCGGTCGTGACGGGCGCGCTCGCATCGCGCTGGCTCGTCCATGGCAGGCTCGGCGCGATCGGCGCGATGGCGGGCTCGGCTGGCGGTGAGACCCGGCGGCTCGCGCTGCGCGCCGGCGCCG
>JACCTC010000319.1 GCA_013812655.1 Deltaproteobacteria bacterium | reverse complement strand
TGGCGGCGTCGCCGGGCCACGACGTCCGTGGCGCCGTCGGAGCGCTCTCCGGCCTCGCCGCCGGTTCCGAATCACCGCTCGCCGTCCCGCGCGTCACCAGGACGGTGTTCGACACCAGCCTCCTAGGGCCGCGTCGCGCGATCCGTGACGCCGAAGCGCCCTTGGACCGCGATCAAACCAAGCTAAGGGAGTCGTCGCAATCAGTTCTTCTTGCCGACGAGCTCGAACTGCGAGCTCGTTCCGGCGTAACCGCGAACCATGACGTGCACCGGCGCGGGCTGCGCGAGCGTCACGCTGCAGGTCTCGTTCGAGCCCGTCTTGTACGGGCGGCAGTCGTAGGCCGTCGTGGTCGGCGCGCTGCCGATGCGGACGTAGAGGTCGTTGTCGCCGGTGCCGGTCATCGCGAACTGGTAGGTACCGGCCGCGAGCACCGGGGTCGCGAACGTCTTGGTCTGGCTGCGCGTCAGGGCGCCGCGCTCGTCGAGGCCGGCCCACGCCACCGGCGTACCGCCGCCGCCGGGCGTGAACTGGTTGTCCTGCTCGCCGCTGACCAGCACGACCTGCGAGCGGTCGATGCCCGCGAAGATCTGCTCGTACGTCTTGGGTTCGGCGTACGCCATCAGGCCGCGGAACAGCGACATCGAGGCGCCCGACATCGAGTGGAAGAAGGCGGGCATCGCGTTGTTGACGATGTCGATGTACTTGAAGCCGGTGGTGTCGTCGGGGTTGACGGCCTTGTGGGCGCGGTTGAGCGCGTCGTCGATGTACGCGAAGGTGTCGCAGCCGTTCATGTAGACGACGACGTACTGGCCGGCGACCCACTTGCCGGCCTGCGCGAGCGCGCGGACGTTGGTGCCGAGGCCGGCGTGGCCGTTGTAGACGATGTAGTCGGCGCGAGTCGACAGCGCCTCGTAGCGTGCGCGGAAGGCCGGCTGCGAGAGCCCGGTCGTGACGTTGTCGGTCAGCATCGCGACGACGTGGATCTTCTTGCCGTCGGGGAGCGTCGCGTTGAACTCGATGTCGGGGGTACCGACGCCCGGCGCCGTGGGGATCGTGGCGGGGATCGTCGTCAAGTTGCGGGCGCCGAGCTCCTGCTTCATCGCGGAGACGAACGTGTTGTACGCGGCGACGCCGGCGTCCGACGCGGTGGTCGCGCCGTCCTCGTACTTGCCGAAGATGGCGAGCATCTCGAGCTTGCCGTCTTCCCAGACCTTGTCGATCTCGGGGAACTTGCCGGCGCTCTGGAGCGGGCTCGGGGTCACCGTCGCGGTGACGCGCGCGATGTCGGCCTCGGCGAGGCGGCAGCGCGAGGCCTTCGGGCGGTAGTAGTAGAACATCGAGCCGGCATCGACGTCGTGCGCGCCGAAGTCGACACAGTCGTGGCTGTACTTGGTGGCGAACGCCTGCTGACCGGCGGACGAGATGTCGAGCGGCAGCTGGAGCTCGTGGGTCGCGGGGATGTCGTTGCGCTTGCCCCAGGCGACCGGCAGCTTCGCGGTGTACTTGAGCTGGGTCTTGCCGCCGACCGAGGTCTTCGTGATGTTGGTGATCACGGCCTTGTCGACGCGGCCCACCGAGTTGAAGCCGTTGAGCTGGCCGACCGTGTAGAGCAGCTGGTCCTGCACCGTGGACGTGTCGTTGAACGACGAGTCGGTCAGGAGCGTGCCCTGGAACGTGAAGTCGACGAACACCGCGAGCGCGCTGGTGTCGGTCTTGCCGTCCTCGGACTTGACCTCTTCACCCTCGTAGATGTCCTCGTCCGTGCAGGCCGAGATGGCCGAGAAGGAGAGAGCGGTGGTGGCGAGAGCGAGTGCTGTGGCGAGGCGGTTCATGGGGGCTCCGTTGGGTGCACCCGCCTTCAGCAAGCCGGGTGCCGGCTCCCCGCTGGCCTAATCTATCGAGATCATGACCCGGTGCGTCGCAACTCGACTAGCCACCGGCCCCTGACGTAGCCGCTGCTACGGACCGGCGGTCAGCGAGCAGGTGCCAGTGACGATGTCGAACGTGCCGTCCGCACCGTTCTCGCAGAGGAGCTCCGGGCTCGCCGACAGGTCCGCCGGCCAGAACTCGTACTCGTCGACCGACAGGCCGGGGGTCTGGTTGAGCCGCACGTTGTTCGACACCCGCTGATAGACATCGCCGGCACCGATCGCGATCACGGTCGACTTGCCGTTGACGAAGACCGTGATCGACACGGTCGTCGTGCCGGAGCGCTGCTCGGTGACGACGACGTTATTGAACCGGTTCGGCGTGACGCCGTTGGTGACCGCGGTGGTCTTCTGTACGTTCGGCGAGGCCGTGTAGATCGACAGCGTCCCGTTATCTGCATAGCTCAGGCTGATCCCGCACGGCGGCGGAGCGCCGGAGAGGTTGCAGGGCGCGGTGAAGTCGATCAGCCGGCCGAACGCGCCGCCCGCGACGAACCCGAGGGTGAACGAGCGGCCACCCGGGAGCGCATTGACGTTCGCGTTGAACGTCGCGCCCTGGCCCGCGAAGTAGCCCCAGTCGAACGTATTGCCGAGCGTCATCATGAGGCCGAGCGTGTTCGTGGCGAACGTCGCGCCCTGCGGGAAGCCGTGGTCGAGGTTCCACGCGCCGGTGTCCTTGATCTGGCTGCCCTCGAAATCCATCTCGAAGCCCGGGCTCAACGCCACGCACCGGCCGTTCGCGTCGAGGACGCCGCGCGCAAGCCGCGTGCACATCTCGGCATTCGTGAACACCTGGTTGTAGAAGCGCAGATCGTCGACGTCGAGGTTCGCCCACGTCCCGACGGTGAGGTCCGTGGCCTGGCCGGCCCCGAAGCCGGTCGCGGTCGGCGTGTTGACGCTGTTGCGGAGTGCGCCGTCGACCCAGATCTCGACGCGGTTGGCGTTCGTCGTGGTGCGCAGCGCGACGTGGACCCAGCGATCGAGCGCGATCGTCGCCGTACCGACGAACGAGCTGCCATCCGGCTCGCGCACGGTCACCGCGAGCAGGTTGTTCGTGAACGCGACGCTGAGGCCGCCGCGCGTCGTCAGTGTCGAGAAGATCGTCGGGGCGTTCGCGCCGTCGGGAGTCCGCATCCAGAACGACGCCGTGTACATGCCGTCGGGCGACGACGACAGCGCGCGGATCGTGTCCGCGTAGGTGTGCGCGGTGACGTTGCTGCCGGCCGCGGCGCCTGCCCAGCCGCCGACATTCGCGATGCCGGTGCTGCCCGTCGGGCTGTGCGAGATGCGCTGGCTGAGCGCGCTCGTGTTGTTGGTCTTGCGGACCTCCCACGGGTAGTGGAGGACGAGGCCGCGCGCGGAGGTCCAGTTCGTCGTCTGCTGCGCGGCGTTGCCCGCCGCGTCGACGCCACGGACCGTGAACGAGCTCGCGCCGTACGCCAGGCCGCTGAGCGCAAACGGGCTCGCGCACGTGACAAACGCGCCGCCGTTCGTCGAGCAGCTGATCGCCGTCGCGCTGGTGACGGTGAACTGCATCGTGAAGTAGTTGACCGGCCAGGTCGCAGGGGGTGCCTCGACGAACGCGATGACCGGCGGCGCGGTGTCGATCGTGAACGTCGCGGTCGTCGCCGAGGCGGTGTTCGTGACGGCGTCGGTGACCCGCACGGTGATCGTGTGCGCGCCGTCGGCGACATCGGTGAACGTGTGAGGCGAGCTGCACGTCACGAGCGTGCCGCCATCGACCTGGCACTGCGTCGACGTCGGGTTGCCACCGGTCGTGAACACGACCTGCGGGTCGTTGTTGTTGCTCAGCGCGGGCGGCTGACCGGTGATCGCGACCGTCGGTGGCGTGGTGTCGACGACGAACATCGCGGTTGTCGCGGTGCCGCTGTTACCCGCCGCATCGGTCGCACGCACGGTGATCGTGTGGGTTCCCTCCGCGACGGTGGTGGTGAACGGCGACGTGCACGCGCCAAACGCGCCGGCGTCGACCGCACACGCGAGCGCGACCGCCGAGCCTGCGGTCGTGAACGTCACGGTCGGCGTCGTATCGTTGCTGAGCGCGAGCGGTTGGCCCGTGATCGTGACGGTGGGCGGCGTGATGTCGACGACGAACATCGCGGTCGTCGCGGTGCCGCTGTTGCCGGCCGCATCGGTCGCGCGCACGGTGAGCGTGTGGGTGCCCTCGGCGACGGTGGTGGTGAACGGTGACGTGCACGCGACAAACGCGCCAGCATCGACCGCGCATGCGAGCGCGACCGCCGCGCCCGCCGTGGTGAACGCCACGGTCGGCGTCGTATCGTTGCTGAGCGCCAGCGGCTGTGCCGTCAGCGTGACGGTGGGCGCGACGGTGTCGATCAACCAGGTGAACGTCGCGGGGGCGCCGGTGTTGCCGAACGGGTCAGTCGCCCGCACGCGAAACGTGCGGCTGCCGTCGGTGAGTGCCGGAGATGTGAACGGCGAGGTGCACGCGGTGAACGTGGTGACGCCGTCGACCTGGCAGGCAAACGTGGCGGTCGCGTCGGTCGACGTGAACCCGAACATCGGCGTGGTGACGTTCGACGGGTCGTTCGGCGTCGTCGTGATCGTCACGGGCGGCGGAGTCGCATCGACCGTCCACGTGCGCGTCGCCGGCGATGGATCGAGGATGCCGAGCGGATCCTTCGCGCGCACCGCGAACGTGTGGACGCCGTCCGGCAGCGTGAAGGCGAAGGGCGACGTGCAGGCCGTGAACGCCGCGCCATCGAGCGAGCACTCGAAGGTCGCCGTCGCGTCCGGTGACGAGAACGTGAGCTCGCCGGTGGGGCCCGACGTCGTGCCCGCCGGGGGCCCCAGGATGATCGCGGTGTCGGGCGCGGTCGCGTCGATCGTCCACGCGTGGTCGGCGGGGCTCGGATCGATGTTGCCGGCGGCATCCTTCGCACGCACGAGGAAGCTGTGCGCGCCGTCGACGACCGTCAACGTATGCGGCGACGTGCAGGCCGCGAACGCAGCGCCGTCGAGCGCGCACTCGAACGTCACTGCCTCGTCGCGGTTGTCGGTACCGGTGAAGGCGAGCTCGGGCGCCAGCGAGTTGTCGAGCGACGGCGGACCCGAGACGATCGTCGTCTCCGGCACGGCGGTGTCGATGTGCCAGGCGTGCATCGCCGGCGTCTCGTCGACGTTCTGGTTCAGCGCCGCGGCGACCGCGAAGGTGTGATCGCCGTCGGCGACGTCGGCCTCGAACGGCGACACGCACGGTGATGGCGGGTTCGCGTCGAGCTGGCAGAAGAACGTGTTCGCGTTGCCGCGCGCCTCGAACAGGATGCGGACGCGCCCGGCGTTGGAGAGCGCCGGTGGCGTCTCGACCAGCGCGGTGTCGGGAGCAAGCTTGTTGCCTCCGTCATCGCTGCATCCGAACACCGCCACGCCAAGGACCGATACGACCAGGAACCGCTGCATAGATGGCGGCCCTTGTATCAGCTCGTTTGTTGACGTTCACGACGAATCGAGACCGAATGCAGCGATCAACTGTGACGCTGCGTACGCCGCTAACAGTGTCGCGCGTTCACTCCCAGGCGATGTCCATCTCGTCGTCGTCGCCCATCGCCTTCTCGAGCATCGCGAGGAGCTCCGGGTCGCAACCGTTATCGGAGAGCAGCTCGAGCGTCTCGCGATCGATGTAGTAGTCCTGATCCTCCTCGTGATCCTCTTCGAGCTGGGCCACGAGGAACGCGAGCTGCTTGTCGGTGATGGTTCCGATCTCGTCTCCGGTATTGATCCGGATCAACTTCGGCATGATGCCGACGAGTCTGCCCAGCCCGTGCCGCCGTGGTCAACCTGTCCGCGTGCTACAAGGCGCGGGTGCCCGAGATGGAGC
>JACCTC010000310.1 GCA_013812655.1 Deltaproteobacteria bacterium | reverse complement strand
CCCGGCGGCTCGTCGAGCGCGGCGCGAATCACCGGAGCGATCTCGCGCGCGTGGCCCAGCGCGACCAGCGCCTCGACCTTGGCGAGCGCGATGGCCGGGCGTTCCGCGAGCTCGCCTTGCAGCCCCGCGATCAGGGTCGGAACGATCGCGACATCGCCGAGGCTCGCCGACGCACCGATCGCGGCGATCTGGACATCGACATCGCTCGACGCCGTCGCGAGCTGATGCACCTCGCGAGTGAGCACGTGGAGCCGCGCGCGACCGACGGCCTCGATCGCGACCCGCCGGACGTTGCGGTCGAGGCTCGCGAGCTCGTCGCGGACGACGGCGATCATGACCAGCTCGGTCGCGGCGAGCCGATCGGGGTCGGTCGCCGATGCATTCGCGATCCGGGTCGCGGCTCGGGAGACCGCGCGTGCCGCGAGCATGCGCTCGATGACCGCGAGCAGCGGCAGCTCGAGCACCATCACCTGCGCGGTCGCCGGTCCCGCTTGCCGGCGATCACGCGCGAACAGCCACTTCACGTGGACGCGGCCATCGTCGGACTCGAGCTCGGCAGGCGGTCGCGGCAGCTTGATGTCACCGAGGACGTCAGCCACAGCAGTATCGAAGTCGCCGTTGCCGCTGCCTTGCAGGGTCTGTACGGACCCGAGCTTGCCGTCCTTGGCGATCACGAGCTCGACCACGGTCGCGAGGGTCGGCGTATTGAGCGGATCGGTCTTCGGCAGGCGCAGGCGGCAGTCCTCGAGGAACTGGCTCCACCGCGGCTGGATCTGCGCTGCGATCGCGGTGAGGTATGCGCCGCCGCGCACGCGGCCATCGACCGGTGCAGGTGACGGTAGCCGCGGACTCGAGGCGGTCAGCACCTGCGGGCTCGGCGCGGCCGTGGGTGCTCCGCACCCGGCAATCACCGTGCAGACCAGGCCGACCAGGCCGACCAGGCCAAGGAGACGCCCGCGACCGCGACCGCGCACGCGCTTACCCTGTCACATCGCCGGCGGAAGCGGCAGGTCGAACGTGATGGTCGGGTTGTTCTGACCGACCCCGATGAAGGTCTCGAACTCGTGGTCGAACTTCGTCAGGCCATCGATGTCCTTGCCGGTCACCGCGATCGTCGCCGGCCCGAACGGCAGGTCTGCGACGAACTGCGCGAACGGCTCGGTGAATGACCGACAGGGTTTGTCGTCGGTGCCATCGAGCTTCTGGTTGTTGTCGAGTCGCTCGTTGACGACCGCGCCGTCGATCATCAGCTTCAAGGTCTGGGTCGCGACCGCGGCGGGCTCGCATGCCATCCCGTTCCACGACAGCTTGAACAGGAACGTGCCGGTGTACGCGCGCGTCCAGACGTCGTGCGGGACGTTGATCGTGGTCTCGATGGGCGCGCCCGGAAGGCCCGCGACCACCTGACCCCGCGCCGGAGCCGAGACGGCCGGCGCACCGGTCTCGTCGAGCGGGGTCACCGCGATGTCGTAGGTCCCCTCGGGCAGCCGGAGGAACGTGGCCTGGCCCTCGCCGCAGCCCTTGTCGAGCATGAAGTACGCCGCCGGATCGGCGACGTTGATCGCCTCGACGCGGACCATGGTGACGCCGAGATCGAGGCAGGTATCCGCGAGGAACCCCCACTGCGGGTACTCGTGAAACCGCCACTTGACGACCGTGCTGCCCGGGACCGAGCAGTCCTCGGTCGGGCACTCTGGCTCGTCGGTGCCGCCGCCGCACGCCGCGAGCGCGACGGTCGCGAGCACCACCGCGAAGCCGCCCCGCGCGATCACGCCGAGGCCTCGCCGCGGATATGCAACCCGAGGTGACGCCGCACCAGGAAGTAGTGCTCGCTGACGGCATACGCGAGGAGGTCACGCAGACGCTCCTTGACGGACATGCTCGACAGCGCCGCGCCCTCGGTCGCGATGCCCTTCGCGGCGGTCTCCAGATCGTTCGCGACGATGAAGCCGACGCGATTCGCGGTGAGGTCCGTCGCGGTCCGCCAGCCCGACACCAGGCCGTTGCCGACGCGGCCCGACAGCTTCGTCGACAGCTCGCCGACCTGCTCGAGGAGCGGGCCGGGGACCTGTTGCCGCAGCGTCTGCGCGAGCTTCTTGGCTTCCTCGCTCGCGCCCTGGTTGAACGACGCACCATCGTGCGAGATGAGCTTCTTGCCACCGGCGAGCAGCGACGCCGAGAACGCGGCCTCGAGCTTCGGCAGCGAGCCGAGCGCGAGCGTCACGAACCGCTCCGGGCGGAGATACGCCATCCGCTTGCCGACCTCGAACGCGAGCTCGCGCTCGTCATTCTTGCCGATCTGCGGCGCCCCGACGAGGAGCGACGGCACGAGCCGCTGGCGCTCGGCACCGAGCCCGACCGTGTTGGCGACGCGCAGGCCATCGCCGGCCTCCTGCAGCCACACCATCGGAGCCGGGTCGATCGCGAGCACGCCGGAGACGTACTTGACGATGCGGCTGACCGCACGCGGATCGCGATCGAGATCGGTCCGCGATTCCGCCGTGAGCCCGAACGACGTGATCGGCTGCGCCGTGCTCGCCGCCAGTGCGGCCAGCGTCGACGAGAAGATCGCGCCGACGTGGCGGTCCTCCTTCGGGTGGATGATCGACTTCTGCCAGAGCTCCTCGGTCAGCCGGCGCGGTGCCGGGGTGAACTGGGCCGGGCGGAACTTCAGATACAGCAGCTTCTCCTCGTCGGAAGCAGCGCCGAGGAAGACGAGCGCCTGGGCCACACACCACGCCTTGTCGAGCTCGTGCTCGGCGCGATACAGGTTCGCGAGCGCCTTGTAGAGCTCGACGCGATCCGGGGCGTGCCCGAGCAGGAACTGCAGCTCGGCGATCGCCTCGTGACGGCGAGCCTCGCCGGCCTCGAGGTAGAGGTCCGCGAGCTGCTCGTGGCGCTGGACATCGTCCGGCGCGAGCTCGCACGCGACCTGGTAGGCCTCGGTCGCAGCCTCGTTGTCGCCGAGCCCTTCGAGGTAGGTGTCGCCGAGCCGCGTCCACAGCGGCAGCAGCACCTCGACCGGCGCGTCCTCGCCCATTCGCTTGAGCTGGCGGCGATACGCGCGCGCCAGGTTCTTCCAGTCCTTGCGTTCCTCCAGCAGCTTCTCGACGGCCTCGAATGCCCGCGGCGTCATCGGCGCGTCGTCGAGCGCGGCGTGGAACTTCTCGACGGCGAGCTCGCTGTCCTTCAGCTCGTCACGCGCGATCACGGCCGCGGTGTAGTGGAACCGCGCGCGGCGATCCGACGTGGTCTCCTGCGCGGACAGCTGATCGAGCGTCTCGATCGCGCGCCGCCACTGTTTCTGCTCGGTGAACGACTCGAGCAGCTTGTGGAGCAGCGTGCGCGAGCCGGGCTGCAGGGTCATGCCCTCGCAGTAGGCGCCGGTCGCCGCGTTGACGTCGCGGAGCCGCTCGCGCTGGATGTCGCCGATCTCCTCGTACAGCTTCGCGCGACGCTCCTCGCTGTTCGGCGTCTTCGCGAGCGCCTCGACCTGCGCGCGCTTCGCGTCGGCGACCATCTTCCATTCGCCACGGGCGCCGCCGAGCTCGACCATCGCGCCGAGCGTGGCCTCGTGCAGCGGCTCGCGCTCGAGCGCGCGCCGGAAGCTCTGCTCGGCCTTCTTGTCCTCCCCGAGGGCACGCGACGCGACGCCGAGCCGGTACCAGATCTCGGCGACCCGGCTGTCGGCGATGCCGCTGCGGTGCCGCGCGAGGATCTCGCGATAGCGCCGGTCGACTTCACGCCACTGCTCGTTGGCGATCTCGCTGCCTTCGTTCGCCTTCGCCTCCGTCATCAACACGGCGGCGAGACCGATCGAGGCCTCGAGGCTGTCGGGATCCTGCTCGACCGCGAGCCGGTAGTGGCGGGCGGCCTTCTCGGTGCGGTGCAGCGCCTCGTACGCGCGACCCAGCTGGGCCTCGCGACGGCTGCGCTCGAGGCGATCGAGGCCTTCGGCCTGACGGGCGAGCATCTCGAGCACCGGCAGTGCATCGTCCCAGCGCTTCGCGGCGACGAGCTGATCGGCGATCCGCTGACCGGCGTCGACGTGATCGGGATCGAGCTTGATCACACGCTCGTAGAGCTCGAGCGCGCGGTTCGGATCCTCGAGCTTGAGGTCGACCATCTGCGCGGCGGTCCACAAGAGCTCGACGCGCTCGATGCGGTTGCTCGATGCGCCCTCGGCGCGGAGCATCTGCTCGACAGCTTGCGTCCAGTTGCCGCGGCTCGCGTGCACCTGCGCGAGCCCCTTGAGGGCCCCGTAGTGCTCGGCGTCGAGCGCGATCGCGCGATCGAGGTGACGCTGCGCGACCTCGGCGTCACCGAGCTTCTCGTACGCGAGCGTGCCGGCCTCGGCCAATAGATTTGCGCCGCGATCACCCTCGAGCGTCGCGTGGCGGACGAGGGAATCAACCGCGCGGTCGTACGCCTCGGTGCGCATGTAGAGGCGCGGTAGCGCGGCGAGCGCGGTCTTGTTGGTGTCCTCGATCGCGATCGCGTTGAGGAGCGCCTCGATCGCCTTGTGCGGATCGTCGAGATGCTTCTCGTAGGCCTCGGCGGACGCGAGGTAGAGCTCCAGGCGCTGCGCCGGCGTCTTCGCGGCCGCGATGTGGCGGCGATGCAGCGCGACGAGCTCGTACCAGTTCTCCTGGGCTTCGAGCACGCGCTCGAGCCCGCGGTACGCGTCGTCGGCCGAAGCGTCGGCGGCGAGCAGCTTCTCGTAGGCCTGCGCGGCGCGCGCGGGATCGCGATCTTCGAGCTCGGCGGCGAGCTTGCGCAGCGTCGCGAGCTTCTCGCCCTCGGGGGCGACCTGACCGAGCCGCTCCATCGTGCGGAGGTAGTCCTCGGTGCGGCCCGTCTTGTCGTAGAGATCGACGAGCG
>JACCTC010000290.1 GCA_013812655.1 Deltaproteobacteria bacterium | reverse complement strand
CCTCCAGCGTGCCGCGCGCCTCGCCGGCGTCTCGCTGGCCGCCCGCCGCCGCCGCCCCCGCCGCACCGCGAAGCGCCGCTCCGTGATCCGCTAACACCGCCGAGCTCGCTTCGCTGACTGTCACCGCCAAGCTCGCTTCGCGCACGCTGGGTCGCCGCTTGTTGTTCGCGCTGCGGCGCTGCGTGTTCGAGCGGTTGGAACGCCAAGACGCCAAGACGCCAAGGTTGGTTTCGGCGGACGGTCAGTCGCGGCGCGATACGTCACACCATATTCCCGGTTGCACACCCGGTTGCACACAGATGCGCGGCAGACCGCCCGGCACGAGAAATCGATCCCGATAAGATCTTGGCGGCTTGGCGTCTTGGCGTTCCAAAACATCCAGATCAGCACATCGCCGTATTCCTGGCGTCTTGGCGTTCGTCGCGCCTTGGCGGTGTGACTACGGCTTCTTGGTCGCGAGCGTGTAGCTCAGCTTGATCCGCGTCGAGCCCGGCATGCCGCGCTTCGGCAGCTTCCAGGTCTTGACCTGATCGGCGACGCAGCCCGCGACGGCGGGGAGCTCGGCGAGGCCGGCCTTCGGCTCGGTGGTCACGCCCTTGACGGCGCCGGTCGCGTCGCTCTCGAGCTGCACCGTGATGCTGCCGCCGAGCTTCGGGCTCGTGGTCAGCGTGGCCTCGTAGCAGGCCTGGATCTCCTGGTTGTGGCGCTCGGTGAGGACGCGGATCGCATCCTTGTCGTGCGTGCCGGTGCCAGCCTTGGTGTTCTTCAGCGTGCGCTGCAGGGTGTCGGCGTCCTTGTTGCGCTCGTTGCGCGTGGTCGTGTCCATGATCAGCGGGATCGTGAGCAAGTAGAGATCATTGGCCGGCTGGTAGTAGCGGACGTCGTTCGCGGTCGCATAGACGAAGTGGAAGACGCGCGCGATGCCCGAGACCGCGCTGACGACGTCCTGCTTGTCCTTGTCGGTGCACTTCTGGCCGCAACCCGGCAACGCCTCGACAGCCTGCTTCGCGTACGTCGCCGCGCGCTCGGGATCGTCGAGCCGGACCGTGAAGTCGGCCTGCGAGTAGCGGATCACCGGCAGCTCGTGAGCAGGCACGTCCTTGCCCATGACCTCGAGCGCCTTGTCGAGCGCGGCAACACCGTCGGCCCAGCGGCCCGCGGCCGCGTAGGCCTTGAGGCCGAGCTTGACGAGCACCTCGTACTGCTGCGCCTTCTGCTTCGCGTTGAACACCGCGAACAGCTGTGGCGTGACCTCGCTGAACGAGACGTTCGAGCGCGCCGCGAACAGGTAGAGCTCCTCGTTGAGGACGTCGTTCTTGCCCGGCCAGCTCTTGGCCGCGGTCGAGATTGCCTTCCACGCACCGGCGTCGTCGTTCGCGCGCCACTTCGCCCACGCAGTCACGTACGCGAGCTCGGGAAACTTGTCCGAGAGCGGCTCGTCCTTGACGAGCGCGAGTGCCTCGGCGTTCTTGAACTGCTTGAGCAGCGCGAAGCCCCACCACGTCTTGAAGTAGGGAAGGTCCTTGTCCTTGTCCTTGTCCTTCGATGCGGCGGTCTTCGTGATCAATGACGCCCACGCCTTGTCGGCGGCCGGGTAGTCCTCGAAGTACATCTCGTAGCTCGCGAGGAACAGCATCGTGACTTCGTCGGTCTTGTCGCCGAGCGTCTGCGAGACGTCGCGCAGCACCTGGCGGGCCTCGGTCATCAGCGGCTTCTGCTCGTCGCCCTGCACCTCCTTCGACTTGAGGTAGAGGAGCGTCGCGAGGCCGACCGCGTGGGCTTGCTTCTGGACCGGGTCCTTCGTGCTGGCGACGAGCGCGCGCTGCTTCTCGATCGTGGTCTTCTTCTTGGGAGCGCTCGTCGGGATCCCCGGGCGTCCGAGTGCATTCGGCTCGTAAATGATGCCCGAGATCGCGATCGTCGGAACCTCGACCGCGACGTCACCGGCCTGCGCGGGCTTGCCGGCACCGGCACCGCCGCCGCCACCACCACCGGTTGCCGTCGAGCCACCCTGGGTGCCGCTACAGGCCACGAGGACAGGAAGCAAGAACCGCAAGCTCTTCATGCGCGAGGTGTACAACGGTTCCCCCCACACTCGCCACGCGGGCTGCGTGATATGGTCGTCGCTCGTGAGGCTCACCGCGCTGGTTGTCACAGCTCTCGTCACGATGCTTGCAGCTTCCGGGTGCGTGCGAGTCCAGGCGCACCAGCGCGGCGTGCACGCGAAGCGCGCGATGACGAACGATCGCGACAGCGGGGAGAGCCGGTTCTCGCAGCACGCGACCGGATCTCGCGAAGGCGCCGACGGTGGCACCGGACAGCCAGGCGGCGGATGCGGCTGCAACTAGCGGTCGTAGCGCTCGGGCTCGCCGTCACGGCACCCGGCTTCCTCGCCTCGTCGGTGGCGCGCGCAGACGGCTCGATCTCGGCGCGTGGCGTCTACTACAAGGAGCGCGCGACGCGCGTCGTCCAACCGATGCTCGACGCGATGTTCGAGGTCGGCGAACGCGGGCTGGTGAACGGCCACTTCCTCGTCGACGCGATCACGTCGGCGTCGCAGTCCGCGGGCGCCGTCGAGGCCGAGCCGTTCACCGAGAACCGCTACGAGGTGGGCTTTGGCTACACCCACCTGCTCGACGCCGCCGACGGGATGCGGCTCGGCGCCGTCGGCAAGTACTCGACGGAGTCCGACTACGTCTCGTTCTACGTCGGCCTGCGCGCCGAAGTCGATCTCGCGCAGAAGAACACGACGCTCGGCATCGGCGGCGGCGTCGGCAACGACACGATCAGCGGCGGCCCGGCGAGCGGGCTCGCGCAGCTGATGCTGCAGTGCGCGCCCGGCGAGGTCGTTACGACCGAGTGCGAGCTGGCGACCTACAACGGCTATCTCTCGGTACGCCAGCTCGTGAGCCAGCGCGCCGTCGTCGGTTTGACCTACGACGTCGCGGCGCTGCGCGGCTTCCAGTCGAACCCGTATCGCAGCGCGATCGTCGGCATCATGACCGAGCGCGAGCGCCATCCGACCGAGCGGTTGCGACAGGCGCTCGGGATCTCGGCGCGGTACTTCCTCGACGCGACGAAGACGACGCTCGTCGCCGGCTACCGGTTTTATCGCGACGACTGGTTGCGGCGCGACGCGGTCGGCGCCGGCGCGCACACCCCCGAGGTCCGGATCGTCCAGCAGGTTGGCGAGACGGCCGACGCGTCGTTCGGCTATCGCTTCCACAGCCAGCTCCGCGCGTTCTTCTACCGGGACCGCTACAACGAGCAACAGATGTACATCTCCGACGACGTCAAGCTCTCGCGCTTCCACACCCATGCCGTGGAGGCAAAGCTCGGCATGCTCGGCGAGGCCTTCGAGCTGAGTGGGCGCTGGTCGGCGGCGCGATTCGAGGGCATCCTTCAGTACGTTGCTCAGGACAATCGGTTCGGGAATGCCTTCGTCATCCACCTCGCCCTCACGCTGCCGTTCGAGTACTGATTCGAGTACCGGGCGCGTGTTGATCGCGGCGATCTCGATCGCCACGGCATCGGCCTTCGCGACGAGCTGCAGCGACGACGGCAGCGGCGGGACGTGTGGCACCGACGGCGCACCGGCTGCAGGGCTCGTGGTGACGTCGACGGGTCCCGGGGATCTCGCGGTCACCTACGGCAACCTCTCGAGCCTCAGCGGCAACGACTGTCCGGATCCGGCGGCGCCCGAGGGTGTGATCAGCCTCTCGATCGAGGGCCAGGCGATCGGCGGTGCCGGCCTCATCACGTTCTGCATCCCGCGACCCGACTTGCTCGGCAGCGGCAACCGAGCGCTCGGCAACACCGCGATGGGCGATGTCCGCGTGATCGATCTGCAGGGTACGACCGCGACCTGCACCTATCGTTCGCGATCCACGCTGCCAATGCCGACCGGCACGGTCACCGCGACCGGCGTCTGCGACAACGGCACGAACCCGGCGGGCTTCGCGCTATCGATCGATGGCGCGCTGATGGTCGAGCGCACCTGCGGCGCGACCGTCGATCAGATCCCGGTCACGCTCGTCGGCCGCGTCGCCGTGACGTCGCGCGACTGAGTCAGAACCGGAACGCGCGGGCGACCACGACGAGCGGTGCGAGTGCGGAGCGTGCGGTGGTGCGTAGCACCTCGGACTCGCCGATGACACCGGACACCGCGGGACCGAACGTGTAATACGCCTCGACCGCGAGCTCGCCGAGCACGGTGTTCTGCAGCAGCAGGTCGCGGAACCGCCGCAGCATCTCGACGTCGTTCGCCATCACCGAGCCGTACGCGGCGGTCGCGATGAAGCACGCTTCGACGGTGCCGTTCGGTCGCTCGGTCGTCCGGAACGTCACGAACGTCAGCGCGCCGCGGTTGCGGCAGTCGTCGATCGCGCGGATGCCGACGGTGTACTCGGTGTCGTAGAGCAGCCCGTCGAGCGTGAGCTCCTCGACCGTGCCGGCCTCGCCGATCGCGAGCATGGGCTTGAGCTCCATCGCCGTCGCGAAGCTCGCCTCGTCGAGACTGGGCCCGGCGACGTAGCGGATCTCGTAGCCGGCCACCCGGCCGAGCTGATCGTCGTCGCCCGGTGCGGTGAACTGGATCGTCGCGGTAGTGCTCGACAGCGTGTTGACCTCGGCGCCGCCGGGTGCCGCCGGCCGGATCGCGTCGCGCTCGGTGCGCGTGGTGACCCGCACGCGATACGGCGTGCCACCATCGGCGCGGATCGCGAGGCGCTCGGCGCCCGAGCCGGCTACGCCCGTCGAGATCGTGCTGTCCGGTTCGCGGACATTGCCATCGGCGCCATCGGGGTCGCCGTAGCCCGCGTAGTCGAGCGTGGTGGTCACGGCTTCGGTGCCGAGCGCGATGGGCGTGCGATAGACCACGGACGGCTGCCCGCGATACGGCTCGCCATACTCGCGCCACGGGATGTTCGCCGGCGATGGGCGCGCCGCGATGCTGTAGGTCGCGTTGTGATCGAACTCGCGCGCGACCTCGAGCCAGACGGTGTAGTTGCCGGGCGGAACGGTGCCCGGCGCATTCCACGTGAACCGCGCCGGTACGCCGCTCGCCGGCGTCGCCTGCGAGACCGCGTCGAACGGGTTGAGCAGCGTGTACATCGCCGCCGATGGATCGTCCTCGTGGGACAGCACGAGATCGTTGCGCGGTGGGTACAGGCTCTGGCGCGGGCCGAGCAGCCCCTTGTCGGTACCGACATTCGCGGACGCGCACGACCCGGCGTCCCATTCCGGTTCATCGCGCAGCATCGGCCGACAGAAGTGCCGCTCCGGCGAGCTCTGCGCGAGCGAGTGCGAGAGGTTCGAGTCGCTGCCGTCCTGGAACACGATCTCGGGGAACTGCGGCGCGCCACTCGCGGCGCGACGGTGGCCCCACACCGGGAACACGGTGATCCGCCGGCCGTACGGCCACGCCGGCCCGCTGTTGAAGTCGAAGCGACCGGGCCGGTTACCGAGCCCGTAAGTGCCGGTCTCCTGGGTGATGAAGATCGTCTCGACGAGCTGGCTGGCCGGGTCCTCGATCCACGCGACGATCTGCGAGGGCGCGCGCATCGCAGCCGGCGTCGCGATCTCGGCCGGCGTGAAGTCGACCTCGACGATGTGACAGACGCCGTCCTCGGCGCGGGCGGGCGTCGGCCATCCTGCGACGAGCGTCGCCGCGGCGATCCAGCGCGCGCCAGGCATCAGAAGCGCAGGACCTTGACGACGTGAACGAGCGGATCGAGTGCGGCACGCGTGGTGGCTCGCAGCAGCTCGGACTCGCCGACCACGCCAGCAACCGCGGGTCCGAACGTGTAGTACGCCTCGACCGCGAGCTCGCCGAGCACGGTGTTCTGCAGCAGCATGTCGCGGAACCGGCGCAGCATCTCGACGTCGTTCGCCATCACCGAGCCGTACGCCGCGGTCGCGACGAAGCACGCATCGACCTCGCCGGTCGCGCGATCGGGCGTGCGGAACGTGACGAACGTCAGCGGGCCCGTGTTGCGGCAGTCATCGAGCGCGCGGATCCCGACGGTGTACTCGGTGTCGTAGAGGAGGCCGGTCATCTCGAACTCCTGGATCGTGCCGGGCTCGCTGATCGTGATGTCGGGCTTGAGCTCCTGCGCGAGCGGGTATGCCTCCTCGGTCAGCGTCGGTCCGACGACGTAGCGGATCTCGTACCCCTTGACCTTGCCGACGAGCTCGTCGTCGCCGGGCGCCGTGAACTGCACGGTGGCGGCGGTGCTCGACAGCGTGTTGACCTCGGCGCCGGTCGGGGCGGCGGGCTTGATGTAGTCGAACTCGGGGCGCGCGGTGACGCGCACGCGATACGAGGTGTCGCCGTCGACGCGGATCGAGAAGCGCTCGGCTCCCGAGCCGGTGACACCGGTGGTGATCGTGCCGTCGGGCGGCCGGATGTTGCCGTCGACGCCGTCCGGATCGCCGTAGCCGAGGTAGTCGAGGACGCTCGCGACGCTCTCGGTCGTGCCGATGTTGAACGGGACCTTGTAGACGATCGAGGGCTGGCCGCGGTAGGGCTCGCCGTACTCGCTCCACGGGATCCCCGACGGCTCGGGGTACGCGTACGTCGCGTTGCGATCGAACTCGCGCGAGACCTCGACCCACATGACGTAGTCGCCGGTCGGAAGCCCATCGGGGATCGGCCAGCTGAGCTCGGCCGGCACACCGCTCGGCGGCGTCGCCTGCGAGACCGCATCGAACGGATTCAGCAGCTGGTACATCTCGACCGACGGGTGGTCGGGCGTGCCGCGTACCACGTCGTTGCGCGGGGGATACACGCTCGTACGCGTGCCGAGCACGCCCTTGTCGGTGAACACCGCCGACGCGCAGGTCCCGGTATCCCAGCCCGACTCCGCTTGCATCAGCGGCCGGCAGAAGTTCAGCTCGCGCGAGCTCTCGTTGAACGGGTGCGAGAGGTTGTCCTCGTCCTCGTTCTGGAACACGACCTCGGGGAACGACGGCAAGCCGCTCGCGACGCGGCGATGCGACCACACCGGAAATACCGTGACGCGACGGCCGTACGGCCACCTGGGACCGCTGTTGAAGTCGAACCGCCCGGGCCGGTTGCCGAGGCCGAACGACCCGGTCTGCTGGGTGATGAAGATGGTATCGACGTAGTCGCCGGTCGGCGATTCGACCCACGCGACGATCTGCGACGCCGCGCGCATCGGCGCGTTGCCCGCGATCTCGGCCGGCAAGAAGTCGACGTCGACGACGTGACACATGCCCGGCTCGGCGTGCGCGGCTGCCGGCGCGCCGACGCTGGCGACGACAAAGCATGTCCCGACCAGCCCGAGCGAGCCGACGCGGAGCGCACCCGTACCCCAGACATGCCCCGAGGAACGGAACCCACCGCGAACAACGGCCATATCCCGCATTATTGCCGGGGAGCCGCCCGGAACAAGACGCAAAGCACCCGAGGACATAGGTTTTTGGCAGTACGAGCGATCATGTGAACTGGACCGGTGCGGCGAGCGTTGCCGATGTCACACCAACCTCCTAGCGTTCCTGCGTGGCCCGCACGCCCAGCGCCGAGTACCTCGTCCTCGACATCGAGACGGTCCCCGATGTCGAGCGCTGGCAGCGTCCGGAAATGCCGCAGGGCGAATCGCACGGCAACAACTCGCCGTTTCCGCCGACTTGGGCGCATCGCATCGTCGTGATCGGCTGCCTGCTGCTCGATCACGGCTACCGGCTCAAGCGGATCGGCGTGATCGGCGACGCAGCGGGCAGCGATCCCGCGCTGTCTGCGGATCAGCGCGAGCGCGCGCTGCTCGAGGACTTCTCGCGGTTCGTCGGCAAGGCGCGGCCGGTGCTGGTCACCTACAACGGCCGCAGCTTCGATCTCCCGGTGATCGCGCTGCGCTCGCTGTGTCACGCCGTACCGCTCGCCTGGTACTACCGCGACAAGGGCGTCCGTTACCGGTTCTCCGAGGAGGGCCACCTCGATCTGTGCGACTGGCTCGCCGATCACGGCGCGACGCGCGCGGGCAAGCTCGATGCGGTCGCCCGGCTGATCGGCCTGCCCGGCAAGGTCGGCATCGACGGGTCGCAGGTCGAGGGGCTCTACCTCGGCGGCCAGCTCGAGACCGTGCAGAAGTACTGCCTCGCCGATGTCGCGCAGACCGCGCTGTTGTTCCTCCGGTTCCGGCTGCTCCAGGGCCAGCTGCCGATCGAGGCGTATCGCGAGCGCACCGGTGCGCTGCTCGACGCGCTCGCCGCGGATGGCCGGGTCGGCGAGGTGCTCGACGGCCTCGATCGCGAGCACCTGCTCGGCACCTGTCTTTGACCCGCGCTACCTTCTGCGCCGTGACCCGACGTGGCACCGCTTCTCGGTCGACACCCGCGTCGACGACTGCGTCGACGTCGGCAACCGCCGCCCGTGCCGCGATCGCCCGGCTCGCGAGCGTGCGGCTACCGACGAGCTTCTACCGCCGTGACGCGACCACGGTCGCGCGCGCGCTGATCGGCTGCGTGCTGGTGAACGGCGCGCGCGCCGGCATCATCGTCGAGACCGAGGCCTATCACGGGCCCGAGGACCTCGCGAGCCACGCGCGGTTCGGGCGCGGCGACGGCACGGCGCGGACCTCGGTGATGTTCGGTCCGGGTGGCATCTCGTACGTCTACCTCTGCTACGGCATCCACGAGATGTTCAACATCGTCACCGGCGAGGCCGGCGATGGTCAGGCCGTGCTGATCCGCGCGATCGCGCCGCACCTCGGGCTCCCCGACGATCCCGCAATCGGCCGCGGTCCCGGCAAGGTGACGACCGCGCTCGCGATCGATCGCCGCCTCGATCGCAAGAATCTCGCCCGTGGCCCGCTGTTCGTCGCGCCGGGTCCCGAGCCCGCGCCACCGATCACGAGCGGGCCGCGGATCGGCGTCGCGTATGCCGGCGCGTGGGCCGGCAGGCCGTTCCGGTTCTGGTGGGCCGATCACCCGTCGGTGTCGCGTGGGGCCGCAGCGCCGTCCGCTTCGCCCGCCCCGTCTCTGGCGCCGTCGCGGACCACCGTGTCGACCCGGCGCAAGCGCTGACGGTAGAGCTCCTCGCCGAGCTTCTTGCGATCGCGGCTCTTCGCCGGCCGGTAGTGAAGGTGCGGGACATCCTCGAGCGTGACCAGCGGATCGACGCGCGGCACCGCGAGCTCGCCGAGCCAGCCGATCACCTCGCGCTCGAGCGCGCGCTCCTCGGCGAGCCACAGCACGGTCTTGTGCTCGGTCAGCCGCAGCGTCGCCTTGTGCGCGCGCACGTAGACCGAGACCTCGACGTGGCCGTTGCCGAGGATCTCGACGTCGTGGTCGTCGAGGAACCGCAAGATCTTCTTCGCGTTGACGCGCGACGTGAGCCAGACGTCGGTCTGCCCCGCGTCCTCGAAGTGATCGAGCACGCGGATCTCGAGGTTATCCGCCGCGGGCAGCCGCTCGATCAGCCCGAGGTAAAGATCGACGAGGTGCTCGGCATCGGTCTGCGCCTCGATCACGAGGAGCTTCGGATCGGGATGCGTGCGATAGCCGCGGCGTGCACCGGCGAGCTGACCGGCGGTACCGAGGCGTGGCAGTGCGCCCGCTGGCCACCGGAACTCCGGCGTCGCATCCGGATCGTCGCCGAGCACGACGACCTCGGCCTTGCCGACAGACTCGCCGAGCGGCACCACCTCCCCGGTCGCGACCTCCGCCGCGATCGCATACGACTTCGTGTGCGCCTCGGCCGCGGCGATCGCGACGCCGAGGTGCTCGCCGATCGCGGCAACCAGCATCGGTGGCCGACCCGCACGTGCGAGGGCGATCCGGTACCAGGTCCGAGTGATCGCGCGCGCCACGCCGGCACCCTACCCCGAGATGTGCCGCCTGAACCGGATCAGCGCGACCAGGGAATATCGAGAACCGCGATCGCGACGCCGGGTAGCTTCGTCGGTCGCAGGACATCGCCGTCGCGCAGCGTGTCCACGCGGCGATAGCCGTCGGCGGTCGGCTGCGTGTGGACGTGGATGACGAGGTCGTCACCCGAGATGTCGATGATCCAGTACTCGGGCACGCGAGACTCGCCGTAGATCGGCGCTTTCACCTTGCGGTCCTTCTTGATCGACGACTCTGCGACCTCGATCAACAGTAGCGCCGATTGCGGATGCGCGAGGCTTCCGCTGACGCGTCGCGAGACCGAGACATCGGGCTCCGGCTCCGAATCCTCGGTTGCCGCGAACGGACAGTGCCCACGCACGTCAAAGGATTCGTCGAGCTGGCGAATCAACCGCTCGACGAGCCACGACGAGATCGTCGCGTGAGGTCCGCCCTGCGGGCTCATCGTGACCAGCACGCCGCGCAGGAGCTCGACGCGTTCGTCCTCGAACATGCCGAGCGCGACAAGCCTGTCGTACTCGCTTCGATTGAGCTTGCGAACCCCGTCGGGGGCGAGGAGATCCGGATCGAGCATTGGTTGTTGCAGCATAGCATCGCGCGTGCCTTTCTCGTCGGAGGCGCGTAGCGACAGCCGTGCCACGTCCAAGCGCGCGATTTCGCAGACGCAGATCCGGCCGTCGTCCGGATCTCGGCCGGACAGCGTCCGCCCCTCGGACGTTCCGGACGTGCGGTCGCGCGAGGAAGTGAAGCTTGCCTCCCTACATAGCTTCACTTAATCTATTATCTGAGGTTAAGAGTAAGCGTGGCTTCAGATCGTTCACCGCGAAGACTCGGTCATATCCGAGGGGATTCCGTCGTTCGAGGCAGCTGGCCCCCGGTGACCTACGAGGTCCTGCCGTGGACCGCAACCTACGAGACCCACGCCACCTCACGCAGCGAGCGAACCAAGCATCAGGGTCCGTATCGAGCCGCAGTCCCGCCCAGGATCTCGGACGCCAACCTCGAGCTTCCTGGTGAGCTCGCAACCAAGGTCGGCGAAGCATCCGCGGAGCTCGCTCGTTTCGACGAGCTCATGGGCGGCGAGATCGCGCACGTTTCGGCGATTCTCCTGCGCAGCGAATCGGCCGCCAGCTCGCGCATCGAAAACCTCACCGCATCCGCACGAGCGATTGCAGAGGCCGAGATAGGAACCTCTCGCCGAAAGCATGCCGCAGAGGTCGTGGCCAACACGCGCACGATGATCGCGGCGCTCGATCTGGCCGGGGACATCAGCAGTCCCTCGATTCTCGCGATGCACCACGCGCTGATGAATGAAACCGATCCGATCAACGCGGGGCGCTGGCGCACCGAGCAGGTCTGGATCGGCGGCGGGAACCTGGGCCCACACCTCGCGGTCTTCGTTCCGCCACATCACGATCGTGTCGCAGGCGCGATCGATGACCTCGTGAGCTTCATCGAGCGCGACGATCTGCCAGTGCTTGCACACGCCGCGCTGGCGCACGCTCAGTTCGAGACCATCCATCCATTCACCGATGGCAACGGGCGAACAGGCCGCGCGTTGGTTCAAGCCATGCTCCGCCACGGGCAACTCACCCGCAACGTGACGGTTCCGGTGTCGGCAGGCCTGCTCTCCGACACCCGGGCGTACTTCGACGCACTCACGGCGTATCGTCTGGGAGATCTGATCCCGATCGTGAGCCAGTTCGCGCAGGCTGCTTTCAAGGCCGTAGCGAATGGTCGCGTGCTGGTCGACGAGCTACGGCAGATCCGCCAGCGCTGGCAAGCGCGCATCAAGGCGCGCCGCGACTCTGCGGTCTGGCGCCTCGCCGATCTACTCCTGCGCAAGCCGGTCGTGAACGCGCGAGTTGCCGCCGAGGAGCTGGACCTGGATGTCGGCAACGTTCATCGCTACATCAAGCCGCTGCTCGACGCTCGCATCCTCGCCGAATCGCTCGACGTCAAGCGCAACCAGGTCTGGCGCGCGGCCGAGGTCCTGGCCGCCCTCGACGCGTTCGCTGTACGAGCCGGCCGTCGCACGCCCCCATCTTGAGACCAGGACGTTCCGCACGGAGGACGTCTCGAACCGTCAGAAGTCGGTGCCGACCGCGAACCCGAAGGTCAGCGTCGTGAGCTGCGCGTCGATCGTCGGCTTGGCGTCGATCCGGTCGCCCTTGTGCAGGCGGTAGAAGTCGTAGCTGGTGTCGACGAAGACCGCCGCCGTGATCTTCGGGCCCCAGTCCATGAAGAACAGCGGCCAGAACAAAAAGCCGAGCGCGCGGACCCGGCCCTTCAGCTGCGCGCCGGCGCCGATGCCGAGGCCGCGGCCGCCGTAATTGTCGGGGGTCTCGAGCAGCGCGTGCGAGGCGCCGCCGCGCAGGTAGACCTCGAGGTGTGGCGCGACCGGCTGGAGGTACTTGACGTCGAGGCCGTAGACCGTGAGCGCGTCGCCATCGACGAGGTCGGGGCGCCGGGTGTCGGCGTCGCTTGCGCCGATCATGAAGTGCGCGCCGAAGTGACCCTCGACCGCCCAGTTGCGGTGTCGCCAGCCGATCGCGATCCGGAACCGCATGCCGCTCGACATCTGCTCGGCGAGCTGGTCCTTGACGTCGGTGCCGCCGAACGACTCGCTGAGGTAGAAGCCGTCCGCGGCAACCGGCGAGGCGGTGGCGAGGCACAGCGCGATCACGGCGAGGCGGCGCATACGCATGACGTTACGCAGTCAGCGTGCCGCGGCGCCACCAACATCGATCGACGGAGTGCGACGCGCAGCTTGCAGCTTGCCGCTTGCAGCCCGAGATCGCTCGAGATCACTGGCCCTCGCCACGTGCTGCCGCTCGCTGCCTACTCGCCGGCGGCGAGCTGGAGCACGACGATCGTCACCTTGCCCTCGATCCGGCCGCCGAGCTTCGGTGCCGCGAGCGAGCCGTTGACGCTGAACATCGAGCCGTACGGAGCGTCCTGCGACACGAAGATGCCGCTCGTCGAGGTCGCGGTGCCGCTGAACGAGGTGCGATCCGCCGACAGGTAGCGCACCGTGCCGTCGGTGACCGAGACGGTCTCGCCGGCCTTCGGGTTGACCAGCGGGCTATCGACGACGATGCCGACCGTCAGCCCATCGTCGGGGAACGAGGCCAGCGCGAGCGCGGACAGGATCTGCTGGAGCGTCGCGCGAGACGCATAGATCCCGGGCGGCGAGAACTCGATGTTCGGCGACGGCGCGGTCAGCCGCTGGCAGGTCACCGCGGTCGTCGCCTGCGGCGCATTCTCGAGCACGAGGAGGCAGGCGGTGTCGGCGAACTTGAGATCGACGTCGCCGTTCCAGGCCGGCGTCGAGGTCCCCGTGAGCGACAGCCGACGGGTGTCGAGTGGGTTCAGCTCGTAGGTGCCGTCCGGGGCCTGTTTGGGGATGCCGACGTCGACGCTGAGTCGAGTCGCGAAATTGGCCCCGACCGAGACGCCGAGGTTCTCGAACGCGTCGACGGTCGCCGAGACCCGGACGGTCAGCGGGGCCGCGCACGAGTTGACCAGCTCGAGATTCGTGCATCCCAGCGTGACCGTGGTCTCGGCGTCGCCCGGTTGATAGTAGGCGCGGCCGCCCATCGCAGGTGTCGGCTCCTGGTCGAGCGGGAAGCCCGCGGTCGCGTCGAACTTGACGACGAACGGCCGGCAGTCGAGCTCGCCGGTGATCGGATCGGTCACCATGTCGCGCGGCCAGATCATGATCTGGACCTCGAGGGTCCGCTTCGGCAGCTCGATCGGCATGTCCGACAGATCGATGTTCGAGATCGCGCACAGGCCGTTGCGGCTCGGCGGGATCGGCTCGCACAGCGAGAGGTACGGCGCGGTCGGATCCCCGGGATCGAGGATGCGGATGTTGAGCACGGCATCGCACGCGAGCTTGATGTCGCTGCAGCTCGCCGAGCCACAGCTCTGGGTCTGGGTCGCGCCGTTGGCAAGCTTGTAGGTGATCTTCAACGGCGGGGTCTCGCAAGCTCCGAGGGCGAGGGACGCGAGCATGGCGAGCACGCCGATCCGCGCGGGCGACGTCATGGCGCGGACCGCATCGCCTGCCCCAGATTCGAGTCGAGCGGCACCATGTCGTCGTCGGCTGCGCGCACGATCAGGATCGTGCCGACCACCGTCGCGAGCACGCCGACGACGAGCGAGGCCTGCACGCTGCGGCGCTGGTACCACCGCCGGGTCTCGAGCGGCTTGATCGGCACGAACGGCGGATCGACGGGCTTGACCGGCGCGCGCGGCGGCGCGAGCGGCCCGAGCAGCTCGACCGGCTTTGCATTTCCGAGCTCGCGCAGCGCCGAGAAGCCGGGGGCGTGATCGCGGGTGCCCGCGTTCCAGGTCTGCACGATCACCTTGCCGCCCGCGATCGACAGCAGCACCGCATCGCGGACGCCGACGAGATCGGCGAGCTGCTTCATCGCCGTGGCACGCGCGGCGGGATCGGGGGCGTTGCGGAGCGCGGTGCGCGCGCGCCGGACCTTGACCCGATCGCTCGCTGGCGCGTCCTCGATCGCCGCGCTGGCGGTCTTGCCAGCCTCGACGACCACGCGCGCCGCGCGGCTCTCGCGCTCGGCGCCGGTCAGCCACACGACGTGCGGACCCGCCTCGGCGGTCACCTCGACCGGGGCCACGCCGCTGTCCTTGCCGTCGATCCACAGCCGGCCGGCGCCGCTGATCACGAGCTTGCCGGTCCCGGCGTATCGCGCCTTCGCGGCATCGAAGGCACCGATGATGTCGGGCAGGTAGCGCGCCGGATCGGGCGCGAGCGCGGGGTCGAGGCGATGGGCGAGCGCGAACGCCTCGCCGGCCTCGGCGGGCCTACGCAGACCGAGCTGGGCCTGGCCGAGCACGAACGCGAGCTGCGCGTAGAGCGCGGTCACAGTGCCGATCGGCGCCACGAGGTGCAGCTCGGCCTGGCCACGGGCGGCGCTGTTCGCGGCGAGCCCGAACTCGAAGCGCGCGAGCTGGGCCTCGGCGTCGTCCTTGGCGAGCCGGGCATCCTTGAGCTTGAAGCCATCCTCGTCGGGGTTCTCGCCGTAGAGCTCGGCGGAGATCGCCGGATCGGCGAGCGCCTGGAGATCCGGGTGGTTCGCGAGCTCGGTGTGGAGCTGGCGGGCGAGCTCGACCGTCGTCGGCTCGCCGCTGAGATCGATGACCGCGACCGGCCGGCGGTCGGCATGGGCTGTCGATACACCGGCGATCCCGAAAATCAGGATCGACCAGAGTGCGACCGCTGGGGCCGGCAAGCCACGCGCCATTCCCTTACTATAGGTCACCTTGCAGGACGGTCGCACGACCGTCACGGTGGCGTCGGGCGTGTGTGGCCAGGGCCACGCTTCTCATGGACGAACCGCTCACCAGATCGCTCGAACGCTACGACGTGCTGGACCGCATCGCGGTCGGCGGCATGGCGGAGGTGTTCCTCGCGAAGGCCTACGGCGCCCACGGCTTCGAGAAGACGCTCGCGATCAAGCGGATCTTGCCCGAGCTCGCGCGCGACCCCGAGTTCGAGGCGCGGTTCATCGCCGAGGCCAAGGTCGCGGTGCGCCTGTCGCACGCGAACGTCGTGCAGGTCCTCGACTTCGGCCGTATCGGCGAGTCCTTGTTCATCGCGATGGAGTACGTCGACGGGCTCGACCTCGCCGCGATGCTCCGCAAGTTCAAGGACGAGAAGCGCCTGGTCCCGCTGCCGGCCGCGTTCCACATCTCCATCGAGATCGTCCGCGCGCTCGACTTCGCGCACAGCCACAACGTCGTGCACCGCGACGTCTCGCCCTCGAACATCCTGATCTCGCGGGCCGGCGAGGTGAAGATCGCCGACTTCGGGATCGCGGTCGCCGCGCAGCCCCACCGCGTCGGCGGCGCCGGGCCCAAGCGCGTGATGGGCAAGTGGCGCTACATGTCGCCCGAGCAAACGCGCGGCGACACGCTCGACACGCGCAGCGATCTGTTCAGCGCCGCGTCGGTGATCTACGAGATCTTCACGAACGAGAAGCTGTTTCCCGGCGAAGAAGCCGAAGACATCATCAAGAACATTGCCGACATGCCGATCCCGCGCATGTCCTCGATGCGGCCCGGCCTGCCGTCGCGACTCGACGAGGTGATCGCCGGGCCGCTGTCGCGGAAGCCGATCGACAGGCCTCATCGCCCGGCGTCGGTCCTGCGCGCGCTGATCGAGCTCTCGTACGAGTCGTCGATCATGGCGACCGCGCTCGATGTCGCCGAGGCCCTCGCGACCGTGATCCCCGCGAAGAAGATCAGCGGACGCGGCGCGCTCGACGACGTCATTCGCAAGCAGCTCAACGAGCAGTCGATCGCGCGGCAGACCGCGGTGACGAACAACAAGCCGCCCGGCACCGAGACCGCGCTGCGCCAGGGCGATGTCTCGACCGGCCTGTTCCGCAAGCTCGACATGGACGGCGTGTCGCGCCTCGAGGAGGTCGGCGAGATCGAGGACACGCGCGTCGCCGCACCACGCGCACGCCGGAACTCCGAGCAGGGCCTCGCGATGCCCGGCGATACGGCGGAGCACGAGAAGTTTCTGCAGCAGCAGCCCATCGATCGCGATCGCCACACCGAGGTCGGCGGACCACCAACCGGTGCGGTTCCGAAGGATCTGCTCGCGGCATCCAATAGCTCGCTGCCGAAACAGAAGACGCTGACCGGGAAGACCGACGTCGGATCGACCGGCGGCAAGGGGATGATGTTCGCGATCATCTTCGCGGTGTTGCTC
>JACCTC010000287.1 GCA_013812655.1 Deltaproteobacteria bacterium | reverse complement strand
GCCGGCGGCGCCGCCGGTGGGGGTGCGGGAGGCGTGGGTGTCTGAGCGAGAGCGGGCGACACGAGGCCCATCAAGGCGACGATCGTCAGGTGGATGCGCATTGATCGCAGTTGACGCCCCGTGGGTGACGGCGCGGTGACGGCCTTGCGAAGGTCTGCACGACCTGCCGATCTCGCGTCGTCACCGCCGGGGCATCGTCGCGTCACACCCGTGTCACCGAGCGCGTGCTACTGCTGTCGAATATGCTCGTGCTTGTCATCGAGGACGAGGTCGATCTCGCTACCACTGTCGAGTACAACCTGCGCGCCGAGGGTTACCAGGTCCGGCTCGCCCATACTGGCCGGGACGGCCTCGCATCCGCGAATGCCGAGCCGCTGCCCGATCTGATCGTGCTCGATCTGATGTTGCCGGATCTCTCCGGTACCGAGATCTGTCGCCGGCTTCGCGATCAGGAACGCACGCGCAGCATCCCGGTGATCATGTGCACCGCGAAGGGCGAGGAGATCGATCGCGTCGTCGGGTTCGAGGTCGGCGCCGACGACTACGTTGTCAAGCCATTCAGCGTGCGCGAGCTGATGTTGCGGATCCGCGCGCTGCTCCGGCGTGCCGACTCGTCGCGCCGCGAGGGCGAGCCGCCGCTGCTCAGGTTTGGCCGGCTCAAGATCGATCACGATGCGCACCGCGCGTGGATCGATGACACCGAGCTCACGCTGACCGCGCTCGAGTTCCGGCTGTTGCACGCGTTCGTGTCGCGGCGCGGCCGCGTCCAGACCCGGGACACGCTGCTCGCCGATGTCTGGGGCATCGAGGCCGAGGTCACGACGCGCACCGTCGACACCCACGTCAAGCGGCTCCGCGAGAAGCTCGGCGAGGCGGGCACGTACATCGAGACGCTGCGCGGTGTCGGTTACCGCTTCAAGGATCAGCCCGACGAGGCCGCTTGATCCGGCGCGCGCGGACCCGCGTCCTCGTGCTCGCGCTCGCGCTCGCGCTGACAGCCGGGATCGTCACCGCGCTACTCGTCGACGACGAGCTGCACGTCCTCCACTCGTACGCGTCCGCCGCGCCCTATGCCGCGGCGATCGCGGCCGGCGTGATCGCGCTCGCCGCGGGCGGGCTGGCGATCAGCTCGGTGCGCCGCTCGCTACGCGAGCTCGAGCAGGTCACCCGGGACGTCGCGCGTGACACGACCCGCCGGATCCCGCCGCTGATCGCACCGCGCGACGACGAGGTACGTCAGCTCGCCGAGTGGGTGAACTTCCTCGCGGAGGATGCCAATCGCAGCCATCAGGCGCTCGCGCGAGAACGCGTGCTGCTGTCGGCGGTCGCGGACGGCATCAACCAGGGTGTGATCGCCGTCGATTCCGATCACAAGATCGAGCTCCTCAACGATGCCGCGCGCGGGATGCTCGGGGTATCGAGCTCGCCGCTCGGCGAGCCGCTGATCGAGTTCGTGCGGGTTCCACAGCTCTTCGAGCTTCTCGAGGCGGACGAGGCCGCGACCACCGAGGTCCAGCTCGCGAGCGGCGTGCGCGCGGTGATCCGTTCCGCCCAGAAGTGGGGTGGCGAAGGTCGCGTGCTGCTCCTCGAGGATGTCACCACGATGCGGCGGCTCGAGACCGTACGGCGAGACTTCGTCGCGAACGTCTCGCACGAGCTGCGGACTCCCGTCGCGGTGATCCGCGCGAACGCCGAGACGTTGCTCTCCGGCGCGAAGGATGATCCCGCGATCGCACCACGGCTGATCGAGGGACTGCACCGCAATGCCGAGCGGCTCGCGCGCATCCTCGCCGACCTGCTGGATCTGTCCCGCCTCGACGCGGGCCAGTACCGGCTCGACGTCGGCCGCGTGCCGCTGCGCGCGGCCTTCGAGCAGGCGCTCACCGCGATCGAGACCCAGGCGGCGGCCCGCGGTGTCATCATCGAGGTCACGGTCACCGACGATCTCGTGGTCAAGGCCGATCCCAAGGCACTCGACCAGATCCTGGTGAACCTCATCGACAACGCGGTCAAGTACACGCGCCAGGACGGTCACGTCTGGATCGAGGCGAAGCCCGCCGGTGCGAAGGTCCGCGTCGAGATCCGCGACGATGGCCCCGGCATCGCCGACCGGCACCGCGAGCGCGTGTTCGAGCGGTTTTACCGCGCCGACCCGAGCCGGTCGCGTGACGCCGGGGGCACCGGGCTGGGGCTATCGATCGTCAAGCATCTCGTCGAGAGCATGAATGGCGAGGTCGGTGTGCGTCCCAACCGCCCGCGTGGGAGTATCTTCTGGTTGCAGCTTCCGGCGGCGCCCGGTCCGGCGGCAGAAAGCGAACCGTCGTAATGGCATCACACACCAGCAAGGAATTCTCCCTGGAGCTCCGCACGCTGCGCGAGCGGCTCGCGACGATGGGTGACAAGGCCTCTCAGCAGGTCGCCCGTGCGATGAAGGCACTCGACGACCGCGACGACGATCTCGCGCGCCAGGTGATCAAGCTCGATGCCGAGATCGATCGCGACGAGAACGACGTCGACGAGCTCGCGTTGCAGATCCTGGCGACCCGCCAGCCGGTCGCCTCCGACCTCAGATTCATCACGATGTCGCTGAAGTTTGTCGTCGACGTCGAGCGGATCGGGGATCTCGCCGCCGGGATCGCGAAGCGCGCGCTCGAGCTCAACCGGCTCCCGCCACTCGACGTCCGCATCGACCTCAACCAGCTCGCCCAGCTCGCGCAAAAGAACCTGCAGGCCGTGCTCGATGCGTTCGTCCAGCGCGACGCCGACAAGGCGAACGAGGTCATCACCGCGGATGCCGCGATCGACAAGCTCAACGCGAGCCTGTTCGCCGAGCTGCTCGCCTATGTCGCGACCGATGCCGCGACGGTGACCCGCGTGCTGCCGCTGACCTCGGTGTGCCGCTGCCTCGAACGGATCGGCGATCACGTCAAGAACCTCGCCGAGGAGGTCGTCTACATGGTCAGGGCGACCGACATCAAGCACAAGAAGTCTCGCAACCCGAGCGCGGACAGTTGAGCGAGACCGGCCTCCTTCGCGAACCGTCACCGTCCTGCCACAGAGACTTCGTCGCTGCGTCACCGAGGACCGCTACGGTCCAGCCAATCATATGCAGAACTTGCTCATGAACAAACCGTGCTGGTTGATCGCGTCCCTCGCCGTCGTTGGCTTCACCGGCGGCATCAGCGCCGGCTGCAAGAAGAAGCCGGACGATGGGGGTGGATCGACCCCTGGTTCGGGGACCGCTACGGGGGGCGCGACCGCTCCCTCGGGTGGCCCGGTCACGCTGAACGCGAGCGGCGCGACGTTTCAGCAAGCGGCCCAGGAGGTCACGATCGAGGCCTTCACCAAGGCGAACAAGCACATCAAGGTCAACTACGGCGCCGGAGGGTCGGGCAAGGGGCGTCAGGACTTCGCCGATCAGGTCGTCGACTTCGCGTGCTCCGACGCGCCCTACAAGGAAGCGGACGTCGGTAAGGTCAAGGGCGGCGAGTTCTTCTACATCCCGAACGTGCTCGGCGCGATCACCGTCAGCTACAACGCCGGCGTCGACAAGCTGCAGCTCTCGCCCGAGACGATCGCGAAGATCTTCCAGCGCGAGATCAAGACGTGGAATGACCCGGCGATCGCAGCCGACAACCCCGGCGCGAAGCTGCCCGCTACCGGGATCGTCGTCGCCCGGCGCTCGGACGGCTCGGGGACCACCGAGAACTTCACGAAGTTCCTCGAGGGAGCCGCACCGACCGCGTGGAAGCTCAAGAGCGGGTCGACCGTCGAGTGGCCTGTGGACACCCAGGCCGGCAACGGCAACGGTGGCGTCGCGCAGATCGTGAAGTCCACGCCGGGCGCGATCGGCTATGTCGATCTGTCGGATGCCAAGGCGTCGCAGCTGAAATACGCTGCGGTCAAGAACCCGGCCGGCAAGTACGTCGAGCCGACGGCGGCGAGCGTGACCGCAGCCGGGGACGGGATCGAGGTCAAGGACAACCTAGTGTTCACTGCGCTCAACGCGAAGGGTGACGCGGCCTATCCGATCACCGCGCAGAGCTGGTGCATGACGTATGCGAAGCAGGCCGACAAGGCCAAGGGCGAGGCGATCAAGGCGTACTTCAAGTTCATGCTCACCGATGCCCAGGCGTTGCTCCCCGAGATCGACTTCGCGCCGATCCCCAAGAGCTTGCAGGAGCGGGCGCTCGCCCAGGTCGACAAGATCCAGACTCCCTGAGCGACCATGCAGCTGTCCGAGCTCCACGCCCGTAGCCAGCACGCCGACCGCGCGTTCCGCGTACTCGCGGTCGTGGCAGCTACGACCGTGCTCGTGGTGCTCGCGCTGATCACGGTCACCATGAGCAAGCGGGCCTGGCCGGTGCTCGAGCACATGGGCCTCGACTTCTTCACGTCGTCGCGGTGGTCCGCTCCCGAAGGGATCTACGGCGCGCTGCCGTTCATCTTCGGCACGCTCTTCACGGCGACCATCGCGCTCGCGCTCGCGGTGCCGGTCAGCCTCGGCGTCGCGCTGTTCATCACCCAGGTCGCACCACCGTGGCTGAAGAAGCCGATGGTCTACCTGCTCGATTTGCTCGCCGTCGTCCCCTCGGTGGTGTTCGGCCTGTGGGGTGTGCTCGTGCTGTCGCAGCACTTCGGCCTCGGTCGGTCGTTCTTGACCGCCGGGATCATCCTCGCGGTCATGATCACGCCGATCATCACGTCGCTCTCGCGCGAGGTCATCGAGACCACGCCGCAGACCGACAAGGAAGCCGCGCTGGCGCTCGGGGCGACGCGCTGGGAAATGATCGGCGCCTCCGTGCTGCCTCACAGCAAGGGTGGGCTCGTCGGCGCCGTCATGCTCGGGCTCGGGCGCGCGCTGGGCGAGACGATCGCCGCCGCGCTCGTCATCGGCTCGGCGCTCGGCCAGATCACGCTAGACCCGTATGCATCTGGCAATTCGATGCCCGCCGTGATCGCGAACGAGTTCGGCGAGTCGGATGGCATGCACAAGTCGGCCCTGATCGCGCTCGCGGTCACGCTGTTCGTGATCACGATCATCGTGAACCTCGTAGCCACCGCGATCGTGCAGCGCTCGATGCGCCGGAGCCGCGGAACATGACGACCGTCGCTTCCGATCTGCACGCGAAGCCGAGCTGGCGCAGCGCACGGAGCGCGATCATGACGGGTCTCATGGTGGCCGCCGTCGGCGCCGTCGCGCTTCCGCTCGTTGCCGTGCTGTGGGCGGTGATCGAGCGTGGTGCGAGCGTCGCGTTCGCGAGCTTTCCGGACTTCTTCACGAGCGAGATCCCCGTGATCTCGCGGCGTGCGGGTCCCGGCATGGGCCCGGCGATCGTCGGGACGTTTCTCGTCACCGGCGGCGCGACGCTACTCTCCGTCCCGCTCGGGATCCTGGGCGCCATCTATCTCAACGAGTACGGCGGCACGCGCAAGCTCGCGCGCGCGGTGCGTTTCATGGCAACCGTGATGACCGGCGTCCCGTCGATCGTGATGGGCCTGTTCATCTACATCATGTGGACGATGCGGTTCGGATATTCCGCGTTCGGCGGCGCGCTGGCGCTGGCGGCGCTGATGCTGCCCGTCGTGATCGGGTCCACCGAGCAGATGCTGCGGCTCGTGCCGTCCCACCTGCGCGAGGCGTCGTACGCGCTCGGCGCGACGAAGAGCCGGACGATCATCGCGATCGTGCTGCCCGCCGCGGCGCCCGGCATCGTCTCGGGATGCCTGCTCGCGGTCGCCCGCGCGGCCGGCGAGACCGCGCCGCTGCTGTTTGCCGTCGGCGCCGCGACCGCCTACAACCCGAGCCTGTTCGACGAGGCCAACACCTCGCTGTCGCTGCAGATCTTCGGCAACGCGACGTCATCGTTCGCCGCCGCCCAGGACCGCGCGTGGGGTGCTGCTTTCACGCTCGTGCTGCTCACCTTCCTCGTGACCTTCATTGCCCGGGTCGTCACGGCCCGGTTCTCGCGCATGAGGTGATGCATGACAGCTGACGACTCACACGACGACATCCCGGTGCAACGGGCAGCACCGCGCATCGGTCACCGAGGCTCGGGCGATCCGCAGGTGGCGATCGACACGCCCGTCGTCTTCGATCTCGAGGACGTCGCGGTCTACTACGGCGCGTTCCGGGCGGTGCGCGGCGTCGCCATGAAGGTCCTCAAGAACCAGATCACGGCGCTGATCGGGCCGTCGGGCTGTGGCAAGACCACGCTGCTGCGCGCGTTCAACCGCATGCACGACGTCATCCCTGGCGCGCGGGTCACTGGCAAGCTCCAGTATCACGGCATCGATCTCTACGGACCTCAGGTCTCCGCCACCGAGGTGCGGCGGCGGATCGGCATGGTGTTCCAGAAGCCGAACCCGTTCCCGAAGAGCATCTACGACAACGTCGCGTTCGGGCCGCGCGTCAACGGCACGAAGAACAAGATCGAGCTCGACGCGATCGTCGAGAAGTCGCTGCGCGCGGCGGCGCTGTGGGACGAGGTCAAGGATCGGCTCGGCAGCTCGGCGCTCGGGATGTCCGGCGGTCAGCAGCAACGGCTCTGCATCGCCCGCACGATCGCGGTCGAGCCCGAGGTCGTGCTGATGGACGAGCCGTGCAGCGCGCTCGATCCGATCGCGACCGCCCGGATCGAGGAGCTGATGCGCGAGCTCAAGAGCCGGTTCACGATCGTGATCGTGACGCACAACATGCAGCAGGCGGCGCGCGTCAGCGATCGCACCGCGTTTTTCACCGCCGAGCTCGACTCCGCCAACGATCGACGCACCGGCATCCTCGTCGAGTACGACGTGACCCAGAAGATCTTCTCGAATCCCTCGGACGAGCGGACCGAGAACTACATCACCGGCCGCTTCGGCTAAGGCCGCGTCCGGCCGCGTCCGGCCGCGTCCGGCCGCTGTAAGGCCGCGTCGCGGGCCGTGGTTCGGGCGCAGCTGTAAGACCGCGCCGGCAGCCGCGTTCATCTGGCGTCTCGCGAATGCTGTGCCCGGTCCACGCGATCGGGCAGCCAGCGTCGCCTTTCCCGCCGGAGGCTTGCCCAGATGCGCCATCTACGACTGATCCCCGCGTCCTCTACCGCCTCGCCGGACGGACGGCCGCCGAGGCTCCGGACGATCGCCCTCGTCCTCCTCGCCGCGTGCGGTGCCCGGAGCGCCAGCCAGGTCGGCTACCACCAATCCCCCGGATATCCCGCGGTGATGTCGCCGAGCTCGGTCGCGGCCGAGGCCGGCAGCACGATCGCGGCCGAGCCCGGCACCACCCCCGGTGACACCCATGTCAGCTACGGCGTGAATCCGTGGGTCGAGACCTCGCGCGACAACCTCTCGACGTTCGCTGCCGACGTCGACACCGCGTCGTACACCTACGCGCGGCGGTCGTTGCTCGGCGGCGCGCTGCCGCCTGCTGCGAGCGTGCGGGTCGAAGAGTTCGTCAACGCGTTCAAGTACAGCTTCCCGCGGCCGGCGCCCGGCTCGCCGTTCTCGGTCGTGATCGACGCCGCGCCCTCCCCGCTCGTCCCCGGCCACCACATCCTGCGCGTCGGCGTCGCGACCCCGCCGAAGGCCGCCGCGGACCGCAAGCCCGCCAATCTCGTGTTCCTCGTCGACGTCTCGGGTTCGATGAACAGCCCCGACAAGATCGGGCTCGCGAAGCAGGCGCTGACGTACCTGCTCGCGAACCTGCGCGAGAGCGACACCGTCTCGCTCGTCACCTACGCGGGCGCGACGCAGGTCGTGCTGCCGGCGACGAGCGTCGAGAAGAAGCGCGAGATCCTCGCCGCGATCCAGCGCCTGCAAGTCGGCGGCTCGACCGCGATGGGCTCGGGCCTCGATCTCGCCTACGACCAGGCGATGAAGAGCATGCGCCCGGGCCCGAAATGGAGGGGACTGGATTCACTCCCGTCCCCGGGGTCGATCTCGCGCGTCATCGTGCTCTCCGACGGTGACGCCAACGTCGGCCCGACGAGCCAGCAGCAGATCCTCGACATCATCGACAGCCGCGTGAAGGCCGGCGTCACGCTCTCGACGATCGGCTTCGGCATGGGCAACTACCGCGCCGATCTCATGGAGCAGCTCGGCGATCGCGGCAACGGCAACAACTACTACATCGACTCGCAGGCCGCCGCGCACAAGCTGTTCTCGACGGATCTGGTCTCGGTGCTCGAGGTCGCCGCGAAGGACGCCAAGCTACAGGTCGAATTCGACCCGACGCTCGTCGCGCGCTATCGCCTGATCGGTTACGAGAATCGCGACATCAAGGATGACGACTTCCGCAAGGATCGCGTCGATGCCGGCGAGATCGGCGTCGGTCACCAGGTCACGGCGATGTACGAGGTGCAGCTGACGAGCGCGGCCGCGGTCGCCCGGGCGCCGCTCGCGACGGTGCGGATCCGCCACAAGGCTCCCGACGGTCAGGTCGCGAGCGAGAACACGTTCGCGATGGCGAGCGCGCCGGCGGCAGCGTTCGACCTCGCGTCTGCCGACTTCAAGTTCGCGTACGCGGTCGCGTCGTTCGCAGATCTGCTGCGCGGCGCCGAGGATGCGCAGGGCTGGTCGCTCGGCCACATGGAGGCCGTCGCGCGCGCGACCGCCGAGAACGATGCGGATCGCCTCGAGCTGGTGACGCTGATCGGCAAGGCGCGCGAGCTGCGCGGCAACCCGACGACCGTCGCGCGCTGACACGTCTGTCGGGCTTCGGCTTGGATGTTTGTGGGGCGCGTCGATTTGTTGTCAGCGCGCCACGACAAAGTTCCGACGAGAATTTGCAGACCGCTGCCACGGATGGCGCGTCGCATGGGGTCTCACCTCGCAAGGAGAATCCATGTTCCGCAAGACCCTGACGTCCCTGCTGCTTGGCACCACCCTGCTGTCCACCGCCTGCTCGAAACAGGCTGACAAGGCCTCCCCGGCCGTCCGGGAGCAGGAGGCGACGGGCAACTCCAATGCCGGGTCGGCAGCGACTCAGGACCTGCCGCCGCACCCGGAGCGCGCTGCGGAACCCATCGACTCGGTCATCGACCGCAAGCACGTCGACCTCGCGGCCAAGCCGACCGATAGCCCGGTCACCACCACCCCTACCGCCGTGGCGACCGGCTACGCGGGCCTCGCGAAGGGCGAGAAGGATAGCAGCGGCGAGGCCTACAAGAACTACGGCCAGAACCCGTGGACGAGTGCCGACAAGGACCACCTGTCGACGTTCGCCGCGGATGTCGACACCGCGTCGTACACGATCGCCCGCCGCAAGCTGAACGAGGGTGCGCTGCCGCCCGCCGCGGCCGTCCGCGTCGAGGAGTTCGTGAACTACTTCGACTACGCGTTCGCGGACCCGACGACCGGGACGCCGTTCTCGGTGATCATGCAGGCGGCGCCATCGCCGGTGAACCCGGCGCGCCACATCCTGAGGGTGGGCGTCGCGACCAAGGTCAAGGCCGAGGAAGCGCGCAAGCCGGCGAACCTGGTGTTCCTCGTCGACGTCTCGGGCTCGATGCAGTCGCCCGACAAGCTCGAGCTCGCCAAGAAGTCGCTGCGGATCCTCACGCAGAACCTCAAGGAGGGCGACACCGTCGCGCTCGTCACCTATGCGGGCTCGACCCGCGTCGTGCTCAAGCCGACCGGCATGCAACACAAGGCGCGCATCCTGTCCGCGCTCGAGGAGCTGACCGCGGGTGGCTCCACCGCGATGGGCTCGGGCATCGACCTCGCATACCAGCAGGCGATGCAGGGGCTGCGCCCCGGCGTGACCTCGCGCGTGATCGTGCTCTCCGACGGTGACGCGAACGTCGGCAAGGCCACGCACGACGACATCCTCAAGCTGATCAGCGGCCGCGTGAAGGAAGGCGTGACGCTGTCGACGATCGGCTTCGGCACCGGCAACTACAAGGACGAGCTCATGGAGCAGCTCGCGAACAAGGGCAACGGCAACAACTTCTACATCGACTCGATCGACGCGGCGAAGAAGGTGTTCGAGAAGCAGCTCGGCTCGACGCTCGAGGTCGTCGCGAAGGATGCGAAGTTCCAGATCGACTTCGACGCCAAGCTCGTCTCGCGGTACCGCCTCGTCGGCTACGAGAACCGCGACATCGCCGACAACGACTTCCGGGTCGACACCGTCGACGCGGGCGAGATCGGTGCCGGTCACCAGGTCACCGCGCTCTACGAGGTCGAGCTGACCGATGCCGGCAAGCAGGCGAACGCGCCGATCGCGACCGTGCGGATCCGTCACAAGGAACCGACCGGTCAGAAGGCGATCGAGTCCGCGTTCCCGATGATCGGTGGCCCGGTGGCGTCGTTCGCGAACGCACCCGCGGACTTCCGGTTCGCGTTCGCGGTGGCCGCGTTCGCCGATGTCCTGCGCGGCGGCGAGGATGCCGAGCACTGGTCGCTCGCGCAGATCCGTGACGTCGCGAAGGGCGCGGCCGGTGACAGCGCGGATCGCCAGGAGCTCGTCGGGCTGATTGGCAAGGCGATCGCGCTCAAGGGTCGCAGCGCGAGCCGCTGAATCTCGCGGTGACGGTGGTACGGTTCCGCCGTGCGCATCGTTGTCGCGGGTGTCGCTGTCGCCGTCCTCGTGTGGTCCGCGCTCGCGCACGCCGCGCCACCGGAGCCGAGCGGCGCGCACCCGCGGATCCTCCTCGACGCCGAGCTGCGGGCGGCGTGGAAGGCCGAGGCCGCCGCGAATCGCGGACCGGTCAAGGGTGCGATCGCGCTGTGCCAGAGCGCGCGCGATACCGCGGAGCACGACCGCGCCGTCTACCAGGGCAGCGAGTGGGCGAAGATCCTCCAGGCCTGCCTGGTCGCGTGGGCGGCGACCGATCAGGCTGACTACGCGAAGGTCGCGATCCGGTTCTACAAGGCGCTGCTCGACGATCTCGATCGCATCGGGGACGGGCTCGGCGGCGACAAGGCGGCGTCCCGCGACTCCGGCTACGCGATCCGCAACCTCGGGCCGTACACCGCGATCGCGTACGACTGGCTGCATGATCAGCTGACGCCGGAGCTGCGCGCGAAGGCACGCACGCGGTGGGCGGCGTGGCTTGCGTGGTATCGCGAGCATGGCTATCGCGCACGAACGCCGGGTACCAACTACCAGGCCGGCTACCTCGTGTCGGCGACGCTGATCGCAGTCGCGCAGGGCAAGGAAGCGGGCGAGGAAGGCATGCTGCTGTGGCGGTTCGTCGCCGACGAGCTGTGGGGCAAGGACATGGCCGCGGCGCTCGCGACCGGCGGCATCCTCGACGGCGGCGACTGGCCCGAAGGCTGGCAGTACGGGCCGCTCGCGGTGACGTCGTATGCGCTCGCCGCGCGGGTTGCCAGGCGCGCCGGGATCCCGGTAGAGGGTGTCGAGGCGTGGCTCGCGAGCATGCTGCGCCGTCACGTCTACGGGATGTCGCCCGGCGACAAGGTGTTCCCGGGCGGCGACACCGAGGCCGGGACCGCCAACATCGACCCGCACGTCAACACGCTGAACGCGATGGCGCTCGGCGACGCCTCCGCTCAGACCCGGCAGTGGGCGAAGGGAGAGCTGTCGCGGTTGCGCCTCGCCGATCGCGACTACTTGCTGCACGACGCGCTCGCTACCGTCGGCGACAAGCCCGCACTCGTGCCGCGCGCGACATGGCCGACGTGGTACCTCGCCGCGGCGACCGGGACCCTGTTCGCGCGCACCCGCTGGGACGAGCGCACGGTGTGGTTCATCACCGAGTGCCAGCGCACGCTCGACATCGATCACCGCCACCCCAACACCGGCAACTTCGTGCTGTCGCGCGGCAAGGACGACGTGATCGTCGATCCGTCACCGTATGGCTCGCAGTCGACGCTGACCGGCAACGCTCCGACCGTCGCGTCAGCGCACCTGCCGCCGAACTACATCCCGAGCCAGGGCGGCTGGGGCGTGAAGAGCGGCTGGGACTGGACGACGCAGACCCGCTCGGGCGTGGTCGCCGCGCGCTGCGATTACTCCGATCAGTACCGGTTCCAGCACCGCCCGAGTGACGTGCCCGACGCGATCCGCGATCTCGTGCTGCTGCCAGGTATCGACGGCACCGATGCCGCGCTGGTCGTCGTCGATCGCGCGACCACGAATGCGGCCGGCCGCGCGATGCACCTGCGGTTTCGCGTACCGGGTCCGATCGAGATCGCGGGCGACGTCGGCACGCTGACCGTCGGTGCGACCCAGCTCGCGATCACGAGCGTCGCGCGGAGTGGTGGCAAGCCCGAGCGCGGCCGGCCGTCGGGCACGGACTGCTTCGCACCTGGGATCAAGAAGGGTCAGTGCGACGCCGCGCGGTTCCCGGTGATGGACTTCCGGTTGATCGTGCCGGGCCCGCAGCCGCGCGCGGTCAACGTGATCACCGCGCTCGCGCCCGGCGCCACCGCGAAGCCCACCGCGCTCGGCGAGAAGACGTGGGCCGGCGTGCAGCTCGCGGGGCCGCGGCCGGCGGTCGTGGTGTGGCCGACGAAGCCGGGTGCCGGCTTCAGCTATCGCGCGCCGCGCGGCGAGGCGATCACGCACGTCGTCCTCGACGCACCCGATGCCGATGGCAAGACGACGGTGATCGCGAAGCTCGACGGTGATGGTTGCGCGATCACGCTCGCAGCCGGTGGCGAGATGATGGCCCGGCCGGTGATCATGACGCTCGACAACGCGTGCGTGGTGACCGCCGATCCCGAGGCGGCGAGTGCGGTCTCCGCGGTCGGCACGAAGCCACCGCCGGTTCGCGGCAAGAGTCAGCCGCGTCGCTCGGGGTGTTGCGGCGCGCAGACGACGCCGGGCTCGCCGATCGCGATGACCGTCGTGGTCGCGGCGCTGCTGCTGCGGCGCCGGCGTCGCGGTTAGAGATCTTTTTCGGAGAGCACGTCGCGGACGTCGATCGGCATCGTGTGCTGCATCGGCTTGGGCGGTGTCGGTACCTTGCGAGGCGCCGTCGCGGACGTCAGGCGCAGCGCCGTGGCGCAGCCGCCACAGAACCGATCCTCGAGGCTGTTGACCATGCCGCAGCTCGTGCAGCCGCCCGGCAGCCCACTGCCGCAGCCACCACAATGGCGGCGCCACGGATCGTTGCTGCGGCGACACGTCGGACAATCAATCTTCGGAGCGCTCATGCAGACTGGGTCGGCCAGGGTACCGGGTTGTGTATGGCAGGCGAGGTAGGCCGGGGGTATGCAGGTGTGGGCGGCGTCGCCGGCGCGAATCCGCGTATGATCGGGCCGATGCGCTCGCTGACGCTGCTGTTCACCGCCCTGCTCGCGCTGGCCAGCTGCGAGGACACTGGCGGGTCGTCGCGACCGCCGCCGACGCTCGCCCCGCTCAACATCAACCGCGCGACCGTGAAGGAGCTCGAGGCGCTGCCGGCCCTCGGGCCGAAGCGGGCGCGCAGCATCGTCGCGTCGCGCAACGCGCGGGGCGGTCACTTCACGACGCTCGAGGATCTCGCAGATATCGACGGCATCGGCGAGCACACCGTGAATGCGATCCGCCCGTACGTCGTGCTCGGCCCGCCCAATTAATTGACGCGAACCGGCGCGGTCCGCGCGTGCACGACCACGGGCTGCTCGGGGGCACGCTTGCGGATCTTGCCGATGCGAACCCAGTAGGTCTGGCCCTTCTTCAGGAGCCACCGTTCGTCGGCGGCGCGCATGTCCTGGCCGCCATAGGTCGGTCGCTCGCCGGGCAGCGTCATCAACGCGAACGGGGTGTCGCCAAGCTCGTTCGCGACGAGCCAACCATCGCCATCGCGTGCCGGTGCCGGCCCGACGATCTGAAAGTACACGGCGTCGTTGTCGCGCGAGACCGTGATCGTCCGCGCGCCGGACGGCAGGTTGCCGCGCACGATCTCGTGACCTGGAACCGCCGCCGGCGGATCCTTGAGATCGCTCGGTGGCCCGGGCGGCAGCGCCTGTAGCGAATCGACCTTCCAGAACCAGCGCCGGTCGTCGTCGAGGTGCCACGCACCGCCGAGCGCGACGCGCTGGCCCTCGTTCGCGGTGTATTTCCCGAGCGCGACGCGGATGCCGAGCGTGCCGTTTCCCTCGGTGTCGTCGACGAGCCAGACGTAGGGCGACGCGATCAGGCCGGCATCGAGCGCCTTCACGCCGGCGTCCGTCGGCTCGGGCACCGGGCCGAGCATCATGATCGGCGGACCGAGCGTGCCGTACGCGATGCCGTGCTGGCCGCGGCGCGCGAGCAGCTGCGCGCGATCGATCACCGTCTGCCACGCCGCGATCGCGCCGAGCTCGGCGATCAGCTTGCCGGCGTCGGGTGGCTCGGGTTCCTCGGGCTTCACCGAGCCGGCATCGACCGGCGGCAACGCGCCCGCGTCATCGAGCTCCTGGTTGCCGAAGCCGGGCGTGGCGTCGCGCGCGATCACGGCGCTCCCCGCGGAGCCCGGATCGACCGTTGGATTGACCGTTGGCTCCGGGTCACTGCCCTGACAGCCCACGAAGGCAACGACGCCGACCACCAGCGCGAGGATGCGCGTCACCATTGCAGACCGCCCAGTAGCTCCGCGATCGGCGCGAGGCCCGCGGCGTCGACGTCATCGAATGCAGCGAGCTCGTAGCTGTCGAGATCGAGCACCGCGACGACATCGTTTTCGTCGGGCTCGCGCCCGATCGTGCCGCGCAGGATCGGCACGACGATCTCGCTGCGCGATCCGGCATCGCACGCGATGTGTCCGGGGAACTTGTCGACGTCGGGGACGACCAGCGTGCGCCGCTCGCTCGCCGCGGTGCCGCAGACGCCCTTGCCGAGCGCGATCCGCACACAGGCGACGTGGCCCTGGAACGGACCGAGCACGAGCTCGTTGCCCTTCCGCACGTAGAACCCGACCCACGACGCGATCGGCAGGCAGGCACGCAGCGCGGCCGTCGTGTTCGCGAGGTTCGCGACGAGATCGGGTTCGTCCGCGATCAGCGACGCGAGCTGGGGCAGGAGCTCGCGATAGCGCGTCGCCTTGTCACTCTCGGTGAACGCGACGCTCTCCATCGTCGACGTTCCTCGATCAGCCGGCGGCGAGTGCGCGCGCCGCGTTGAGCGCCCGCGGGATGCCGAACGGGCTCACGCGCAGCTGGACGATCAGGAAGTCGCCTTCCGTCGTCAGCCCGGCGACCTGCGCGACCGGCGTCAGCGTGCCGAGCAGTCCGCGCACGCGATCGTTCGCGGCGAACTTCTCGTTCTTCATGAGGTCGAGCACGATGATGTCGTCGTGGGCCTCGACGAGGACCGGCGGGCGCTTCGGCATGAACTTGGCGAGGTTGCCCGGCTTGCTCAGATCGAGCGCGCCCGACTTGATGAGCCCGGCGACCGGCGTGAACGACTCGCCGAGCACCTTCATCGTGACGTCCGCGAGGCGCAGCGTGACCTTGAACGCGGTGTCCGTGACCTCGATCTGATCGATGCGGATCGATGCGCCCGCACGCACCGTGGTGCCCATCAGATCGACCGTCGCACCGAGCCCGATCGCCGGGGGGCGGGGCGTGATCGTCACGTCCTGCGGCGCCTTCTTCGACGGCGGCGTGTTGGCGATGAACCAGCGGAGCGCGTCGAGTGGCACCGCGATCCGCATGCCCAGCGCGTGGCGCGCCATGCTCAGCATCGTCGTGGGGTTCTTGACCATGAAGCGGCCGGCGGAACGCAGCGCAGCGCGGAGCGGGAGTGCCATTGATGGATCGTATAGCCGGGATGCAAGCCGTCGTCGCGCCGCCGGAAGGTCAAAAGATGACGACTCGTAACGGCGCCTGCAGGATCGCACCGGCAACCGGCGTGCCGTCGACGATGGTGCCGAACACGAGGCCGGGTGCCGCATCGTCGGCGAGCTGCACGCGGCGCAGCGGATCGCCGTCCCGGGGATCGATCACGAGGACCTCACGAAGGCCCGGGCTGGACGCCACGACGAGCGGGCTCCCCGCCGGTCCACGCTCGCGTGCCGGTGCAATCGGTGGGAACAGCCCGTAGTCGTTACGAGCGCGAACTCCGCCGGCGAGCTCGAACAGGGTGAGCTGCCAGCTGTCGCCGAGCGGCGGTGGCGACGGGATCGGCGTCCACAACCGAGGCCGCTCGGGATTCTGCTCGACGGGCGCCGGCCGGCGGCGACCGAGCGGCGCCAGCACCCGGAGCTTCGGCGGGGTCGGCGCCGGCAGCGCGATGCCCGGAATCGGCCCGCCGGCCGTGCTCGCCGCGACCAGGTCGCCGGGCGCGCGCCACTCCAGGTTGAGCCCCGGCATCGAATACACGGTTCCCGCGGGCAGGACGATCCGGTAGGCGTCCCCGTCCTCGAGCGCCACCAGCGCGCCATCGGCAGAGCGCGCGATCGCCTCGACCACCCCGTCGACGGCGAACGACCACACCGGCAGCATCCCCGCCGCGACCCGGGCGACGACGCGCCCGCGCTCGTACGCGACCACGAACGTCGTGGCACCGACCGCGATCGCCGCGGCGCGCATCCGTGCACCGTCATCACTGGCGATCCGTCCGCGCAGCTTGCCGCTCGCTGAATCGAGCACGTGCAGCTGCGCGGCGTCGAACACGAGCACCGTGTCACCGGCCGCCTCGATCCGATCGATGGCGTCCCCCTCCCATTCCCAGCGTGCTGCACCGTCGCGGTTCGTCGCGCGCACGATCGCGCCTGGCGTCGTTCGCGTCCGGGTCGCGCACACGATCACATCCCGCGCCACCGCGAAACCTGCCGACTCGCCGGTCCCGCACGCGTCGGCGCGCTGCCATCGCCATTCGCGCTTCGCGAGATCGACGCTCGCAACGCCGGGCGTGCCGGTCTCGTCATCCGGCCGCTCGAGCTGCAGCGTGTAGACGACCGCGCTGTCGTTCGGATCGACCGCGACGTCGAGCACCGCGTGCTTGCCGGTGTCCGGCTTCGCGAGCACGGCCTCGAGCTCGAGTGGCTCGAGCGCTGGTAGATCGCGCAGCTCGGCCGCGACCGCCACGCCGCCGCGCCGCGCCGGCAGCCGCAGCTCCTTGCGATAGGGCGGCGGGATCCCGGTTCGCCGCACGAGCTGGTTCACCGAGCTGTTCCAGCTCGCGCTCACGATCGCGCTGTCACCGAGCACCGCGGCCATGTCGCCGAATGGCACGTAGGCGCGCACGCCGTCGCGATCGAGCAGGACCGCCGTCAGCTCCGACGCGCGCACCAGCCGGCGGTCGCCACGGTCCGCGAGCAGCTCGCCGAGCGCGAGCGTCGAGGTCGTCAGCGGCGGCCCTACCAGATCGCGTGGCCAGGTCGCGAGTCCTGTGGCACGCGCGATCTCGAGGCGATCGCTACCGTCGCGCGCCTTCCAGTAACCATGGACCTCGGGCACACGTCCGGTCACCTGCCCGGTCGCCCGCGCGAGCGCGACCAGCGTACCGCCCTCGATTCCCGCCTCGCGTACCAGCACGGTATCGCCCGTGCAGGCCTCGAGCTCGTCGATCTTGCCGATCGGGACGGCCCAGCTCACCGCCGGCCCTCCCTTGCCCTCCGCGATCCGCGTCAGCTTGCCGTCCTGCCCCGCTGCGAACAGCTCGCGTCCCGCATCACCGCAGCTCGCCAGCACCGCATCGATCATCACCGTCGCCGGCAGCTTCACGCGCGTGACCTCGTCGCCCGACGCCGCGTCGTGCACGACCGCCTCGCCCGGTCCTGCGATCACCACGCGGTCCTCGGTCATCGCGATGTACGCCCCCTCGCGAGTCCACCGCTGCTTGCCGTCGAGCCCGACGCCACGCACGCCCTTGCCATCCGCGCACACGATCACGTCCTCGGTCACGCCGACGACCGGCCCCGCGCACGCCGCGGTGTCGCGCCACACGACGCGCCCGCCATCGATGTCGATCAACTCGATCGCCGTCTTCACCCCCTCGAGCCCGTAGACGACGGCACGCGCCTGCGCTCCCCCCGGTACCGCCCACGGCGTCGCCTGCCGCAACGGCACGCGCATGTCGCCGACGATCCCGAGCGACGGCGCTAGTTGCGGCGCCTGGCTACGCCCGATCCGTCCGTCAGGCGCACCGAGGATCGCCACCTCACCGGGCGCATACACCCAGCGCGGCGGCGGCGGCGTCTCCGGCTTCACCTCGGATGGCGAACAGCCAGCGATCGCCGCCAGCAGTACAGCAGCCCGACGGTGCACCCGCCGTGCATAACATTGTCCGGATCGGGGACAGACAGAACTTCCACAACTTCCGGTTTGGAAGTTGTGGAGCTCGCACAACCAGTAAGTCGTGCAAGTTGTGTCTGTCCCAAATCCGGGTATTAGATGCGCTCGATGATCGTCGCGATGCCCATGCCGCCGCCGATGCACAGCGTGATCAGCGCGGTCGCCTTGTTCGTCCGCTCGAGCTCGGCGAGCGCCGTGCCGAGCAGGATCGCGCCGGTCGCGCCGAGCGGGTGACCGAGCGCGATCGCACCGCCGTTGACATTGATACGCTCGGGATCGATGCCGAGGGCCTTCGCGGTCTGCAGCGGGACGACGGCGAATGCCTCGTTGATCTCCCAGAGATCGATGTCCGAGGCCTTCATGCCGGCCTTCTTGAGCGCCTTCAGCGACGCCGGGGCCGGCGCGGTGAGCATGATCAGCGGCTCGGCGCCCGCGGTGGCCATCGCCCGGATCCGCGCGCGCGGCTTGAGGCCCGCGTTCTTGCCCCACTCGCCCGAGCCCATGAGGACCACGGCGGCGCCGTCGACGATGCCCGACGAGTTACCGGCGGTGTGGACG
>JACCTC010000235.1 GCA_013812655.1 Deltaproteobacteria bacterium | reverse complement strand
AACACGCGGCGTGCCTCGTCGAGCGGCATCCGCCCGTGCGCGATCGCGGTGGCCTCGCAGCGCCCGGCGATCAGCTCGTCGCGGCGGACGATGTCGAGCTCGAGCTCGGCGATCGCGCGGTGGTCGTCGTCGGTCAGGACCGAAGTTGCCCGGCGCGTCACCTCGAGCACGCGCTCGACCAGCTCGACGACGTCGTCGAGGTAGTCGCGTGGCGTGGCGTACTCGGTCGGCATCACCCGACTATAAACCTGTGGCGGGGTACAACCCGCTGTTCCCGCGCTCCTCATGTCCCGCCGCTACAACAAGGCTCGCTGCCCCGACTGCAAGATGCAGGCGACGCTGTGCATCTGCGCGCTCGTGCCGCGCCTGCAGACCCGCACCCGGCTGACGCTGCTCGTGCATTATCGCGAGGCCCGCAAGCCCACGAACACCGGGCAGCTCGCGGCGCGCTGCCTCGAGCGCAGCACCGTCGAGATCGTCGGCCAGAAAGACCAGCTGATCGAGCGCCCGCTGATCGGAGACGAGGTGCCGCTGTTGATGTTCCCCGCGGACGACGCGGTGTCGATCGAGGCGTTCGCGAATTCCCCGCAGCCGATCGCGCTGTTCGTCCCCGACGGCAACTGGCGGCAGGCGAGCAAGATGCGACGGCGTGGCCCCGGGCTCGGCGACATGCAATGCGTGACCTTGCCCGACACCGGACCGACCGCATACCGGCTGCGTGCCGAGCCACGCGCCGGCGGGCTGGCGACGCTCGAGGCGATCGCGCGCGCCCTCGCGATCCTCGAGGGTGATCGCGGTCCCGAGATCGAGAGTGCGATGCTGGCGGTGTTTCGCGTGATGGTCGAGCGCACGCTGTGGTTCCGCGGCCGGCTGCGCGACAGCGAGGTTACCGGCGGCATTCCGGCCGCCGCGGTTGCCAACGACCCGCGCGGCGCCGTCACCCGGGCCCGAGCCGAACCCGGTGCCCGCGCGGTTGCGAGCGAGGCGAGCAATCGCGCGGACCCTGCGGCGAGGGCCCCCCTTGCGGGCAAGACGCTGCTCGATCGCGGCTGACGCGTGGCGATCGCTGATAGGCTCGCCGCATGGGTGGCTTCTCGTTCGCATCGGTGATCCTCAGTTACTTCCTCGTCGGTGGCGGCCTGTTCCTGGGCGCCCTCGTCACGGCGGCGCTGGGGATCGAGGCGCAGTACGTCGCGGTCGTGGTGATCGCGATCGGCACGTTCATCGGCGGCTTCATCGCCGCGCGGGCAAGCCGCGGCTCGACGATCATCGAGCCGGCGATCGGCGCGGTCGCCGTGGTCGGGACCGTGGTCGCGATGATCGCGACGACCGATCTCGGCAAGATGATCTGGGCGTTCGCGCGTGACGAATCGATGAAGTCGGTCGCGGTGATGGGAGGCGCAAGCGTGGTCGGCGCGGTTGTCGGCGCGTTCCTCTCGGAGAAGCTGCTCGGCGAGGCAACGCGCTCGTCGCTGCCGTGGATCATCTACACCGCGTTCGCGACGTTCGGGACGTGCGTGCTCGGCACGATCTTCGCGTCGATCGTGTTCGTCCAGCGCGGCCAGGCAGAGGCCGCGGTGTCCGACGTCGGCATGGGGCTCGTCGTCGGCATCGGCGGCGGCTGCCTGGTCGCCGGGCTCGCGATCGGCGCATCGGCGCGCGAGCGGCCTCTGCTCGCGTCGCTGCTCGGCGGCGGCATCGGACTCGCCGCGTTCTTCTACCTCGTACACCACTACACGGCGCACGCGACGGGCGGTCCCGAACGCGATGCGTTGATCGGCCTCGCGATCATCGCGTTCGGCGGCGCGCTCGTCACGATGATCGGCACCGCGATCGGCTGGGCGGCCGTCGGCCGCAAGCACGCGGGCTGAGCTACCAGATCTTGGCCGCGATCGCGGGAACGCGCGGGCCTGGCTCGACGGCGGCGGTGGTAGTGTGCCTCCCACTATCATGTCGATCCTCACCGTGAACCGTGTCGTGTTGTGCATGGCGCTCCTTGGCGTGACTGGTGCTTGTGGCGGCGCGCGCAAGCCATACACAACGACAGGCGGCGCGCTCCAGCTCTCGAAGGTCGTGCTGTATCGCAACGGAGTCGGTTACTTCGAGCGCGGCGGTCACGTCGACGGCAATCTGCTGACGATCCGGGTCCGCAAGGATCAGGTCAACGATCTGTTGAAGAGCCTGACCGTCGTCGAGCGCTCCGGCGGTCGCGCGGTGTCGATCTCGATGCCACTCGATCCGCGTTCGTGGGCGAACGCGGCGATCGCGACGCTCGGACCCGGCTCGGGCAGCCTCGCCGAGGTGCTCGACAAGCTGCGCGGTACCGCGGTCACGCTGCGGACCCGCGACGACAGCGTGTCGGGACGCGTGCTGATCGTCGAGGCGATCCAGCCCGACGGCTCGCCGGCACCTCGCGAGGGCAAGCCCGAGGACGGCGAGCAGGACTACAAGGTCACGCTGATCGATAACGAGCGGCTGCATGTCGTGCGGCTGTCCAGGGTCGTCGGCATCACGATCCACAACGAGGACATCTCGCTGCAGTTCAAGCGCAGCCTCGACGCCACGGCCGGCGAGGGGATGTTCCAGCAGGTCGACGTCACGATCCGGCTCGCCGGCAAGTCGCGCCACGATCTGCTCGTCAGCTACGTGGTCGGTGCGCCGATGTGGAAGCCGACGTATCGCGTGGTGCTGCCCGAGAACGGCAAGGGTCAGGCGCTGCTGCAGGGCTGGGCGGTCGTCGACAACACGACCGGCGAGGACTGGACGAACGTCAAGCTGTCGCTGACGTCGGGCGCGCCGATCGCGTTCCGCTACGATCTCCACACGCCGCGCGACGTGGTGCGAACCGATCTGTCGTCGGTCGGCAGCTCGCGGCGCGCACAGGCCGCAATCGGCGAGACCGGTTATGCGGATCAACCCGCGCCGCCGCCGCCGCCGTCCAGCATGCCGTCGCCAGCGCCACCATCCGCCGAGAAGTACGATCGCAGCGACGACGCGAAAGTTTCTCGCAACCGGCCAGGTGCCGCGCCCAAGCCCTCGAAGAAGATGGCGCCGCCGGCGCGCGTGTCGTCGGCACCGATGGCGCCGCCCGCTGACGCCTGGGGCGGCGAGGAGGAGACCGCGGTGAACGCCGAGGAGCTCGCGCGATCGATGACCGCCCAGACCCATGCGGCGAATGTCAGCGGGCTCTCACGGTACGACCTCGGCGAGCGGCTGACGGTCCCCGATGGCACCTCGACGATGGTCGCGATCATCAACCAGCAGGTCGAGGGCGAGGAGACGTTCATGTTCCGGCCCGGCGGCGGTGGCGCGGGCTACGAGAGCAACCCGTACCGCGTGATCCGGTTCAAGAACTCGACGCCGTTCGCGCTCGAGTCCGGACCGATCTCGATCTACTCGGGCGGCAGCTTCGTCGGCGAAGGGATCAGCGAGCCGGTGAGCGCCGGCGTACCGGTCACGATTCCGTTCGCGGTCGAGTCTGGCCTGATGGTGTCGTCGCGCATGCAGTCGACCGGCGACGAGATGCGGCTCGTGAAGATCGTACGCGGCGTGATCGAGGTCGAGACGTTCGCGCGGCGGACGACCGCGTGGGAGGTCAAGAGCCAGCTCGCGCGCACCGGCGAGACCACGCTCTACGTGCGGCATCCCAAGGCCGGCGGCAGCTTCCAGCTCGCACCGCGGCCTCCCGGTGCCGAGGATCTCGCGGATGCGTACCTGATCCCGATCAAGATCGCGGGTGGCGCGGCCGAGGGCAAGCTCGAGGTCGTCGAGCAGACGCCGTCGCGAACGACGCTGTCGATCTGGGACTCACGGGCGCTCGTGCTGTTCGAGGGAATCCTCGCGCAGGGCAACCTCGATCGCGGCATCCGTCAGAAGCTCGAGCCGATCGTGAAGCTACGGCAGGAGGTCGGCCGCATCGACACCGAGATCGAGGGCAAGGCGCGAACGCGCGCGGAGCTCGATCAGCGTGCCGAGGAGACCCGTTCGAACCTCGAGGCGATCAAGCGCGACCCTGCAGCTGGCGCGCTGCGCAAGCGGTTGTCGGATCGGCTCGAGCAGTTCGCGAAGGATGGCGACAAGCTCGGCCGCGATCTCGTGGAGCTCCAGACCAAGCGGACCGAGAAGAAGGTCACGCTCGAGGACACGATGCAGAACCTCGAGCTGGCTCCGGCGCAGCCGCTAGCACCCAAGAAGTAGCCGAGCCGCGCGCACCGGACTCGAAACAGTGACGCTCAGCTGAGCTTGCTGTCCTTGTAGAAGACCGTGATCGCGATGCAGTGGAACGAGGCGTCGCTCGACTGGGTCACGATGATGTCGTGAAGCTCGCGTTGCGGGTGCTGCGCAAGCCAGTCGGTGACCTTGTCGCCGAGGCGCTCGCGGTCAGCGAACATCGTCGCCGAGAAGATCTTCACGCCGTTAAAGTCACCGGCCGTGCCCTGGATACTTCGATTGTTCATGAACGGACTCACCGTACCACCGCGTTCATGACGCGCCATGTCTCGGACCTCGAGATCGGCGTGCGAGCGTCTCGCAGGGGAGCTTGCATCCAGAAAGTTGACCGCGGTCGCCCGATCCGCGCGTACGACGATCGATGCATGTGTTTGCGATTGATGACGAACTACATCTGCTACCGAGCGATTCGATCTCACCGAGGCAGTCTGCCCCGACGGGCGCTCGCGAAGATCACCTCGCGAGTGACGCAGTAACAGTGCGTTGCACCGCTGACCGTTGATTGTTGCGCGAGGTCAGTGATCGCACGTTGCGCGGCTTGCTGTGCCTCTTCATCCTCGCTGTCCGCGCAGCGTGCGCAGAGAACTTGAAAAGGAGAACGGATGATTCGATCGATCTCGATGATCCTGGTGTTGGGACTCGCGGTGACGGCCTGCAAGAAGGACAAGTCAGACGCGACGCCTGCAACCAAGACGACGGAGACCACCCCGGCCAAGCCCGAGGGTAGCCCGCCCGGCACAGCCGCAGGCGCGACCGCCGATGTCGGCGTCGAGGCTGGTGGCATCCAGCACGACGCGAAGCAAGGCCCCGCCGCGGTGGTCAAGATGGCCAAGGGCACGGTCGAGGTTCGTCGCGTCGGCGAGACCGAGTTCACCGCCGCCAAGGACGAGACCCAGCTCCATGCGGGCGACGTGATCCGCACCGGCGAAGGCGGCACCGCGACGATCGCTCTCGCCGACGAGAGCGTGATCGAGGTTGCCGAGGTGACGACGGTCGCGATCGCGAGCCGCGAGGGCAGCGCCGATCCGGCGTCGGGCGCGGCGGTTCTCGCCGGCCTTGCGCGGTTCACGGTGACCGAGCGCGCGCCTGGTGAGGGCGCGTTCCGCGTGTACACGTCCGCCGGAGTCGTGCTGACGAAGGGCACCGTGTATGGCGTTGGCGTCTCCGCGTCGGGCGAAGCCCGCGTGGGCGTCGAGAGCGGCTCGGTCGACGTGATCGGGCTGGCCGCTGTCGATGCCAAGCCGGTGACCGTGGATGCCGGCGCGTCCGTGGTGCTCGCGGCCAATGGGGATGTCGCATCGCCGTCGCCGTGGCCCACGGATGACTGGGGCGTCTGGCGCGATGAAGCCGACGCGAAGATCGAGGTCACCGCGACGCTCGATGCGCACGCGGCCGCGATGAACCAGCTCAGCGTCAACCTCAAGGACGCATACGCCGACCTGTCCGCCACCGCGGATTCGATCGCGACGTTCGAGGCGAATGCCGCCGTGGCCGCCGAGAAGGGCGACACCGCGACGTACCAGGCGAGCCTGCCTGATGGCGCGGCGACGATCGATGCATCGTTCTCGCTCGCCGGTCGCATCGAGCTCCTGACCTGGGCGTATGCGTCGCACGCGAGGCTCGCGACCGACCTCTACGTTCGCCACCCGGCGAAGCTCGAGACCCAGTGGACCGTGATCGCACCGCATGTCGACGCCGCGATCCTGTGGCCGAAGCGCTTCGAGGTCACCGCCGTCGGCTATCTCGAGCCGCTGCGCATGCAGTACTACGTGCATCACCCGCGGGGCCGCATGCACGCGCAGCTCGTTGGCATCTCGGTGCCCGAGTTTTACGCGAAGGTCGAAGCTCCGCAGATCGATCACGAGCGCGTCCGTGGTCGCGTGAAGACCAAGATCTGGCTGGCACCCGAGGTCCGCTTCGGCGTGACGTCGCGCCCGGTGTGGGTCTCGATGCACTCGGCGGACTGGCACTCGCGCTTCAAGCTGTCGCCGGCGCCGTTCCGCGCGAGCGCGGGCTGGTACGTGCGTCCCCCGACGCTCAAGTCCAATGTCCTCCTCGGTGCGAACGCCACCGGGAAGTTCACCAGCAACCTCAAGGTCAAGGCTCCCGAGCCGCGCGCGAACCTGCGTGCCGCGTGGAGCGTCCCGGTCGGCATGAAGATCAAGGTCGGCGCGCCCGACCTCGCGCTCGCGGCGAAGGCGCGCGGCAACATCAAGCTGAACAGCGGCGGTCGCCTCGACGCGAACGTCCGTGACTACGGCGGCGCCGACATGCAGGGCAAGGCGACCGGCAAGGTCGGCGTCAAGGTGCCGAGCGTCGACATCAAGGGCGGCGTCAAGGCTGGCGCGGATGGCGCTGTGAAGGTGGGCGGCGACATCAAGGCCGGCGTCAAGGCAGGCGCGGACGGCGCTGCGAAGATCGGCAGCGACATCAAAGCCGGCGCGAAGGCCGGCATCAAGGCCACGGGCGATGCCGCGGCCGATGCCAAGGCTGGCATCAAGGCTGGCGCGGACGTCAAGGTCAAGGCCCCCGAGGTCAAGGTCAAGGCGCCCGAGGTCAAGGTGAAGGGCGAGGCGAAGGGCGAGGCGAAGGGCAAGATCAAGCTGGGCCTCTAGTCAGTCACTGCTGCGAAATACAAACGCCGCCGACGAGCCCGTTGCTCCTCGGCGGCGTTCTTTCGTGCTGACTACTTGTGCTTGCCGTGGCCCTTGCCCTTGCCGTTGCCGCCTTTGTTTCCGTTGTGCACGCACTGGTGGCCATTCCAGTGATGCGCCGGCCCGCATGAATTGCCGCCGCCACCACGCGCGCTCGAGTGGCGGCTGGGGCCGCTGCGAACGAAGCAGCCGGCGAGCGGAGCCGTGACCATCGAGACGAGCAAGAGCAGGGAAAGTGTCCTCATGGGAGCAACGGTACCAGTGCTCGCCAGCGCAATACGATGTGCGATATCGCCCGTAATACGGCGCCTTGTCGGTGGAAGGCCTGTGGCGGTTATGTCTATACGAACGACATGATCGAGTGGATACCGGCCCCGCTGCGCGTGCTCGGGCCGTGGGGTCTCGAATACTGGCAGTGGCTCGGGATCGCCATCGCGATCGTGATCGCGGTCATCGCAGGCCGCATCGCAGGTCGCTTCGTGATCTGGATCGCAGGGCGAATCGCAACCCGCACCGACGCGACCTGGGACGACGATGCGCTGCTCCGGCTCGCACGACCGACACGGTTCCTCGGCAAGGTCCTCATCGCGCGGCTGCTCTTGCCGGTGCTGCTGCTACCCGCGTCGGCAACGAGCGTGATCGTCAACGTGCTGCTCGCGGCGCTCGGCTTCGGCGTGATCTGGGGCCTCGTCAGCGTGATCGACGTCATCGTGTCGCGGCTCGCGCTCCAGCCGTGGGCGGTCAAGCGTCCCGCGTCGCGTGCGCTGATCTCGCTTGCCGGTCGCACCGCGAAGGTCCTGCTGCTCGTGATCGCGGCGATCACGTTTCTCGGCAGCTTCGGCTTGCCCGTCGGCAGCCTGATCGCCGGCGTCGGCATCGGCGGTATCGCGCTCGCGTTCGGTGCACAGAAGACGGTCGAGAACCTGTTCGGCGCGTTCGCGATCGGCATCGATCAACCGCTGCGCGAGGGTGACTTCGTCCGCACCGATGCCGACACGCTCGGCACCGTCGAGGCGGTCGGCCTGCGGTCGACGCGGATCCGCACGCTCGACCGCACGATCGTCTCGATACCGAACGGGCGGCTCTCGGAGAGCAAGATCGAGACGTTCGGCGAGCGCGATCGCTGTCGACTCCACACCGTGATCGGGCTCGTGTACTCGACGACGTCCAAGCAGATGCGCGAGGTGCTCGACGGGATCGAGCGCGTGCTGCGGGCCCATCCGCGGACGTATCAGACCGAGATGGTCGTGCGGTTCATGCGGTTCGGCTCGAGCAGCCTCGATATCGAGATCCAGGCCTGGTACGACGTCAACGACTTCAACGCGTTCCGCATCTGGCGTCAGGACATGCTGCTCGAGATCATGGGCGTCGTCGAAGCCGCTGGCAGCGCGTTCGCGTTCCCGACGCAGACGCTGCACGTCGCGAGCGCGCCCGGGTCGCAGCCCAGCGCGCGTTAGAGCTTCGTCATCACGACGCCGGCGGCCGCGCCGACCGAGGCACCGATGATCGCGGACGGTCCGCGCGCGTGGCCCGTGACGTGGCCGATCACGCCGCCGAGCAGCGCGCCGGTTGCGGTCGACGTCGTCACGATGCCCACCTGCTCCATGAGGCCACGCGGCTTCGTCTTCTCGACGACCACGACAGCGACGGGCGACGGCGATGGCGTGGTGACCGCGACCGTGGCGGGCTCGACGTTGTTGACGACGGTGACCTGCGCGGGCTTCGGCGACAGCGCGCTCATCGCCGTCTTGGCAGCCGAGCAACCCGTGGTGAGCAACGCGAGCGAGAGCGCGAGCGGAGGTAGATGCATGCAGCAGGATGCTGCAGCGGTCACGCCATGGCGCGGCAGGTCACATCACGCCGTCTCTGCCGCGTATCTGCCGCGTATCTGCCGCGTATCTGCCGCATATCTGGGCGCGACGGCTGGCGTGCAACGGCTTACGCGTGGGCGCGTAGCAGCCTGCTCTGTGGAAACGCCATCGGCTTGCGACGGAGAGCTGACAGCCACAGCGCGTTCAGGGGATTGCGGTAAATGGTCCGACCACCCGGTTGGCGGGATTTCGAGGGGTTTCCAACAGCTCGGATCCATGACGATAGCTGGCGAATTCGTGACAAAGAGAACTACCCATTCCTGGGCGAAGTCGGCGATGTTCCGGCCGTATGCAAGGTGTACCCGAGCTCGCCAACCTGCGAGCTGAGCTGCGTGCCGCGGGCGTCTTCGAGTTCCGGGAGCTGCGAAGCTGGCTGAAGCTGGGGCTGCTGCTGTCAGGCGTTGCTCTCTGTCTGGTCGGTATCGCGACGTACGGATTTCTGGCGGCGCTTCTCCTCGTTCCGATCGCCTCGCTGTTCGCGACCTCGACCGCGATGCTCGGCCACGAAGGCAGTCATCGCAGCTTCTCGGCGTCGCCGATGCGCAACACGTTTCTCGCGAACCTCGCGTTCCCGCTGTTCTCCGGCCTCGGCGTTCTCTACTGGCACAACAAGCACGACCGCCTGCACCACGGCCACCCGAACGTCGAGGGCGTCGATCCCGACGTCAAGCCGTTCCCGTTCGTGTCGTCGCGCCGCGATCACGAGAACTGCTCGCCGGGAGAACGCTGGTTCCAGCGCAACTTCCAGCGCTTCGCGTTCTGGCCGATGTCGACGCTGATGACGCTCGGCATGCGTCGCTCGTCGATCCTCTACTTGATGCGCTTCGAGAAGAAGATGACGCGCGAGTGGTGGATCGAGGTCGGCTGCATGACCGTCCACTACGTCGGCTGGCTCGTCGTCCCGTCGATCATCTGGGGCCCGCTCGTCGCGTTCACGCTGTACGCGGCGCTGTGGGGTCTCGTCGGCGTGTACCTCGCGCTCGTGTTCGCGCCCGCCCACATCGGCTTGCCGATCGTGACCCAGCAGAACAAGGACTGGCTACACCAGGTCGAGACCACGCGGAACCTCGAGCTGCCGCGCTTCATCTCGGTCTTCTTCATCGGCCTCGACTACCAGGTCGAGCACCACCTGTTCCCGAAGATCACGCACCAGAACCTGCCGAAGGCGGCCGAGATCACCGCAGCGTGGTGCGCGCGTCATGGTGTCGCGTACCAGTCAGTGCCCTATCTCTACGCGCTCGCGGATGCCGCGCAGTTCATCGGGAACGCGTGGGAGCGTGAAGCGGTCGATCCCGTCGAGGTCCGCGCGGGTCTCGTCGGTCGCATCGCTGCCTGAGCGTTCAGGCAGCCGGGTCAGCTCGCGGCGGCCGCGGCAGCCTTGGCCTCGGCGGTCTGTGGGATGTGCTCGTTGCGCTTCATCAGGATCGGCATCAGGTAGATCGCGACGGCGCCGAACACGTTGTGGCTCGGCTCGAGCATCTTGCCGATGCCCTGCGCGGTGATCAGCGCCACGAACACGAGCATCATGTCGGTGACCGGGCGGACGCGGTACTTGCGGCCGATCGCGAACATCTCCCCGATCAGCTCGCCATACTCGAGCTTCGAGACGTCCTGCGCGCGGAACTTCGACGCGAATGCCTCGACCTCGACGCGCAGGCTCTCCCAGTCGATCGTGCCGATGTACGTGTGGAAACGCTTGAGGTGCGCGACCAGATCGTCGGGCGTGCCCATCGCGAGGCACTTCGTCATGTCGATGAACTGGATCAAGATGTCTTCGTGCAGGAGCTTCGCGAGGCCGGCGTCGAAGATCACCAGCTTGCCGTCGTCCTGCACGACCATGTTGCCGGGGTGGAGGTCGGCATGGACGAAGCCGTCCTCGAAGCACATCTTGAACATGCTCATCCGCACGGTCTTCGCGAGCGCCGTACGTCGCGTCGTCGGATAATCGGCGGGCAGGGCGTCGACCTTGGTGCCGCGCACGAACTGCATCGTCAGCATGCGTTCGGTCGAGAGCTCGGCATGCACCTCGGGGAACGTGACGTCGGTGGATTTTGCGAAGTTCTCGCGGAACCGCGTGTAGTTGGTTGCCTCGAGTCGCAGATCGGTTTGCTCGTAGATCGCGTCGACGAAGTGCCGGGTGTGGCCGACCGGATCGTTGAGCCGCCACTTGGGCCGCAGCGAGATCAAGCGCGCGCCGCCGAGCAGGATCGCCTTGTCACGCTCGACCTGACGGCGGACGCCGGGCCGTAGCACCTTGACCGCGACCTCGCGGCCATCGACGAGGTTCGCGCGGTGGACCTGGGCGACGCTCGCGGCCGCGACAGGCTTCTCGTCGAACGTCGAGAACACCTCGGACATCGGCCGGCCCAGGTCGCCTTCGATCGTCGCCTTGACCTTGCGGAACGAGAACGGTGGCAACCGATCCTGGAGGTGGCGGAGCTGCGCGATGATTTCCGGAGCGAACAGGTCGGGCCGCGTCGACATCACCTGGCCGAGCTTGATGAACGTCGCGCCGAGCGCGGTCATGCCCTGGCGCAGTGACCAGCCGCGAAGGGCGGCGAGGGTGCGTGCGCGACGCGGGCCCCACACCGCGAGCGCGATGCCGAGCCTCGCGATCCCGTAGAGCAACATGCCGACGATGACGACAAGCAGCAACCACAGGAAATGGAGAAAGTTTCCAGGCCAGCGCAGCACGTCGCGCCCATCGTGACACAGCCGGCAGGGCGCGCGGGCACATGTGACCGCAGCGCGCGTGGTTCATGTCCCGCGAGTGACGGTTTCGGTGGTTTAGGTAGGCCTCGTCCTTGCGAGGGGTCGCAGCCATGAACGAGTTCAAGGCGGACATCGAGCTGATCCGGCGGCGCGCGATGGAGAAGATCGAGGACGGCGCGGTCACCGCGTCGTACACGGCCGATCGCGAGCGTGTCTGCGCGGTCCTGAACGAGGTGCTCGCGACCGAGACGGTCTGCGTGCTGCGCTACAAGCACCACTACTTCATGGCGAAGGGCGTCCACGCTCCCGGCGTCGAGGAGGAGTTCCTCGAGCATGCGAACGAGGAGCAGGCGCACGCCGACATGGTCGCCAAGCGGATCTGCGAGCTCGGCGGTACGCCGAACCTCGATCCCGAGGGACTCGCGACCCGGAGCCACGCCCAGTACGGCACGGGCGGGACCCTGCAGGAGATGATCAAGGAGGACCTGATCGCCGAGCGGATCGCGATCGGCACGTACTCCGAGATCATCCGGTGGCTCGGCAACGACGATCCGACCACGCGTCGCATGATCGAGGAGATTCTCGCGACCGAGGAGGAGCACGCCGACGACATGGCGAGCCTGCTCGCGCGGGTCAAGTGATCGCATCCGCTCGTGGACAGTGATATGACGGAGCCGTTTCGATGGCGGTTCCGAGCGACCACGACATCATCATGGCTCTCGGGGAGGATCTCCCCGTAGGCATCTGGGTCGCGCGCGCCCCCGGCGGTGAAGAGGTCTACGCCAACCGCACGTTCCGGCAGATCCTCGGGGTCGGTACCCAGCAGGCAGAGGTTGGCGGGTACAGCGTCCCGTACGGCATCTTCACGCGTCACGGCGAGCGCTATCCCGAGCAGCAGTTGCCCTTCGTGCGCGCGCTGCAGGAGCGCCAGGTCGTGATCTCCGACGACATCACGATCCACCGGCCGGACGGCACGCGAGTCGACGTCCGTGCGTTCGCGCGCCCGGTCAACGAGCCCATCACGCACGTGATCGTCGCGTTCTTCGACATCACGCGCGAGGTCGAGGCCGAGCGGGCGCGTGCCGAGTCCGATCACCGCCTGCAACGCGCGCAACGGCTCGAGGCGGTCGGCACGCTCGCGGGCGGCATCGCGCACGACTTCAACAACCTGATCTTCGGGATCAAGCTGATCGCTGCGGAGCTCGCGACCACGGAGTCCGATCCGAAGCGCAAGTCGGCGTTCGCGCTGATCGACGACATCACGGAGCGCTCGGCGACGCTGACCCGCTCGCTCCTCGGGTTCGCGCGACTCGGCAAGCATCGCGCGATGCCGGTCAGCCTCGACCACGTGGTCGCCGCGATGACCGAGCTGCTGCGGCGTGCGCTCGGCGGCGTGAGCCTCGAGTTCGAGCTGTTCGCGGACAACGGCGGCGTGGTGCTCGGCGATCAGTCGCAGCTCGAACAGGTCGTGATGAACCTGGTCCTCAACGCGCGCGATGCGGTCGCGAGCAGCGGTCGCGTGGTCGTCCGGACTCGGACGGTAACGCTGGACGCCGCGCCCCCGCGCGCCACCGGGATGGCAGGCGAGGGCAGGCACGTCGTGCTCGAGGTCGCCGACGACGGCCCGGGGATCCCGGACTCGATCCGGGACCGCGTCTTCGAGCCGTACTTCACGACGAAGAACCAGGGCTCCGAGCGTGGCACCGGGCTCGGCCTCGCGACCGTGCTCGGCATCGTCGAGACCCACGGCGGCTCGTGCGAGGTCGATGAGGGCCTCGACGGCCGCGGCACCACGCTGCGTGTCTATCTGCCGATCGCCAATGCCCGTCCCATGGTGCCGGCAACGCGCGGTCATGCACCGGTGCAGCGAGGCACTGGCATGGTGCTGGTTGTCGACGACGATCCGATCGTACGGCGCGCGCTCGCGCTCGCGATGTCGTCAATCGGCTATCACGTGGCCGAGGCCCAGAGCGGGACCGACGCTGTCGAGATCTATCGCGAGCACAAGAGCGAGCTGCGCGTGGTCCTGCTCGACATGGTGATGCCGACGATGAACGGCCGCGCGACGTACCTCGCGTTGCGCGAGATCGATCCGGACGTGCGCGTGATCCTGATGTCCGGGTACACGCTGAACGAGGAGGTCCAGGAGATCCTCGACCTCGGCGTCAAGGCGTTCGTCTCCAAGCCGTACTCGATCGAGACGCTCGCTCGCGCACTCGCTCAGGTCCTGGAAGCGTGAGCGCTGGAGTCAGCCGACCGTGGTCGGCGGTGGCAAGTCCGGTTGCGCCCGGACACCGAAGCGTCGCAAGCGCATGATCTTGCGTGGCTTGCGCGCGGCACATCCGCTGCAATCAGCGCCCGCATGCTGCGCCTCGCTTGCCTCTTCGTGTTGATCGTGTTTGCTGCCTGCGCCGCGGGGGACCCCGCCGCCGAGCCCGGGCCCGACGCGGGACTTCCGCCGGATGCGGGGAGCCCGCAGCCGCCGAGCTCGACGGCCTGCGCCGAGGATCAGCACGCATGCGGCGACGACTGCGTGGGTACATTGCCGAACGACCCGTCGACGGGCTGCGCGCTGGGCTGCGGCACGGCGTGTCCAATCCCGGCGAATGCGATCGCGACGTGCACGGAGTCCGGCACCTGTGACTTCCGCTGCCCCGCGGGGCTCGCGAAGGTCAACGGCGCGTGTGTCGCCTCGGCGTGCGAGGACGCTGGCTACACCTGCGGCACGTTGATCGACGAGTCCGGCGCTGCGATCGCCTGCGGCTCGTGCGAGGCCGGCGTCGGGTGCGGCGCGGATCACGAGTGCGTGATCGGCTCGGATTCGCGCGAGGAGAACGACACGCCGGTGCTGGCGAACCACCTCGGCGATCTCGATGACGCTGCCGATCCGTCGATGTGGATCGATGACCTGACGATCGACGGGCGCGCCGACGAGGATTGGTTCCGCTTCCACATCACCGACGGCTTCGATGGTGGCAATCCCGACGCGTCGATCGAGCTTGCAACGCGCGGTACCCAGCTCGGCTGGCTGTCATCGGCCCACGAGCTCACCGTGTGGTTCAAGTGCGACACTGCCGAGGCCGGGTCGACCGTACGTTGCGGCGAGTGGTACTCGATCGAGGAGACCAACACGCTCGCCGATCCGGTGCTCGGTCGCGGCTGCACCGTCGACGCGCAGTACCTCGTGTGGGCCACGGTGTCGCCGAGCTGTAGCGGCATCACCGACAGCGGCACGGTGACCTTCCGGATCCGCAAGCGCACCGCGCCACGCGGCGACCGCTACGACCTCAGCGTCGCTGTCGAGTGAGCTACCGCGGAGCGGCGGCGAGCATCGCGCGCGAGATCACCGGCAGCGGCGCGCAACCGTAGGACAGCAGCGCGTCGTGAAAGTCGCCGAGCTTCGCGCCCGGGTTCTGCGCGAGCCAGGTATCGCGCAGCTTTTGGATCATCACCTTGCCGAGCGTGTACGACAGGAACATCGGATCGAACGTGCCGCGCACCGCTTGCTGGCGCGCGTTGCCGGGGTCGACGAAGGCCTTGTCCTGGAACAGCTTGGTAGCCTGCTCGACCGTCATCCCGTGCGCGTGCTCGCCGAGCGCGACGACGAAGCGGACGTTGCGGAGTAGCGCCTCCTTGAGCATGCCGATCCGTGCTTGCGGCGTGCGGCCGACGGCACCGGCGTCTAACATCATCTCCTCGGTGTAGTGCGCCCAGCCCTCGCTCGTGGTGTACGTGCAGAAGCTCTGGAGGATCTTCGACGGGTTCTTGCGGATGTGAAGGCCGTGGAGGAAGTGCCCAGGCCACAGCTCGTGGATCGTGACCATCAGCAGATCGTCGGGCGGCATGATGTACGCGCGCTGCTCGGCAGGCGGCCACTTCGGGTCCGGCGGCGAGATGTAATAGAAGCTCGGCAGGGCCTTCTTCTCGAACGGGCCGGGCGACGACAGCGATGCCGCATTCCAGCGCTGGAACGCAGGTGTCTCGCGAACCTCGGCGACGTTCTCCGACGGGATCGTCGCGATCTTGTTCGCGATCACGAACGCGCGCATCGTCGTCGCCTGCTGGGTGGCCAGCGCGAGGATCTCACTCGCGGGCGGCTTGATCTCGGAGAGCTCGGCGACGACCGCGGCGGTCGGGCGCTTCGGATCGATCGCACGGGCGGCCTCGATCATCGCGGCGCTGTTGCGGGCAAGATCCTCCTCGGCGATCGTGGTGAGCGCGGCGAGCGTGGTGTCGATACTCTGGGTATCGGCCAGCATCTTCATGAACCGCGCCTCGCCGAGGGCGTACGCGGTCGTGCCGTGGGGTTGCTGCTGCTCGAGCCACGCGGCGTGCTCGACGAGCGCGGCCTTGCAGGCATCGAGCGCGGGATCGATCTCGGCCTGGTTCGCCAGCGGGATCCCGATCCTGGCAAGCTCGCCGCGGACGTCCTTGTCTGCGAACTCGATGTAGCCGCGGGTCTGGAGGAGGGCGGTGTCGATCCACGGGCGCGGCATCGGCAGCCGCAGGTTCTGGCGCGCGGTCGCGAGGTACGCGCCGAGGCCACGACACAGCTTGATGATGGCGCCGGCACGTTCGACCGCGGGCGCGTAGTCACGGAGGATGTAGGCGTCGAGGTTGATCGCGCCGGAATACGCGAGCGGGTTCGTGCGATACGCATCGGCGTCGACGAGCCGGAACAGCGCGCCCCGAACCTCCTGGAGCAGGACGTCGCGCTCGATCGTCTGCAGCGGCGTGAGGCCGGTCGCGGCGCTCAGGTTGTCGCGATCCTTCTGGAGCTGCGCGGTGACGTTCGCGAGCATGGCCGGCGAGCGGTCCGGAAGCATGCCGTCGTACTCGTGGAGGCCATTGCCGACGGCCTCGGCAGGATCGAGGCCATAGAGGTGGGTCGTGACCCGCGTCGCGAGGTCCTCGAAGCGGAGCGGCGCATCGTGGGAGGTGTGCGTCGACGTTCGAGGCGATGAGCACGCGGCGAGGACGAGCACGAGGAGGACAGCGGCGAGACGTGACATCGCGCGCAGCATGGCACGTCCGCACGCCGCGCCGACCCAGCGCTCGATAAGACCGGCGAGATCGATCGATTGCGACTTCCCAGCATCGTGTGGGATTGTCGCGTCCGGCTCTACGATGCCGGTGACGGTTCTCAACTCTGGACGGCGCTTCATGCGAGCAACTAGCCGTCTCGCCTTCACGCTCGCATCGATCGGGCTCGGCGCTTGTGGCGATAACCGGTACGAAACGCCGCCCTACTTCGCATGGACTGATCCACCGTCGGCGGTGGGCGCCTACAGCATCGACGGTCTCGACCCGAGCGACGCGGCGATGCTGGAGAAGATCGATCTGGCTGCGGAGTTGAACGAAGTCGTCCTGTTCTACGGCCACAATCCGCCCATTGGCGTCTCATACGAAACGATCGACGCTTTGCTTGGGCGAGCCAAGACCCTCGGCTTGAGCGCGCTTTCGTTTGCCGAGTTGGCATCCGGCCCACCCCGCGCTGGGATTTGTTTGTCATTCGACGACACAGAAGTGGACGCCTGGTATGCCCTGGAGCCCATACTCGCGAGACACGGCGCTCACGTCTCGTTCTTCGTCACGCGCTACGCGCAGTTCACCGACAACGAACGCGCGAAGCTACACGCCCTCTACGCAAACCATCATTCGATCGAAGCTCATGGCGTCAACCATGCGTACGCGAACGAATACATCCCGCAATACGGTCTGCAGGCGTACATCGACTACGAGGTCCTTCCGAGTATCCAGATTCTCCGCGATGACGGCTTTGCTCCGGTGGCATATGCCCATCCAGGTGGCGCTCACACGCGAGAGCTAAACGATGCACTTGCGGAGCACATCGAGTTCGTTCGCGGGATCAGCGGACGTCCGAAGTGAGCTACCCAAACAAGGCTCTGCCGGGGCTCTGCCCGGCCGCCTTGCGGATCACGAGGACGACAGCAGCGAGACGGGACATCGCGCGCAGCATGGCACGTCCGCAGGACGGACGCCGCGTCCGGCACTCGGCCGGACACGGACAGTCGGTGCTCGTGATCTCGTCGAGATACGCGGGCACGCGGCTTGCGAAGTGCCGCCACCATGCGTTTCGCCATCCTCGTCGCACCGCCGTGGCTCGCCACGGCACTGTTCTGGTCCACGTTCATCGCGTGCCTCGATGGGCCACTGCCCGACGAGGCGCCGATCGCGCGAGTGATCGTCAGCTGGGATCCGCTCGCGTGCGGCCCGCCGCATCGCGTCGTCGTCGAGCTCGAGGACGAAGCTGGCGTCTCGCTGTCTGGATCGACACCGTGCACGGCCGGCAGCCTGACGCTCGACGCGCCGCACTTCGGGATCTATCAAGGGCGGATCTACGCGTGGGTCGCCGGCGAGGCGATCCGCTCGGTCACCACGGTGCGGCTCGCAGTCGATGACAGCGTGGTCCGCTGGATCGTGGCCACGCCGTGACGTCGCTAGGGCGAGGTCGGCTCCCTCGTCGCTTCGGGGCTCGGCTCGGTGCGTGGATCGAGGCTGCGGGCCGCGAGCTCTCGGACGATCGCGGGCTCGATCTGGAAGCGATCGAGGAGTGCGCGAAGCTTGGCGCGCGCCGCGGCGTCGTAGCGATGCGCGCGCTTGCCGAGGATCAGCTCGTTCTTCGCGGAGTGCTCCCAGCCGACGAGCTCGGTGACCGTGACCTTGTAGCCGTGCGCCTCGAGCACGAGGCCGCGGACGACGTTCGTCAGGTGCGAGCCGAGCTCGCGGCGGTGCAGCGCATGTGCGAACAGCGACGCGATGGCGGGGTCCTGGGGGCGCGCCTTCTCGAGCTGGCGGGCGACCTCGGCCTGACAGCACGGCACGACCGCGACGTGATCGGCGTTCGTGGCGATCGCGAGCGCGAGCGCGTCGTCGGTCGCGGTGTCACACGCGTGCAGCGCGGTCACGACCTGCGGGCGTCCGGTGATCGCGGCGGTCGCGATCGCGCCGGTCGCGACCCGGAACCGGTCCTGGCCGAACCGCGCCGCGCGCGCCGCGGCTTGCGCCGACAGCTCGGGTCGAGCCTCGATCGCGACCAGCGAGCCGCGGCCGGCGGGGCCGAGTACGAGCTCGTAGAGCAGGGCGCCGAGGTAGCTCTTGCCGGCGCCGCAGTCGACGACGAGCGGATCGGTCGCGCGCGCCATCGCGTCATCGAGCGCGGGCTTGAGCAGCCCGACGAGGTGCCGGATCTGCTTCAGCTTCCGCCGCGCGTCCGCGTTGAGCTGGCCTTCCCGCGTGAGCAGGTGGAGATCCTTCAGCAGCTCGATCGACATTCCCGCGGGAACATCGGGATCGGTCCGCGGGTCGTGCTGCTGATGCTGCTTGGCCACGCGCGCAGTCTACCGGACCAGCCGCGTCGCGCAGCGCCTTTGCAGGGCGTCACGCGTGGTCGTCGGTCACGTTGTAGCGCCTTTGCAGGGCCCCGCGCCGCGCTCACGAGTCGGTGGCACTCCAGGTCGCTGCCCAGCGCGCCTCGACGGCGATGTTCGCACCACCCGAGCCCCGGCCTGGGATCGCCATGTAGCGCTGACCTTCACTCGTCGTGATCGTGACCGCGCCGTCCTCGTGGACCGCGAGCCGCGTCACCGCCGTGCTCTGCGCGAGCTCTGCACCGAGCCACGTCAGTCCATGGAGCTGCGCCGCGATCGGCGTTGCCGGCTTGATCGTCAGCGCCACGATGTCGCCGCGCTTGCCGGTCGTCGCGATGACGTCGAGCGTGTCACCGTCGTGCACGATCGCGAACGTGACCTGGCGACCACGTGGCGTGACGCGCGCGGTGATCGACTCGATCGACTCGGCACTCGCGAGCGTCTCGGCGAGTCGCACCTGCGCGACGCGCGGCGAGGTGACGATCTCGGGAGCTGCTGCGACCGCAACGTCCACCGGGACATCGACCGTCGAAGTGACCGTCGAAGTGACCGTCGAAGACACCGTGATCGCGAGCGACACGAGCGGCAGGAGCGTCATCAGCATGCAGGCAGGTACTTCACTTCGCGGACCACCCCGACAAACGAGTGTTCGAGCGGAGTTGCGAGTTGCCGTGGTCGGTGACCCACATCTCGCAGGCCCCACGGACACGCAGCCAACTTTCCGAGGCGGGCGGCTCGGTTACGCGGTACAGCGGTTTGAGCGCGCCGCGAACGATGGGAGAATGTCACTGGATGGCCGGCGTCATCGTCGAGGTCGGGGCACGTCGGTTCGCGGTGCCCTACGAATGTCCGTGCTGCGGCGCAGCGCCGGATAGCGAGCTGATCATCGCGCTCACGCCGACGAAGGACCGGCCTGTCGCGCCCGAGACGGCGCGCGAGCTCGGCTTCCCGTACTGCATGCGCTGCGTCGAGCACGCCACGCGCTGGGAATCGTCGAGCAACGTCGAGACCGGCATCAAGGTGCTCGGCCTCCTGCTCGGCCTGATCTTCGGGATGATGGTCCACCTCGCCGTCGGCATCGCGCTGTTCGCAGTCGCGGTCGCACTCTCGATCCTGCTCGGGCGCTCGCGCCGGGCCCAGGCGAAGGCGGCGTGTGGTCCGGCGTGCGCCGCGACCGGCCTCGCCGTCGAGTATCGCGGCTGGTCGGGCAACGCGAGCACGCTCGAGTTCGCATCGCACGTCTACGCCGCTCGCTTCGCGGAACAGAACGCCGCGAAGCTCGTCAACATCAGCCCGCAGCTCCGCAAGGTCACCGAGGGTCACAAGCTCGCACGTCTCGCCATCCCGACACCTGCCGCAGCGGTCCGCACCGTCCCATCGCCCGCGACCGTCGCCGACTGGATCGCGCGCCTCGAGACCGCCACCGGCCGGGTCGCGCGCCTCGACTCCCTCCACAAAGCCCTCGACGCCTGTCCGGACGAAGCCGATCGCAAGGCGCTGATCGACACCGCAACCCGCATCGAGCTCGCCGCCCTCGCTCGCAAGCTCGACGTCGCGCCAGGCCCGACCAAGACGCGCCAGATCCAGAAGGCGATCATCGAGACCCGCGCCGACAACATCCCCGACGAGCTCCGCGACGAGCTCGTCCGCCAGCTCGAAGCACAGCTCCGCTGACCTAGCGGACCGCGGCGATCGCGGCCTGCCGGGCGCGAAACGCGCGCGTCTTCACGGCGGCCACCGAGATCCCGAGCTCGCGCGCGATCTCGGTCTCGGTGCGGCCCTCGCCATAACGCTTCCAGAACACCGCGGGGTACTTCGCGCCGAGCTTCGCGACCGCTTCGGCGACGGTGCCGACCTCGGCGCGCGCGATGACCTCGTTCGCGAGATCCGCGGGTGCTGGCTGCCGCTCGAGCAAGCCGGTGCCTTCGTCGTCCATGTTGCCAGACGCCGGGACCTCGCGTGCCAGGCGGCGCTGGCGGCGCAAGAACATCAGCGCGGCGGTCGCGGTGACGCGGTAGAGCCACGTCGTGTAACGCGAGTCGCCGCGGAACGAATCGCGATAGCGATGCGCGAGCAGCATCGCGTCCTGCGTGACGTCCTCGGCATCCTGCTCGTCACGCACGTACTTCATCGCCACGGAGCGGACGTACGCGCGGTTTCCGTCGAGGTCCTGCTGGGTCATCGTCGCCATCGAGCCCTCCTTACAAAAGGTCAATACGCACGGGCTACGCCAGCTCCGTCCAGCCCCCAGGACAAATCATCCCGAACACTTGGGTAGGGTCGGGGCATCGAATCTGTCCAGGAGGTTGGACAGTGTCTAGACAGCTGGACAGACCGCGGTACCCTCGATCCAGGCCCATGGACGACGCGCCTCGCCACGTCCTGATCGTCGATCCCGAAGCGACCTCCATCGCGTACGCGACTGTCGCGCTCGCGGGTATGGACGTCGAGGCAGTCGCCACCGTGCCGGCGGCGCTCGAGCGCGTGGTCGGCTCGACGTTCGATGCCGTGCTCTTCGACCCCGCGCTCGGCGAGGACGAGGACGGCGCGCTGTCGCTGCTTCACCGGTTCCGGACGGTCGCGCCCGACACCGTCGTCGTGATCTGGAGCGCGCACCCGACCGTCGAGTTCGCGGTCCGCGCGATGCGCGCCGGCGCGCTCGACGTCCTCAAGCAGACGTCCGAGGGCGCGCAGATCCGCTCGGTGGTCGAGCGGGCGATCGCGCATGGCGCCCTCGCACGCGAGGTCCGGCGCCTCCGCGGTGAGGTCGAGCGTGCACGTGGCCTCGGCGAGGTGATCGGCCAGTCCGCGCTGATGCGCCAGCTGCTCGCGATGATCGATCGCGTGGCGGCGTCGGACGCGACGGTGCTGATCGTCGGCGAGAGTGGCACCGGCAAGGAGCTGCTCGCGCGGACGATTCATCGCGTCGGGCCGCGCAAGGACGGGCCATTCGTCGCATTCGACTGCTCCGCGCTCGCACCGAGCCTGCTCGAGGCCGAGCTGTTCGGGCACGAGAAGGGCGCGTTCACCGGTGCGGGCCGCTCGCGGCGTGGCCTGTTCCGCGAGGCGAACGGCGGCACGATCTTCCTCGACGAGATCGGCGACATCGACGCGACCGTGCAGAACAAGCTGCTGCGCGTGCTGCAGGAGCGCGAGATCAAGCCGGTCGGCGGCGATCGCCCGGTCTCGATCGACGTCCGCGTGGTCGCCGCGACCAACAAGGATCTCAAGGCGCTCGTCGCGCGTGGCCAGTTCCGCGAGGATCTGTACTGGCGCCTCGCGGTCGTGCCGATCCAGGTGCCGCCGCTCCGCGAGCGCAAGGAAGACATCCCGCTGCTCGCCGCCCACATCCTCGCGCGCCGCCGCGGTGCTGCGAAGAGCTTCGCCGGCCAGGAGACTCGCTACCCGACGCAGATCACCGCGCGCGCGCTCGCGCGGCTCGAGGCCTATCGATGGCCGGGCAACATCCGCGAGCTCGAGAACGTGCTGTCGCGCGCCGCGATCCTGTGCGATGGCGAGATGATCCGCTCGCACGATCTCGACATGCTCGGGCTCGATCGCCCCGCTGGCTCACCACCCGCACGCGGCGACGCCGAGGATCGCGTCGAGCTGCCCGCGATCGATCTCGAGCGGCTCGGTGACGGCGAGGGCCTCAAGGACGTCACCGACAAGGCGGTGCGCCTCGTCGAGCGTGCCGCGATCGCCGCCGCGCTCCGTCGCGACCGCAACCCCGCGCTCGCCGCGCGCCGCCTCGGGATCAGCCGCGCGAGCATCTACACCAAGATGAAGACGTACGGGCTGACGATCGAGGGCGAGGCGAGCAACCGTGACTGACGCTGCGCCAAAGTCGCCGCCAATGCGTGCGCGATCGCCGCGCGACCGGTAGCGTATCGCCAGCATGAGCGAGCAGTGGCGTGCAGTCGCCCGCGTCGGCGACATCCGGAGTGGCGACGTCATCGCGGTCGACGTCGACGGCACCGAGATGATCGTCGGGCTCGACGGCGATCGCTACTTTGCCACCCAGCGGCGCTGCGTCCACAGCGGCGGTGACCTCGCAGACGGCATCGTGTCGCGCGGCCACGTGATCTGTCCGCAGCACGGCTGGCGATTCTCGACGCTCTCGGGCCAGACCCCGGAGAAATCCCTGCTGTGCCTCGTCACCTACGCGGTGCGCGTGGTCGGCGAGCAGATCGAAGTCGACCCACAACCCAGAACAGGAACGTCATCATGACCCGTCCGACCGCGAGCTTGATCGAAGGAGATGGGATCGGTCCCGAGATCGCGGCCGCCACCGTGCGCGCGGTCGAGGCGGCCGGCGGCCAGGTCACCTGGGAGCGCGTCGATGCGGGCGCCGGGGCCGTCGACAAGCACAAGGATCCGTTGCCGCAGGCGACGATCGACTCGATCAAGCAGAACCAGCTCGCACTGAAGGGCCCGCTCGCCACCCCGAGCGGCGGCGGCTATCGCTCGGTCAACGTCACGCTGCGCCAGCAGTTCGATCTCTACGCGAACGTCCGGCCGGTCCGCACGATCGCCGGCGTGCCGTCACGCTACACCGACGTCGACCTCGTGATCGTGCGCGAGAACACCGAGGACCTCTACGCCGGTGTCGAGCACTACGTCGATCCGCGGCGCACGGCTGCGGAGTCGATCGCGATCATTACCAAGTTCGGCAGCGAGCGCGTCATCATCTACGCGTTCGAGTACGCGCGCCGCCACGGCCGCAAGAAGATCACGCTCGTCCACAAGGCGAACATCCTCAAGATGTCGAACGGGCTGTTCCTCGACTGCGGCCGCGACATCGCGAAGCGCTATCCCGACATCGCGTTCGACGACATGATCGTCGACGCCACCGCGATGAAGCTCGTGCTGAACCCCGAGCGCTTCGACGTGATCGTGACGATGAACCTGTTCGGCGACATCCTCTCGGATCTCACCGCGGGCCTCGTCGGCGGCCTCGGGGTGGCGCCGGCTGCGAACATCGGGTCACTCGACTCCGGGGGCTGCGCGATGTTCGAGGCCGTTCATGGCACCGCGCCCGACATCGCGGGCAAGGGCATCGCGAACCCGACCGGGCTCATGCTGTCGGCGGCGATGCTGCTCGATTACGTCGAGCAGCGCGAGGCCGGCGATCGGCTGCGCAAGGGCGTCTACGCGGCGCTCGCCGCGGCGGAGACCCGCACCGGCGATCTCGGCGGCAAGGCGAACACCGAGCAGTACACCGACGCGGTGATCCGCTTGATGCGTTGAGAGCTACGCGAGCTCGATCACCGAGCTCGATCAGCGCTCTCGGTCGACTCAGTCGACCGTGACGGTCTGGAGCTGCTGGAAGCGGGCGAACAGGCGCTCGATGGCGCCGATCGGGGCATAGCCGAGCGCGGCGGCGGCCTCGCCGAGGCGAACGCCCGGCAGCCGGTCCTGCATCTGGAGCGCGCGGAACAGCTGGAAGCGGTCGAGGATGCCCTGGTCGACGAGGTACTCGCCGAACGAGATCTCCTTGAGGCCGTCCTCGACGACGTCGATCCCCTGCTGCGAGTACTCGAAGTAGTGGCGCAGATCCTTCTTGTTCTTCGCGTTGGCGTAGCCGGGCGTGAGCTCGATGGAGGTGACCTGCATGACTTGTGTCCTCGACTGATCGGTGAGCAGGGGGTGTGCCAGCTCGGGTGGCGGTACCGTGCCCCGCAATCCGTGCCGGATCGATGACTTGCCGTTAGCACGAGCCAACTCCCGCTGATAAGTGGGCCCAGCAGGCAACTCGAGTAGCCGGCCATCGCGGATGGCGTGGCCACCCGTTGGCTAACGCTCCGGGTCGTGGCACGACCTTCGGGCATGCAGCCGCGTCTCGTGACCTTGTTCGTGCTCCTCGCCGGCTGTCGTGGCGATGGCCGCAGCCCCGACCACGCCCAGCGCCATGTCCCCGAGGGGCCAGGCTCGGCGACGGTTGCCCAACCGGCTGATTCGCCTGGCGGATCGGCGGCGGAACCTGGGAGTGCCGCCCCGCCCGTGGCCACGCCCACCGGCACGCCGCCGGGCAGCGCCAAGCTCGTGCCGGTTCCCACCGAGCTCGGCAGCAAGGTCGCGCTGCGCGAGGTGATTCGCGGCCTCGACCGCCCGGTGCTCCTCACCGTCGCCCCCGGCGACACCCGCCGGCGGCTGTTCATCGTCGAGCAGCACGTCGGCCGGATCCGGATCCTCGAGAACGGCAAGCTGCTGCCCTCGCCGTTCCTGACGATCGACGGGATCTCGAAGGGCAACGAGCAGGGGCTCCTCGGCCTCGCGTTTCACCCGCGGTTCGCCGAGAACCGCAAGCTCTACATCAACTACACCGCGCGCGACAAGGACACGCACATCGTCGAGTACCAGGTGTCCGCGCAGAACCCGGATACCGTCGATCCCGCGACGCGACGCGAGATCATCGAGATCGATCAGCCGTACTCGAACCACAACGGCGGGCACGTGCTGTTCGGTCCAGACGGCAAGCTCTACACCGGGATGGGAGACGGCGGCTCGGCGGGAGATCCGCTGCGCGCCGGCCAGAATCCGAAGCTCTTGCTCGGCAAGATCCTGCGCTTCGACGTCGATGCCGCGAAGCCAGTTCCGGAGATCTCACACCTCGGCGCGCGCAACCCGTGGCGGTTCTGGTTCGATGCGAAGACGGGCGCGCTCTACATCGGCGACGTCGGCCAGAACCTCTGGGAGAGCGTGTTCGTGGTCAGCGGCACCGACGGCGTGAAGCACAACTTCGGGTGGAACGTCACCGAGGGCAACCACTGCTTCGAGGCGAAGACCTGCGATCGCACCGCCTTCACGCCGGCAGTCGCCGACTACCCGCACGATCAAGGCTGTTCGATCACGGGCGGCGTCACGTACCGCGGCAAGGCGCTGCCGATGCTCGATGGCCGTTACTTCTACGCGGACTTCTGCACGGGCCTCTTGCGCAGCTTCGTGTGGACGCACGATCCATCGTCACCGACGGCAGCCGGCTGGGTCCGCGAGCACCACGACTGGAAGAAGACGCTCGATCGCGAGGGCGACGTCTCGCAGATCAGCTCGTTCGGTGTCGACCACGATGGCGAGGTCTACGTCGTCACGCTGACCGGCGCGATCTACCAGCTCGTCCCGCGCTGAGCGTGCGTCGATCACTGCGCCTCGACCGCGAGCTCGCAGTCGTCGGCGAAGCTCTCGGAGATGTCGATCTTCCGCGGTGGGTCAGAGATCTTGAAGCGCCACATCGGCGCGCTATCCGGCGCGCGCTCGAGCGTCATCACCGCGAGGGCATCGGCGGGGGCGCCCTTCTCGATCGCGCGCTTCCACACCTGCTGCGGCGAGCACCGCGCGACGTGCGGCTCGAGGGTCCGGCATGTCCACGGCGAGCTCGACCAGCCGGCGCTCCGGCTCCAGTAGAGGACTGGGCACGACGGCGCGGCAGCCGAGCCAGCCGGCTTGATCGGCGCGCCGGTGCGTCGCTTCGGGTCATCGGTCGGCTTCGACGGCGTGCCGAGCTGCACCGCGAGCTCGCCGTGGTCGGGATCGAGGACGCCAGCGGCATCGACATACGAGATCGTCGTCTGCTCGAGGTGGTGTGCCGGGTGCGTGCGCTGCGCCCAGGTACGGGCGGCGGTCAGTAGCGTGGTCGCTTGCCCGGCTGGATCGGTCGGCGGCAGATCGGCGGCGACTCCGGCATCGCTCACGAAGCGGCCGATGCAGCTCGCCATCTGCTCGCCGTGGCGCGCGAGCTCGCGGTTCGCAGCTTTGTCATAGTCCGCGAACGAAAAGCCCGAGAACCACGCGGTGATCTGCTCGCTGACGACGGCGCTGCAGGCCTTGTCCGCACAGCTGCAGACCGCCTTGGTCAGGGCTTCGACCTCCTGCGTCTGGTCCTTGGTGAGCGCCCGCGTACCACTCTTCTTGGCGCAGGCGGCGCCAACCCAAACGAGTGAGCTGAACGAGACGACCAGCAGCGCGATCGCTGCGCGGTTCACGACGGCAGGTGGTCGCCGACACCACCACGGCTCGGCGCCGCGGGCGGTGGGATCGCCGGCTCGGGATCGGGCGCCGGCTCGGGCTCGCCGAGGGCGACCGCGAGGGCATCGTCGACCTTCAGCATGTAACGGATATCGAGATCCGCCTTCACCTCGTCGGGGATGTCGAGGACGTCCTTCTCGTTGCGCTTCGGCAGGAACACGACCTTGATGCCGGCGCGATGTGCCGCGAGCACCTTCTCCTTGACGCCACCGATCGGCAGCGCGTTGCCGCGCAGGTCGATCTCGCCGGTGATCGCGACGTCGTTGCGGACGGGTCGCCTCGTGAACGACGACACGACGGCGACGGTCAGCGCGACACCGGCCGACGGGCCGTCCTTCTTGATCGCGCCCTGCGGCAGGTGGATGTGGAGATCGGAGTTCGCGATCTTGTCGTGATCGATGCCGAGCTTCGCCGCGTTCGCGCGCATCCACGAGACCGCGGCTTGCGCGCTCTCCTTCATGACGTCGCCCATCTGACCGGTGAGCCGCACCTCGCCCTTGCCCGGGAACACGCGGGTCTCGATGAACATGATGTCGCCGCCGACCGGGGTCCATGCGAGACCCGTGATGACGCCGATCTCGGGCTTGCGCTCCGCGGAGTCCGACACGTGACGGTAGGGGCCCAGGAGCTCCTCGGTCTCGGCCTTGCCGATGCGGATGCCCTCGGAGGCGCCTTCGGCGACCTTGACGGCGGCACCGCGGCAGACCGCCGCGATCTCGCGCTCGAGGTTACGAACGCCGGCCTCGCGCGTGTAGCTGTGGATGATCGTCTCGAGGGCTTCGTCCTCGATCACGACCTGCTCGCGCGTGATGCCGTGCTCGCCGAGCTGCTTCGGCAGCAGGTGGTTCTTCGCGATCGCGAGCTTCTCGACGGCGGTGTAGCCCGAGAGCTCGACCATCTCCATACGATCGAGCAGCGGTTGGCTGATCGAGTCGACCTGGTT
>JACCTC010000230.1 GCA_013812655.1 Deltaproteobacteria bacterium | reverse complement strand
GCGCAGGCGCTGGCGTCGGCGCAGGCGCTGGCGTCGGCGGCGCTGGCGTCGTCGTTGGCGCAGGCGCAGGCGTCGTCGGCGTCACCGTCGGTGCCGGGACCATCGTCGGCGGTGCCGTGGCCGGGACGGCCGACGGGATGATGAGGAACTCCACGCGGCGGTTCGCGTCGCGTGCAGCGTTTGACTTCCCCGGCAGCTTCGGTCGCGTCTCGCCGTATCCGACTGCCTCGAGACGGCCCGCTGCGATTCCCTTGTTGATCAGATACGTCCGGACCGCGTCCGCGCGCTGCTGGCTCAGCTTGAGGTTGTACACGTCCGCAGCGCGATCGTCGGTGTGACCCTCGATCGAGATCCGCAGCGCCGAGTGCGCGGTCAGTGCGGCCGCGACGCCGTCGAGGAGCTTGAAGCTCTGCGGCTTGATCGACGCCTTGTTGAGATCGAAGTAGATCGTCTCCTTGATCTCGACCGCCTTGTCGGTGACCACCACGGTCGGTGCGGCATCCGGACAACCGTCTGCATCCTCGATCCCGTTGAAGGTCTCCGGGTCGTTCGGGCACTTGTCATCGGTGTCCTTGAGGCCGTCCTTGTCGTTATCGAGGTCGGGACAGCCGTCGGCGTCTTCGAACCCGTCGAGGTCCTCGGGGATGTTCACGCACTTGTCGTCACTGTCGAGGATCGTGTCCTTGTCGTTATCCGGATCGGGACAGCCGTTCTCGTCTTCCCACTGGTCGAAGTCCTCGGGTGCCATCGGGCACTGATCGTTGACGTCGAGGATCGTGTCCTTGTCGTTGTCGAGCTCCGGGCAGCCGTCCTCGTCCTGGAAGCCATCGAAGTCCTCGGCCTCGTTCGGACAGACGTCGGTGGTGTCGAAGATCCGGTCGCGGTCGTTGTCGACCTCGGGACAACCGTCGGCATCCTCGAACTTGTCGAAGTCCTCGGGATCGAGCGGGCACTTGTCCTCGTCATCGAAGTAGCCGTCCTTGTCGGTGTCCTTGCGGACCGGCCGCTCGTGGTGCCAGCGCACGCCGAGCAGCGCGCGGAATGCGGGCGCGCCGTACGCATCGACGAGTGCCGTGCTCGCGCCGGCCTCGAGGACGAAGTCGCGGGAGACCCGGTAGCGGCCCGAAGCCATCAGCTCGGCGGGACGCTCCTCGGTCGACGGGCTCGCATCCTCCATCGCATCTGGATCCTTCTGGATGCCGATGCGGCCGAACGCGGAGAGCCCGACGGTTGCCTTCGGCGCGACCGCGTACTCGGCGCCAACGGACCAGAGGATCTCGTCATCGACGTACAGGTTCGCGATCCGCGAGCCGTCCTGACGCCACGAATAACCGGCCTGAAGCACACCGGCCATCCGATCGCGCCGGTATTCGTAGATCGCGCGGGCCTCGACGTTGGCGCCACCGTCGCCGGTGAAGTCATCACCACCACCCGTCGGGATCGACGTCCGCAGGTCGAGCGCGACCGCTTGCACCTGGTTCGACGCGAGCAGCACCTTGCCGCCGACGCGCAGGTCACCCATGCTCGAGGCCGAGAGCTCGCTGCTCCCGGCGTCGAAGTCGGAGCCCTGATAGAGCACGATCGGCAGCGCGGCATAGAAGCCGAAGCGTCCGAAGCCGATCGCACCGACGAGGTCGGTACCGAACCGGCTCGAGACGATGTCGCCCTCCTGGACGCACTGCCCCGCCCCGTCCTGCAGACAGACCTGGAGCGGCGGGGCGCCGACGCGGAGCGCCATGCCGAGCGAGAGCTGGCGCGTCGCGAGCGGCCGCGCACTCTCGAGCAGGCCGATCGAGAGCGGATCGGCGGTGAGCACGAAGCGATCGGGATCGAGCTCGGGCTTGAATGTCTGCGCGGCAGCAGGTGCCGCGAACAGCGCGATGCCGAGCGCAATCGCGCCGGGACCGATGCGACGCATCGCTACTTCCTCGCGGTCCGGCGTCGGCGCGCCAGGGCCAGTCCGAGCAACACGAAGGTGAAGAGCAGCGAGTTGCCGCGATGCGTGGCGCAGCCGCTACCGTCGACGATGATCGTCAGATCGCACTCGTCACCCTGGCCGTCGCCGTCGGCGTCGGTCTGGCCAGGATTCGCCGCGAACGGACAGTTGTCCTCTGCGTTCGCCACGCCGTCGTTATCGGTGTCGCCACCGGCGCCACCCCCGTCGCAAGCATCGCCGACGCCGTCCATGTCGGCATCGGCCTGATCGGGGTTCTCGACGAACGGGCAGTTGTCCATCGCGTTGGGATCGCCATCATCGTCGACATCGTTGCCGTTGTTGTCGTCGCAAGCGTCGCCCGCGCTGTCGTCGTCGTCGTCGGCCTGGTCGGCGTTTGCCGCGAACGGGCAGTTATCCTGGAGATTGAATACGCCATCGCCATCGAAGTCGCGATCGTCCTTGGGATCGCATGCGTCGCCCAGCCCGTCGTTGTCCTTGTCCGCCTGGTTCGCGTTGGCATCGAACGGACAGTTGTCATCGACGTTGAACACGAGATCGTTATCGAGATCGCGATTGTCCTGGTTATCGCAAGTGTCGCCCTGGCCGTCGCTGTCCTTGTCGAGTTGATCGAAATTCGGCTCGACCGGGCAGTTGTCGGTGCTGTTGGAGATGCCGTCGCCGTCGAGATCGAGGAAGCCGGTGATCCTGATGCGCGCATCGATCGGTAGGCCGGAGTTGGGTGGCTCGTTGGGGCTGGCGAATGTGGCCTGGATGCCGCCGTTGGCACGCGTCTCGATGCCGTTCGAATTCTCGGTCGTTGCCGTATCCTGGAACCAGTTACCGCAACCGGAAAGCATCAGCGCGACGTGGTATTCGCCGCCGGGAACCGCGAGAAACGGTTGCGCACCGCCCAGTGTGGCGTTGGTGTCGAGATCGGCGACCACGAACTGGCGTCCGACGACCACGGCCTGAGCTGGGGTCTGGTGGACGATGTCGCCTGTCGAGAGATCCCAGATCACGAACTTCGCGTTACCGGCCGCGGTCGGATCGATCTCACCTTCGAGCCGGGTGAATGCGATGTTCGTGGACGTCCGGATGTGGACGCTGACGCCCTGGTTGCAGCCGGTGACCGCGGCGGCGTCCGGCTGCGGCGCCGTATCGATCAGCAGCGTCGCCTGGGCGTGCGCGGTGGACGAGATGCCGACGGCGGCGAACAACGAACACAGGACAAGCTTGTATAGACGCACGTGGACACCCCCAGCCCCGCACGGTATCCGAGTTGCCAGCCCGCGTGAAATTACCTAACGGACCTCTAGCGTGAGAAGCGGCGGTGCGGTCAGGTGTCGCGATGGAGCAACGCTTCGTGAACGCGAACGGCCTGCGGTTCGCCACGCTCGAGGCAGGCAGCGGTCCGCTCGTGCTCTTGCTGCACGGGTTTCCGGATACCGCGCATACCTGGGATCGCGCGATCGCGGCGTTCGCAGCGGCGGGCTTCCGTGCCGTCGCGCCGTTCATGCGCGGCTATCATCCGACCGAGATCCCACCCGGCGGCGCGTACGACACCGACACGCTCGCGCAGGACGTCGTCGCGCTGATCGAGGCGCAGACCGAGGAACCCGCGATCGTCATCGGTCACGACTGGGGCGCGAGCGCGGCGTACGGCGCGGCCACGATCGCGCCCGGCCGGGTGCGGCTGCTCGTGACGTTCGCGATCCCTCACCCGCGCTCGATCAAGCCGACGCCCCGCCTCGCGTGGGCCGTGCGCCACTTCGTGACGCTGCGTGGGCGCGGCGCGGCCAGGCGGGTCGCGCGCGATGACTTCGCGGTGGTCGACGAGCTGTGGCAGCGCTGGTCCGTGGGCTGGCAGGTCCCGCCGTCGGAGACCGCGCACGTCAAGGCCGCGTTCCGCGCCGCCGGCTCGCTCGACGCCGCGCTCGGCTACTACCGCGCGCTGACCCTGCGCACGCCGGACTGCCACCGCGGTCCCGTCACGGTGCCTACGATCGCGTTCGCCGGCGAGCAGGATCTGATCTCGCCGCGTGCATTCGAGAAGGCGCGCCACGTGTTCACCGCCTCGTACGAGGTCGTCCAGGTCCCGGGCGGCCACTTCATGCATCGCCAGCACGCGGACCACGTCATCCCCGAGCTCGTCCGCGTCGTCACCGACCACGCACGCGTGCGATGATGCGGCATGGGTGGTGAGCGGCCGCTGCTGATCTTCGTCAGTGACATCCACTTGACCGATCGGCTGCATGGCAACGCCGTCAGCAAGGCGGACCAGTTCGCGCGGTTCTGGCAGCGGATCGCGGTCGCCCGGGGCAAGCGCCCCGCCGAGCTCTGTATCGTCGGCGATCTGTTCGATCTCGTGCGCTCGCCGTCGTGGTTCGAGGGCCGCAACCGCCCGTATCACGGCGCCAGCACCAACGGCGTCGTGCGCAACGTCGAGAAGATCGTCGAGGAGACGATCGCGCGCGAGGCCGGGTTCTTCACCGCGATCCGCGAGCGCGTGCTGAGCGGCGAGCTCGTCCTGCATTACGTCGTCGGTAACCACGACCGGTTGCTGATGACCGCGCCGGCCGCGCGCCTGATGATCTCGCGGGCGATGACCGGCGGCGACGGGCTCGAGCTGCACAAGGAGCTGGTGTTCCCCGAGCACGGCGTGCTCGCGTATCACGGCAACGTCGGCGATCCGATCAACGCCAGCCCCGACGGCGAGGCGACGATCGGCGACGTGATCGGCTCGGAGCTGATCCTCAAGTACCCGCGCAAGCTGCGCGAGCTCGTCGGCGCCGATCACCCCGGCGTCGATCAGATCGACGACATCGACGATGTCCGCCCGGTCTACGCGGTGCCCGCGTGGGTGCGCCAGCAGAGCATCGCGCGGCGCGAGCTGCTGAGGCCGATGGGCCAGGTCTGGGGCGAGGTCGTCGAGGAATTTCTCGACAACGACTTCGTGAAGCGCTGGCTCGGCAAGCAGCACAAGATGTTCAGCCTCGATCTCGGCAAGAAGCTGCGCCTCCTGCTCGAGCTGTCGCGCAACAAGCTGATCGCGCACGGCTCCGACGAGCGGCTGACCCAGCTCTATCGGTTCTTCCAGCAGAGCTTCGACGGCAAGATGTCGGGCCTCGCGGCGACCGAGCTGCAGCGCCGGCGCGGCCTGCGGTTCGTGGTCAACGGACACTCGCACTTCCCGTCGATGCAACCGCTCGGCACGATCGACGGCAAGCCGGCTGTCTACTTCAACACCGGCACCTGGCGCGCGGTCCACCAGATCGGACACGACCTGCGCGGCCGGCCGAGCTTCCTCGCGTACGACGCGATGAGCTACCTGGTGTTCTTCCCCAGCGACGATCCGTTGCACCGCGACTACGAGTGGTGGACCGGTGCGCTCGTCGCGAACGCCTCGCACGCGCACGGCGACGCGCCGAATCCCGGCGGCTGAGGTAAGGTGCGCGGCGATGTCGCTGCGCCCCCATCCCCGTCACGCGCCGAAGGGTCCGGTCGTGCTCGTCGTCATGGACGGCATCGGGCGCGGCGCAGGTGACGAAGGCGATGCCGTCTCGATCGCGACGACCCCCACGCTCGACCGGCTCTGGGTCCCCGGTGCACGTGCCGAGCTGCGCGCACATGGCAAGGCCGTCGGGCTGCCGAGCGACGACGACATGGGCAACAGCGAGGTCGGCCACAACGCGCTCGGGGCCGGCAAGATCTACGCGCAGGGCGCGAAGCTCGTGAACGCCGCGATCGCGAGCGGCGCGATGTTCGGCGGCGCGCTCTGGCAGCTGGTCGTCGAGCATGGCGCGCGCGGCGCCACAGTCCACTTCCTCGGGCTGCTCTCCGACGGCAACGTCCACTCGCACATCGCTCACCTCGAGGCGATGCTCGCGGAGGCCGCGCGCAGTGGCTGCAAGCGGCTCTTCGTCCACGCGCTGATCGACGGGCGCGACGTGCCGCCGAAGAGCGCGCTGGAATATCTCGATCGCATCGAGCGGTATCTCGGCAACCTCCGCACCTCCGGCATCGACGCACGGATCGTGTCGGGCGGCGGCCGCATGCACATCACGATGGATCGCTACGAGGCGGACTGGGCGATGGTCGAGCGCGGCTGGCACACCCACGTGCTCGCCGACGCCCGGCAGTTCGCGTCCGCCGCCGAGGCAGTCCAGACGTTCCGCGCGCAGCACCCCGGCATCAACGATCAGGATCTACCGGCGTTCGTGGTCACCCCGATCGCGCCGATGGTCGATGGCGACGCGGTCGTCATGTTCAACTTCCGCGGCGATCGCGCGATCGAGATCTCGCGGGCGTTCGACGACGACAGCTTCGACAAGTTCGACCGCGTCCGGCGCCCCGCCGTGCTCTACGCCGGGATGATGGAGTACGACGGCGATCTCCACATCCCGAAGCACTACCTGGTCACGCCCCCGGCGATCGAGCGGCCGATGGGCGAGATGCTCGCTGCCGCGCACGTCTCGCAGCTCGCGATCTCGGAGACCCAGAAGTACGGGCACGTCACCTACTTCTGGAACGGCAACCGCAGCGGGATGTTCGACGACGGCACCGAGACGTACATCGAGATCCCGTCGGACAACGTCCCGTTCGAGCAGCGGCCGTGGATGAAGTCGGCCGAGATCACCGACCGCCTGATCGCCGAGCTCCGGACCGGCCGTCACCAGTTTGCCCGCGTGAACTACGCGAACGGCGACATGGTCGGCCACACCGGGGCGTTCGACGCGACCGTGCTCGCGGTCGAGTGCGTCGACCTCCAGCTTGGCCGGCTCGCCAAGGCCGTCGAGGAGCTCCAAGGAATTCTGGTGGTTACCGCCGACCACGGCAACGCGGACGAGATGTTCCAGCGCGACAAGGCCGGGAAGGTTCAGCGCGCAAAACTGACCGGCCAACCCGTGGTAAAGACCAGCCATTCTCTGAATGCCGTGCCATTCTTGATCCACGACCTTCACCGAGCCGATCACTACGAGATCGACGCAGATCGCGCGTCCCACGGCGGCATCGCCAACGTCACCGCGACCTGCATCGAGCTGCTCGGCCTCGTGCCCCCCGATGATCTCGAACCATCGCTGCTGAGATTTCGATGAACAACAGCACGAAAGCGCTGATCGGTCTGCTGCTCGCCGGTACTGCCGGCGTCCTCATCTTCCTGTTCGTCCACCTCTCGAGCGATCCGGAAGGTGGCATCTCGATCGGATCGCAGAAGGCCGCCGCATGCACGCGCGGTCACGTCGACTGCATCCCCGAGGTCAACTACGTCGACACCAACGGCACCGCGTACACGCCAGCCTCGCTCGCCGGCAAGGTCGTCGTCGTGAACTTCTGGGCGACCTGGTGCAAGCCGTGCCTCAAGGAGATCCCGGATCTCTCGAGTGTCTACGTGAAGCACAAGGACAAGGGCCTCGTGATCCTCGGCGTGATGACCGACGACCCCGATAACAACACGCTGCTGAACTTCCAGTCCGACAACGACATGAGCTATCCGGTCGTCCGCGCGAACTCCGATCTCATGATCTCGTTCGGCTATCCCGGCTCGCTGCCGACGACGTTCATCTACGACCGCGGCGGCAAGCAGGTCGGTCGCCCGTATGTCGGTGCGCTGCACGCCGACCAGCTCGAGCGCATCCTCCAGCCGTTGCTCGTCCAGCAATAGGCCGGAGCGCAGCGGAGGCGAAGCAGTGATCGCTCGGTAACCGCTCAGGCGCGCTTCTTGACGGCCGCGATGATGCCGAGCGCGAGCCCGGCGGCGATCACGAGGTAGAGCCCGAAGCTCAGCTCGAACAGCTCGCCGAACATCTTCAGCATGCCCTTGCCCATCTCGCGGCCGAGCTCGCCCATCCCGTCGGCTGACTGCGAGCCGGCAGTGCCGGCGTCGCCAGGCCCACGACCCATCATGCTGTCGATCTCGATCTCGCCGTTCCTGATCTCGATGATCTTCCAGATCGCGAAGCCGACCGCGCCGACACCGATCACGCCGACCACGCCGCGGCGCGCGTCGTCGAGCGGATAGCCCCGCGAGCCGGTGACCGCGACCGCAGCCGCAACGCCGAACAGCGCGAGCACCACCCAGCCCTGCCCGAGATCCATCCCGCTCATGCCGATCATGCCCATGACGGTCACCCACGGCATCAACGCGGCGATCAGCCCGACGCCACAGATCGCGGCGATCCAGATGCGTTGCTTGTGCATCACCCGGATATCGCACGATGTCGGCTGAAAATGATCCGTCTTGTTGTCGAGAGCAACGCAATGTCGCACATCGCATACATCGAAAACTCCCTGCTTCTTCGATACGGTCAGAATCATGCGCATTAGGGCGCTGTGCGCAGGGCGCGGATCCGCAGACGGCGACTGCGGTCCGGTTTTCGTTGCCACCGATTTCGATGGGCGAAGCGGCCGGGGTTGTGTCGTTCGTTGACCCTGCTGGCTGTACGACGACACAGGCATCGACCTGCTGCTTGCCGCGCGTTATCCCGACGACCGCTGCATACAACGAGTTGCGCCACCCGGACAGATTCGCGTCGATGCGCTTTTCGAGCGCATTCCAGACACGCTGCTGCAGCCCACTCGCCTCGACATGCGAAACGGCACGACCGATCTCGAAGTTGGTCGCATCGCGGCCGGTGACGTGCGCGATGAAATCCGAAGAGGTTGCAACCTCGCGCACTATGGTGTCCTCGCTCAAGCGCTCACCGGCTTCATCAGGCCGTCGCTACGATGGCAGGAAGCACTGACGCAAGTGAATGTCGAGTACAACCCTTATACAACGTTTCTCGACGGAGAAGACTTCAGGCTCGGAGGCTGGGGGTGGTTGGCGGATCTTCGGAAACCGTTAGATCAGCAGGTTCCTCCGTTTCCTGACGTGCCCTTCCGAGCCTTCGCTACCCACGTCTATCGACCTACCGGGTCTACGGGACCGACGATTTGTCAGGAGGGTCTGCAGCATCCGTTCGGGATCGCGAGCGTGCTCGGATTCACGCAAACAGGTGGCATCGGCAACCAACCGCCGCCGCAATCCAATCTCTCTGCCGGGCCACCCGAGCGTCATCAGGTCGTGCTGTCGATCGGATCCTCTGCGATCCTTACCATCAAGGGTGTCGCCACGCGCACCCTTGGTGTGCACGGCGCAATCGAAGTGGAGCTATCCGGCTGCAACTCGGATGGCTGTACCGCTCGTCTAGGTGGATTCAGACTCGGCACGTCGCGCTTCATCATCGAAGGCCACGACGTGCGTCTCTTCGAGATCACGAACGGCGCGGCAACCGGGGTGCTGAAAGGCGACTCGTTGGTGTTCCCGGAGTTTTCAGGCGACGTTAATGCGCAACTGAGTGACGGTCGCTATGCTCGGTTCCCCGTCAAGAGCGGCGTACTCCTCGCTCGCTGGGAACCGGACGCCAGCCGCTTCGTGATGGCCTTCAGCTTCGACACGAAGACTGCGGAAGGTGACGAGGTAACTCTCAACGGGACTGCATTCGGCGCGTTCGCGAACACGTCACCAACTGCAAAGATCCAGATCGTTTCGCCCGTCGCGTCGATAACCGCCAACCGCTCCACGATCGAGTGCGACAGTCCGACTGGGACGACGGTTGGACTGGACGCAACGTCTAGCGCCGATCGTGAGGACTCCGCACTCAGATTCGCTTGGCACACACCAGCCATGCCGGTGGTGACGACAACGCCCTCGCTGTCCTTGGTTGACCTTGCTGTCGGAGAGCACGAGGTTCAGTTGGTGGCCTACGACTCGCGAGGCTTCGCCGGCTACGACCCGCTCACGCTGGAAGTCGTCGACTCGCAGCCGCCCGTGATCTCGCAACAAGATCTGTGCATCTTCCCGCCGAATCATCGTGCCGTCTTGTTGAGGCTAGGACGTGAACTCCCCGTGACCGCGACCGATCGGTGTGATGGTGATGCCTCCGCTTCACTTAGGATCACGAATGCAACCGCCTCAAACGGCGGGTCTGGTGTGCTTAGTTGGGACGGCAACAGCGTTTGCGTGGTGGTCGAGCGCGACGGCGACGAGCCGGAACGCCTTTATGAGGTCGAGACGAGTGCGTTGGATTCCAACGGCAATCGCAGTCTCGCAACGATGCGAGTTCGAATCCCGCACCACGGGCCAACTGCAAACTGCACTCGTCCGCAGACGCTACAACCGTGCGGAGAGACGCCATGAAGGCAACCGGCACCCTAATTTTGACCCTGACAGGTGCATGCGGTAGCTCCGTGGCACCCGAGTCCGAACCCGCCACCGCCGTTCTCACGGTCACGTTCGGCGACGGCCCGCCGCTCTCGATCGTCGCTCGCTTCGCCGTCGAGACAACTGAATCACGCGTGATGCTGCCCATCGAAGATCAAGGCGTCGTGCTGCTGTTCTCGTTGCAACGACCGATAAGCGTCGGCACAACCACGCTTGGCAGGGACACTGACACGGCGATTGTCTGGGCCAAACACGGCGGTGATATGGCGGCGATTCCGCTGATCGCAGATGGTGGCGAGCTCGCCATCCGCGAGGCAAGTTCGTTCGTGATCGCGGTCACCGCCACGAAACCTGCAGATGGCAGTGGGGAAGCGTTACGCATCGAAGGTTCGCTCGAAGGAATCCGAGTTCCATGAAGCTATTGACGTTGTTGGCACTTCTCGGCGCCTGCCAGCGTGGGAGTAACGAGACCGCCTGCGAAGAGCTTGCCAAGTACGCGTCCGAAGGGGTGGTGTTGGCTTCCGATGAAAAACGTTGCGGCGAAATTTTGGACTTCGCGGCCACCGTGCCCGAGCGCTACGGCATGGACTTCGCCACCTGGCTAAAGGTCGTGCCTGCGCAAGGCGTGACGTTTCTCTTCGATGCCATTTACGCGTTGACCGAACGAACGACCTGGGACCCTCAGTCATTCGCGCTCGAGCCGCAGAATATCGCGTGCGGTGGTAGCGCCGTCTCCGAAGAGGAATGGGGGCGTTCTACGTTGTCCAAGATCGTGACGAAGCGTCCCGAGAAGATCTACGCCGCGTTGAGCATCGACATTCCGACGAGTCCAGGCGATATCGCTACCATCAAGATCGTGCAGGACTTCAACTGTGACCAGAACCTTGGCACGATGCAGGTGATCGGACAATTTCGCCGCGGCATCTCACCGTTCACGGGTGGCTGGAGTCGGATCAGCACCTTGGAACCGGAGCTAGACGAGTAATCGACCGGCGTTGCGGGTCAGAGGACCGTGGCGACGGTGTCGGGGTCGGCGAACAGGCCGAACATGCCGCCGGTGTGGATGAACGCGACGGTCTTGCCGAACCGGCCGGGGTTCGCGCGCAGCTCGCAGACGACGCCGTGGAACGCCTTCCCGGTGTAGACGGGATCGAGCACGATGCCGTCGCTGCGGCAGACGTCGCGGATCGTCGCGAGCTCCTCGGGGCGGCTCTTCGCGTAGCCGATGCCGACGTGGCCGTCGACGATGTCGATGTCGTCGGCGGTGACGTTGCAGCCGAGCTGCCAGCGGCCTTCCGCCTCGTCGCAGATCCGCATGATCGCGTCGACGAAGTACGGGCGATCGTCGCAGACGTTGACGCCGGCGACCCGGATGCCGCGCTCGGCGAGCCCGAACAGCTTGGCGCCGAGGATGAGGCCCGCGCCCGTACCGCCGGAGCCGCACGCGTAGACGACTGTCACCGGCGCCTCCGGCGACGCGATGCCGGCGAGGTCGTCGGCGAGCTCGCGCATGGCGCGGATGTAGCCCCAGCTGCCGAGCGCGTTCGAGCCGCCCTCGGGCACGATGTACGGCACGCCACCCGCGGCCCGCACGCGATCGGCTTGCTCGGCGAGGAGACGGTTGCGGTCACGCCACGCGCGGCGCGAGATCCATACGAGCTCGGCACCGACGAGGCGGTCGAGCAGGATGTTCCCGGTGGGCGGTGGTGGCTTCTCCGGATCGTCGGTGCGCAGGATCAGGACGCTCTTGAGCCCGAGCTGGGTCGCCGCGAACGCGGTCGCGCGCGCGTGGTTCGATTGCTCGCCGCCGCACGTGATCACGTGGGTCGCGCCCTCTCCGACCGCCTCGGCCATCAGGTACTCGAGCTTGCGGACCTTGTTGCCCATCAGCTCGGAGCCGGTGTGATCGTCGCGCTTGATCCAGATCCGGGTCGCGTCGTCGCCGTAGCGCATCCAGTGGCCACGAGTCGGCTGGTTGGCGAGCGGGACCCGGCGGGGCTCGCGGGCATGGAGCGAGGTCATGGCCGGACTGTATGTCAGGGCCTGGCCGCGCGGCGGGCGTCATCGGTCAGGTTCGTAGGGCTCCCGCCAGCAGAAAGAATGACGATGCGGCGATGCGTGTTACATCGTCCATGGTGCTGCGCGTCCTGATGATCGTGAGCGTCGTCCTCGCGCTCCCGCGGTCCGCGGGCGCCGCTGGCTGGCCCGCGCCGGCCGCCGGCGAGTCCGCCTCCGGTGACATCGAGGTGGTGTTGACCTTCGACGACGGACCGAACCCGACGACGACGCCGCAGGTGCTCGACATCCTCGCGAAGCACGACATCCAGGCCGTGTTCTTCCTGGTCGGCGAGATGGTGGGCAGCGAGAACAAGAAGGTCCCGGCGATCGTCCAGCGGATCCTCCGCGACGGGCACGTGATCGCGAACCACACGATGACCCACCAGGACCTCTGCCGGGTGAAGCCCGAGAAGGCGGTCAAGGATCTCGACGACGGCAAGGCGACGATCGAGCGAGTCGCCGGCATCCCGGTCCACTGGTTCCGCGCGCCCTACGGCGTCCGCTGCGACCGCCTCGACGCGATGCTCGCCGAGCGCGGGATCACGCACTTCCACTGGGACCTCGATCCGCAGGAGTGGCGGCACAACAACGTCGACAAGACCGTGAAGTACGTGACCGGCGAGCTCGCGCGCGCGCACGGCCGCTCGGTGCTGCTGCTGCATGACATCAAGGCCGTCACCGTCCAGGCGCTCCCCCAGATCCTGCAGTGGATCGCCGACGAGAATGCGCGACGATCGAAGTCCCGCAAGCGCAAGATCCGGATCCTGCGGCCGTCGCTGCTCGCGATTGAGCAGCTGCCACCGGGCCTCGTCGACTGGGTCACCGATGCGACCGCCGATCTGCGCCAGCTGCCGGCGAGCATCGCCAGCGTGTTGCCGCAGCGCGCCGCGGCGCCACGACGCTAACAAGCCTGGCGAGCCAGACTCGCGAGGGCCGTGGTAGGGTGCCTCCGGCCCGCGATGTTTCGGATTCGTCAATCGTATCGAGAGGATGTCGACCAGGTGCTGGCGGTTGCCGAGCACCTCGACACCGTGAACCTGCCGGCCGAGCGCGGGCACATCGAGGCGATCCTCGACCGCTCCGAGAAGTCGTTCGCCGGCGAGAGCAAGCCTGCCGATCGCGAGTTCCTGTTCGTGCTCGAGGATCTCGCGGCGAAGCGGATCATCGGCACGTCGATGATCTACGCGCAGCACGGCACCCGCCGTGCGCCCCACATCTTCTTCCGCGTCGAGAACGACGAGCGCTACTCGGTCACGCTCGACAGGCACTTCATCCACCAGACCCTGCGGATTGGTTACAACTACGACGGGCCGACCGAGATCGGCGGCCTGATCCTGCTGCCGCAGTACCGCCGCAACACCGAGGCCCTCGGCAAGGCGCTGTCCTACGTCCGGTTCCTGTTCATGCGGATGCACCGCGAGCTGTTCCGCGACAAGGTCCTCTCCGAGCTGCTGCCACCGCTCGAGGCCGATGGCGCGTCGAAGCTGTGGGAGGCGCTCGGCCGCAAGTTCACCGGGCTGTCCTATCAGGAAGCCGATCTGCTCTCGAAGGACAACAAGGAGTTCATCCACGCGCTGTTCCCCGACGATCCGATCCATACCGAGCTGTTGCCCGATGACGTGCGCGCGCTGATCGGCCAGGTCGGTCCCGATACCAAGGCGGTCGAGACCATGCTCCGGCGGATCGGCTTCGACTACGCCGGGCAGATCGATCCGTTCGACGGCGGCCCGCACTTCTGCGCGAAGACCGACGACATCACGCTGATCAAGTCGGCGGCCGAGCTCGTGGTGCACACGGTCCCCGACGGCGACGCCGCGGTCACGACGATCGGAGCCGAGCGGCCGTGGGCGATGCTCGCGGTCGAGCTCGATGGTCAGCGTCCGCGGTTCCGCGCCGTCGGCGCTCGCGTCACCCCACTCGACAACGCGGCGATCGGCATCACCGACGACGTCCGGCGCCGGCTCGGCGTCGAGGATGGCCAGCAGGTATGGCTGACCTACGGCTGATCGTGCTTGTCGCGGCGGCGGCGGCCGGTTGTGGCAAGGCCGGTGCGCAGCCACCAGATGTCGCGTCGGGCATGAAGCCCCCCGCGGGCTGGCAAGCGCTACCCGACGTCGCGGCCGCCGCGCGCACCGCGCTTGGCACGGTGCGGATCGAAGGTGTCGAGGCCTGGGGCGAGCCCGCACGCGGCTGCTACGCGGTGTGGATGTCGGTTCGCGGCTCGGGCGGCGCGCAGGCGATCGGCAACCAGATCCTCGCGAGCCTCGGCGGTGACCCGACGGCCGTGCCTTCGGATGCAGCGGCGCCGGGCTCGGCCGCGCCTGGCATCC
>JACCTC010000204.1 GCA_013812655.1 Deltaproteobacteria bacterium | reverse complement strand
CGAGTGGCCGATCGAGTGGCCGATCGAGTGGCCGATCGAGTGGCCGATCGAGTGGCCGATCGAGTGGCCGATCGAGTGGCCGATCGAGTGGCCGATCGAGTGGCCGATCGAGCATCGTCGAGGTATCGACCACGGGGGATCGCTGGGAACGCAGCGGGGCTGGATCCGTGCCGCCGTGGTCCGCCGTGATCCGCTCGTCGGCACCAACGGCGAGGTCGAGCTCGCCCCGCAAGGCACGGGCGAGCTCGGTCGCCGAAGTCGGGCGGTGCCCCGGATCGCGCGCGAGGCAGCGTGCGAGCAGCGTGTCGAGTGCGGGCGAGATCGGCGCGAACCTCGACGCTCGCAGCGGCTCGTCGAAGAGCTGCGCGCATCGGCCGTCCGCGAAGTCCTCGAACGGCAGCCGCGCCGTCGCCGCCTCGAACAGGATGATGCCGAGCGCCCACAGGTCGGTGCACGGCGCGATCAGGCCGCTCGCGAGCTGCTCGGGTGCCATGTACGCGAGCGTGCCGACCGCGCGCCCGGTCGTGACCGCCGAGCGCGCGCCGAGCAGCTTCGCGATCCCGAAGTCGACGATCTTCGGCCGCGCACCATCGAGCATCACGTTCGCCGGCTTGAGGTCGCGGTGGATGATGCCGCAGGCGTGCGCGGCGGCGATCCCGTCGGCGAGCTCGGCACCGAGCCGGCGGACCTCGGCCTCGGACAGCCGGCCTTCACGGCGTAGCCGCGCCGCCAGCGTCTCGCCGGCGACCCGCTCCATCACGAGGTAGCAGCCCTTGGTGACTGGATCGATCCCGGCGTCGAGCACGCGGACGACGTTCGGGTGATCGATCGCACGCACCTTCGTGCCCTCCTCGACGAGCGCGGCGGTCTGGATGTGATCGTCGGCGAGCTCCGGCCGCAGCAGCTTGATCGCGACCACGTCGCCGAGCAGCACGTGCTCGGCGGTGTAGACCTCGCTCGTCCCACCGCGGCCGATCAGCGCGCCGAGGCGATAGTTTCCGACGGTGCGAGGCTCGATCGAGGTCATGGGCCGCGTGGCGCCGTTCAGCGTCGCGCGATAATGTGACACGAGATGCGAGCCTTGATCGTCACGATCGTCGCCGGGCAGCTGCTCGGGATGGCCGCGGCCCAGGGGGAGCCGACCGGGGACGCGGCCGCAGACGCCCAGGTCCACCTCGACCGCGGGATCGCGGCCTTCGAGGCCGGGGATTACACGACGGCGCACCGCGAGCTCGCGGCGGCCAGCGAGCTCGCTCCGGCGAAGCCAAATCCCTACCGTTGGCTCGCATTGACCGAGATCCAGCTCGGCGACTGCGCACGCGCGGTCGTCAACATCGAGCACTTCCTGTCCCGGGTCCCGGCCGAGGATCCGCGACGCGCCGAGATGCAGCGGTTGCAGGGGCTGTGCGCGCGGACCGGCGTGCTGTCGATCCGGACCACGCCGCCGGCGGTCTCGCTGCGGATCGACGGTGCGCACGTCGGCCGGACGCCCTATCGCGCTGCCTCGCTCGCCGTCGGCGCGCACCGGCTCGCCGCCGAGGAACCCGGCTACGAACCGCTGACCCGCTCGGTCGTGGTCTCGGCGGGTAGCGAGCTCGAGCTGCACCTCGAGCTGTCGCGCACGCGCACGTCGATCATCCGCCGCTGGTGGTTCGTGCCCGCCGTCGTCGTCGGCGCCGCGGTGGTGACCGGCGCGATCATCCTCGTCGTCCGCGAACCGGACAGCACGTCCACGCTGCCCCCGATCCACTGCGACGGCGCGAGCTGCCTGCCCGGAGGAGGTTAGATGGCCAAGCTCGCCACGGTCCTCGCGTGCGTGGTCGCGCTCTCTGCGGCCGGTTGCGGCGACGGCGCGCCCGATCCGTGCGCGAGGCTCGCCGGTGCGTGCGTCGAGGTCCACGTCAGCTCGTCGACGATCGAGACCATCGAGGCGATCGATCAGCTCGAGCTCGACGTCTTGTTCGGCGACAGCCACGGTACGACCGCCACCCAGCCGGAGGGCGGCGGCACCGTCGCGCTGCCGCTCGTCACCGCGATCGAGCTCGAGCTCACGGCCACCGTCGACATCGGCGTGGTCGCCGCGGGCAAGCTCGGCGGTGTCGTGCTCGGGACCGGCGCGGCGTCCACCTCGCTCGCACCCGGTGCCCGCACGACGATCGACATCGTGCTCGCGCCTCCTGCGGTCTGCGAGGCCGGTGGCTTTTACTGCGGCGGAGACAAGCTTGCCGGCGATGCGCAGACGCTCTACCAGTGCAACGGTGGCGGCGTCCCGCTCGCACGCGGCCGCTGCACGTACGGCTGCACGATCCGCCCGAGCGCCGATGACGTCTGCGATGGCGGCCCGATGACGTGCATCGAGGGCGGGTTCTACTGCGGCGGCAACGAGCTCGCCGGCGATCCGCGCACGCGCTACCGCTGCGTCGGCGGCGTCGCGACGAGCCCGATGCGGTGCGCCAACGGCTGCGTGATCGCTCCGGCGGGCACCGACGATTTCTGCCGTTAGGGGCAATCCGGCGCGACCCGGCCGTCGCTGCCCGTCGACACGTAGGCATCGGCGACGTAGCCGGTGCCGACGAAGTTCCACAGCGTCGACGTGCCGTAGGTGCCGGTCACGCGCTCGCCGCGCTGCTGTCAGCTGATCGTGACGAAGCTACCGTCGCCGATGGTGCCGAGCGCCGCGGTGTTCGTGCTCGCGCCACGCCGCACGGTCAGCCGGGTGCCTGCCGGGTTGACGCGCCGGGTGGGGCCTGCCGACGAGCCGCACGAGTTGGCGCTTTTGTAGTTGCGCGTGCCGTAGTAGAACGCCGTCGCGCCATTGAAGCGTGCGCGCACCGCGACGCCGTTCTGGCGCTGCTCGTAGTGGAGGTGCGGAGCGCTCGACCCGCCGGTGCTGCCGACCGTGCCGATCTTCTGGCCGCGGCGCACGGTCTGGCCGACGCTCACGCTCTGCGAGCTGAGGTGCGCGTAGCGCGTCGTGTAGCCGTTGCCGTGGCGGATCTCGATCCACCGCCCGTAGCTCGTGCTGCCGGTGTTGGCGACGCGCGACACCGTGCCTGCCGCAGCGGCGACGACGGTGTCGCCGGTGTCGTTGAAGCGGTTGAAGTCGACCGAGAGCTGCGGGCTGTGGGCGGTGCGGGTCTGGCCGGCCCAGACCTGGCCGCACGGGAACGGCAGCTGGAAGCTCGGCATCAGCGCGTAGATATCGGTCTCGGTCTGATCGACGTCCGAGGTGGCGTCCTCGGCGAGCGGCCCTTCGTCGAACATCTGCTCGTCGCCGAGCGCGCCGGCCGGATCGTCCAGCTCCTCTTCCTCGGTTGCACAACCACCACCGAGGGCGAGAGCGACCGAGCCGATCACGAACAGTGTCCTGACCTTACGGGCCATCGCGTACTTCTTCGAGGTCTTCATGGGAGCGGGCTTCAGCAAGGCCTACGCCACGAGATAACGCGCCGGGATCACTGGCTATCGCGGTCGCCGCTGTAACAGCGCGCGCTACACGTGCAACGGGCTAGTTGCGCACTTCGGTCCCGAGCACGACGAACGAAGCGCGGTCCTTCACGTTGTCGACCTCGGCATCGATCCAGGCGGCGGTGATCACGCCACGGTAGACGCGGACCTCGTCGAGCGCGCCGCTATACCCTCCCACGATACTGCCGAGGCAGATCCGGCGGGACGTCGTGATCGCGCTCGTCGATGGGATGAGGGCTGCGAACGACACGCTGTTCGTCGGCACGCCATCGACGAAGGTGGAGATGGTGGTGCCCGGACGATCGACGATCGCCGCGAAGTGCGTCCACGTGCCGAGCGGAAGCTGATTGAACACCAAGCCCGCGTGCCTCGTGTCGTCGCCGACGTTGGCCGAGATAACGTTCTGGGTGATCTCGAGACCGAAGCCGGCGCTATTGTCGTTGGTGCCGCCTGTATGGAACGGATGGTCGAAGCTATTGCCGCCGGCGCCCGGCGGCAGCGAGGCGATCTGCAGCCATGCCGAGTAGGCGAACGATTCCGTGCCGAGCATCATGACGTCGGTCCCAAAAGCGCACATCGCGTGGCGCATGGCGTCGTCGGCAACATCGGTGAACATGCGCCCGTTGCCGATCATCCCGGGCGCCACGACGGGATTTCGCGCCGCGGTCAGGGCACGCAGCGGATGCTGCTCGGTGCTGTCGTCCAGCGTGTCCGCGGTCTCGGCGACATGCCACACCGCCTCGGCGCGCGGCAGCCAGACGGCGCTGCGCGAGCTCGTCACCACGTTGCCGCCGTATCGCAGATCGATCGTCGTCGGGCCCGCGAGCGTGACCTTCACCCACGCTTCGAGCTTGCCGCCCGCGTAGCTCACGAGCTCGTGAGGAAGCAGGTCGCCGTCGAGCGTCGCGAAGTGGATGTCGTTGCCGTCGGGGCGTGCACGCGCGGCGAGATCGGCATCGTCGAGCAAGATGCTGACCGGGAAGTCGGCGAGCATCTCGGTCGCCGACGGCGTGATC
>JACCTC010000198.1 GCA_013812655.1 Deltaproteobacteria bacterium | reverse complement strand
GGTCACGCCGACCGCGAACGCGCCGGTCGCGACCCACGCGCTCACCGTCGACTCGATGTCCGGTTCGCTGCGCACGCCCCTTTCCGCGCCAGCGGCGATCGCGCCGCCCGTGCGCCGCACCGGCTGGATCGCCGCGCTCGCGGTCGCCGTCGTCGTGGTCGGTGCGATCGTGTTTTACCTGGTGAAGCAGCCCGAGCCAGCGAAGCCGGCTGGCTTCGAGGCGGGTCCGGTCGCGAGCGTCGGCGATGCCATGGCTCCGCTCGACGCCCTGCCCGAACGACCCGTCGCCGCCGACACCGTCGACGCCGCCGTGGCTCTCAAGAACCCGGCGCCGGTCGATGGTGGGGTGGTCGCGGCTCCCGCGGACGCCGCGGCGGTCGAGATCAAGCCGAAGCCGCCGAAGCCGCCGTCCGGTGGCGCGAAGAAACCGGCAGGAGACTTCGACGATGGCACGGGCGATCCGGCGCTCGTCGAGAAGCTGCGGGCGGCGGAGCGCGCGTTCGAGGGCAAGCAGTGGACGGTCGCGCGCGATCTCGTGAACCAGGTGATCGACTCGCCGCTGGCGACCCCGCGTCAGCTGTCACGCGCGCACGCGCTGCATGGCGCGTACGAGTGCCGGGTCAAGAACAACCAGGGCGGTGCGAAGACCGACCTGCGCAGCATCAAGATGGCGCGGTGGCGAGCCTGGCTGATCGAGTACTGCGACGAGCTCGGCTACCCATTGCGCTGAGCGTCGCGACCGTCAGTGCATCAGCACGAGGATGCGACGACTACCAGCTGCACCGGCGACCGTGAGATCGACGTAGCGGCCAGAGGCGACGAGCCGATCCGCGATCGCCGCGCCTGCCGCGAGATCGTTGGCGACCGGCCGATCGTCGACGGCGATCACGCGCTCGTCGGCGCGCAACCGGACGATCGAGGCGAGGTCGGTCGCCGCGATGCCGGGCGCGACATCGACGACGCTGACCGGCTCGTTCGCGGCCGCGAGCAACCGCGGCGTGTCATCGGGCTTGTCGACCGACAACCACACGTTGACCAGCAGCACGAGGGACGCGGTGGTCAGGGCCAGCGTCAACGAACGCGTCAGGTACATGCGCTGCGGATGTGCAACGGGCCGGCCAGCGCCGGTCGTGGATCATCGCCATGTTGCCGGGGCGGGCGAGTGGTCGTGGTGCCAGGCTGGCACGCGCGCTCCAGGCGGCTTGCCAGGACTACTTCTTGATCTGCTGCGCGAGGTAGTTCTGCTCGCCGACCTGACGGATCAGCTCGAGCTGGGTCTCGAGCCAGTCCGTGTGGACCTCCTCGGAGACCAGGATCCGGCTGAACAGATCCTCGCTGGCGTTGTCGCCGTACTCGCGGGTCTTCGCGACGCCCTGGTTGAGCGCGGCGATCGCGGCGTACTCGAGCTGGAGGTCGCTCTCGAGCTGCTCCTTGACGGTCTCGCCGACGTGCAGCTTGTGATAGCGCTGCAGGTTTGGCACGCCCTCGAGGAACAAGATCCGGCTGATCACCATGTCGGCGTGCCGCATCTCGTCGATCGATTCCTCGCGGATCTTCGCGGCGAGGCGGTCGAAGCCCCAGTTCTCACACATCTTCGCGTGGATGAAATACTGGTTGATCGCCGTCAGCTCGTTGGTGAGGAGCTGATTGAGGAGCATCAGCACCTCTTCGTTGCCCTTCATGTCGGTCGCTCCTTCAGCCCGCGGCGCGATGGCGCCAGCGTCAGCGGGTCGACCTTACAGACACGAGATCGGGCGCACAATCACGGCTGCAGCCATTCGCGCCCTTGGCGTTGAGGCGATCTCGGATCTCGTCGACGCACGCGCCGCAGCCCGTACCGGCACCGCAGCGACGGCCGATCTCCTGGACCGTGCGCGCGCCGTCATCGATGACCGCATCGACATCGCGGTCCGAGGTGGGGTGACAGAGGCAGACCAGCACGGGTTCTGAAATTGATAATGCTTTTCAAACCCAGTTTCGTCAAGGGCACGTTTTTACCTCTGTAAGTGCCCGTCCTGACGACGGTTCTAACCGATTGTTGCCCTGCTACAGCAGACCCGTGATCCTGATCATCATGAAATGCGTGACGTTCGCCGCATGGCTAGCGGTGATCGGATGTCGCTCGGAGGACAAGCCGAAGCCGCCTCCGCCACCGCCAACCGACGGGCTCGAGCTGATCTCGGCCGGTGCGCCGCCACGTCAGCCGCTCCGCTACCGCCTCGCGCCCGATACTCGCGCGTCGATCGAGCTCGCGGTCGATGTCGATCTGACCACCGTGGATGGCGCGATCTCGCTGCCGACGATCGCGCTGGCGCTCGACGTGATCACCGCGACTGTCGATCCCGACGGCACCGGGATCGTGCGCTCGGTCGTGACTGGTGCGACCGCTCGCGAGCGTCCCGGAACCGAGTCTGTGATGAAGCTGATGAACCGGCAGGTCGCGCTCGTCGTCGGGCTCGTGCAGTCCGCCCGCCTGTCGCCGACCGGCCAGCTCTCCGAGTCCAAGCTCGAGGCAGCGGGACGCGATCTCGCGAAGCCGATGCAGGAGCAGGTCTCGACGCTCGCACAGGCGCTCGAGGGTGTGGTGATGCCGCTTCCCCTCGATCCAGTCGGCGTCGGTGCCGCGTGGAATTACCGCCGCACACTGCAGCTGAACCAGCTCACCGTGATCGCGACGACCCAGGTGCAGGTGACGGCGATCGAAGGCGATCGGGTCTCGTACACGTCGACGACCCAGCTCGCGGGGGCCGATCAGATCCTGGTCCAGGGCGAAGCGAGCGTGCAGGTCACCGGGGTGAAGGGACACGGCACGGCACAGGGCACCGCCGATCTCGCGAAGGTGATCGTGATCGGCGAGCACCGCGCCGAGCTCGGGTTCACGATGGCCGCCGGCGATCAGCAGCGACCGACGACGATGACGATGACGACCCGCACCACGCCGGCGACCGGTTCACCGGCAGTGACGCTGGAGCCCGGCAGCGCGAGCCAGGGCAGCGACGCTCAGGGCGCGCACAAGGCGCCGTAGCGCTGGCACGTGCCGCCGTCGATCGCGTCGCAGGCGCGATGCGCGAGTGCCGTCGCGTCGTACATGCACTTCGAGGCAGGCGCACACGCGGCGCCCCACGTCTGGCACGTGCCCTCGATCGGCTTCTGGCAGACCTTGTAGCTCTTCGTGGCGGGGTCATACATGCACGCGTTCGCGGGCGTGCACGGCGCGCCGAAGTGGAAGCACATCCCGGCGCCGCTCGACTGACAGGTGAAGTAGGCACCAGCACCAGCGTGGAACGCGCAGGTCGGTGCGAGGCAGCCGATGTCCTTGATCGCGACCGCCCCCGCGACGGGCGTCGCTCCCGTGGCCGGTTTGACGGCCGAGCCGCCGCCTGCGGCGCCACCCGAGCCGTCCGGGCGCTTCGCAGCCGGCGGACCTCCGCACGCGCCGAGCGCGACGAGAAACCAGGCACCGAGCACCGCGTTGCGGACCGTGGATCGCACGACGCGGTTATAGCGCGGCCACCGGCGCGGCGCCGTGGATCCCTGCCGGCTCATCGCGCGGCGTCCTCGAGCCCGACGCGGATCGAGGCGAGGACAGCTTCGGCGCGCTCCTCGACGACGCTCGCGAGCTCCGCGAATCGCGGCACCCCGTGGAGCGGCCGCAACGGCGGGCAGCGCCGCATCCACAGCGTGTCTTGTAGACCGCTCGCGACGCTGGTCCCGACGAGGTCGAGCGCGAGCGCGGGCTCGTTCGCGAACATCGCGGCCTCTGCGAGCATCTGCGCGAGCGCGCACCGCAGGCGCGGCGCCTCGACGTGATCGATCGATCGCATGGTGTCGTCGAACTGACGAGTCCGCGCGATCCGCATGAACGCGGTGCTGAAGCGCTCGAGCACCGGCGGGAGTCCGTCCGGGACCGCGGGAGGTTCGTCGTCGAAGGTTTGCCCCTGCCACATCTGGAAGCGTGCGAGCAGCGTCGCGGAATAGTACGGCGCGTTCGGCGACTCGCGGATGCGCACCGTGGCACTGGCGTAGTCACCGGCGTACGCGTGGGCCCGCGCGAGATCCCACTGCGCCTCGGTGAGCGGATCGATCGCGTACGCGGCCTCGAGGTGGGCGAGCGCGTCGTCGAGGCTGCCGGCCTCGAGGAGCAAGCTGCCGAGCAGGGCCTGCGCCGATGCGAGCCCCGGGGATCGTGCGACGGCGCGGCTGGCGGCGAACCCGGCCTCGACGGGGCGGCCGGTGTAGAGC
>JACCTC010000183.1 GCA_013812655.1 Deltaproteobacteria bacterium | reverse complement strand
CTGTTTGTCCAGGGCTCGCGCGATGACCTCGCAGATCTCGCGCTGCTTCGCCCCGTCGTCCAGCGCCTGGGCCGGCGCGCGAAGCTGCACGTTGTCGATGACGCGGATCACGGCTTCGACGTCCTCGTCCGCTCCGGACGTAAACATCTACACGTGATCGCCGAGATCGCTGACACCGTCGCGAACTGGATGGATCGCGCGGCGCGCGTTCGCTAGGTTCGGCTGATGATCGACCGCTACGCGAGCTGGATCCACGGGCAGATCGAGGATCACGCTCCGAGCGATGATCACGATGCCGTGATGCGGCTCGCGTCCGCGGCAGAAGCGCTCGGCGGCGGCGGCGGCATGATCTTCGGGATGGCGATGCCCGCCGAGCTCACGAGTCGCGCGGAGCTCGCGGAGCTGCGCGCCGAGGCGATCGCGATGCTCGAGCGCTGGGTCCCGCGGCTCTCGGCCGGCGCGACCGATCAGCTGGCCGAGCTCGCGCGCCGCGCGAACCTGCCGCTCGATCTCAGCGAGCGCCGCGCGGTCCATGCGGCACGCCGACAGGCCGAGCTCGACGAGCGGATCGCGAAGTCGTTGACGGTCGACGTGCGCTACAGCGAGCTCGAGCGCGCGATCGTCGAGGACCCCGAGGATCCCGAATCGTACCTCGTGCTCGCGGACTACTTGCAGCGCGAGGGCGATCCCCGTGGCGAGCTGATCGTCCTCCAGCTGCGCGGCGAGACCGATCCCGCGGCGTACAAGGCGGCGCAGAAGTACCTCGACAAGCACCGCGAGGCGCTGATCGGGCCGCTCGCGCCGCATCAGAAGGTGCACGACGGCTCGAACGACGACGCGTTCATTTGGCGGCGCGGCTACATCGATCGCGCGAAGGTCTCGTGCCCAGACGATGACGCCGACGAGAGCGCCGCCGAGATCGTGGAGCTGCTGCTGCGCCATCCCGTGGGTCGCTTCCTCCGCGAGCTCGCGATCGGCTTTGACGGCCAGCCCGGCGACGGCGCGCTCGACGGCGTGATCGCAGCCATCTCGGAGCAGCTCGCGCCGTCGCTGCGCAAGCTCCACCTCGGAGACTTCGAGTATCCCGACCAGTGCGAGATCAGCTGGTTCGAGGTCGGCGATCTCGGCGAGCTGTGGCGCGCGCTGCCCCGCCTCCAGCACCTGGTCGTTCAGGGCGGGACGTTCGAGCTCGGCGACATCGAGCACGAGCGGCTCGAGCGGCTCGAGGTCTTCACCGGCGGTCTCGCCACGACGAACGCGCGTGCGATCGCGAGCCTGCGCTGTCCACAACTGCGTCACCTCGACGTCTGGTATGGCGGCGAAGATCACGGCTGGGATGGCTCGATCCAGGACATCGCGCCGCTGCTCGCGCGCGTCGATCTGCCACAGCTTAGACACCTCGGGCTGCGCAACTGCGAGCTCACCGACGAGATCTGCGCCGCGATCGTGACGTCACCGCTGTTGCCGCAGCTCGCGGTCCTCGATCTGTCGATGGGGACACTCTCGGATGAAGGCGCACGCATGCTCGCGCGCCAGCGCGATGCACTGCGCCACCTCGAGGTCCTCGACGTCTCGAAGAGCTTCCTGTCGAACGATGGCCGCGACTCGCTGCGCGGCATCTGCGCGCGCGTGATCGACGACGATCAGCAGGACGATGATGGTGGTGCGCGGTACGTCAGCGTCAGCGAGTGACGATGATAGGATCGGTGGCGATGTGGACGAGCTACTCGGCGCGGCATGCGGCCCAGCTGATCGGCCTGCCCGAGTCGGCGGTTCGTAGCTGTATCCGCGATGGCCTCGTCGGGACGCCGGGTGCGGTCCCCGCGCAGCTGTCGTTTCGCGATCTGTCGGCGCTCCGGACGGTCAAGGCGCTCGTCGACGCCGGGCTCCCGCTGCCGCGCGTTCGCAAGGAGCTCGCGCGGATCCAGCAGCACCTCCCCAGCGGCACCTCGCTCGCGGAGCTCACCGTCGAGGCACGCGGCGGTCAGGTTCACATCCGCGGCACGCACAGCGAGGTCGCGCTCGCGGGTCAGCTCGCGTTGCCCTTCGACATCGTTCCGGCCAAGGCCACGCTGCCTCCCGGCGAGCTCCGCGAGCTGCCGCGTGCAGAGCCGCCCGCGCCGGTCGCCGCGCCGCCCGCGACCGCCGACCAGTGGATCCAGCGCGCGATGCAGCTCGAGGAGCGCGATCCGGTCGCCGCGATCGACGCGTACCGGCGATCGCTGAAGCTGCACCCCGAGTGCACCGAGGCGTGGATCAACCTCGGCCGGCTGTTCGCCGAGAGCGGAGATGCGACCGCGGCGCACGATTGCTTCCGCAGCGCGCTCGACCTCGATCCCGCCGACGCGACTGCCTACTACAACCTCGGCGTGATCGCGCAGGACGCGGGCAAGGAGGCCGACGCGATCGCGCTGTATCGCCGCGCGCTCGAGCTCGATCCGCATCTCGCCGAAGCGCACTACAATCTCGCGACGCTGTTCGATCAGAGCGGCGACTCGCGTGCTGCGATCCGCCACATCAACGAGTACAGAAAGCTCACCCGATGACGGAACCAACTGATCAGACCGCGAGCTGGCTCGCCGACCAGATCGAAGCGCATGCCCCCGACAAGGAGCCCGACAGTGCCGGCGCCGCACGGCTCGCCGAGGCCTATGCAGCGCTCGCCGGAGCACAGGCACCTGCGTTCGGCATGACGTTGCCGGCGGAGGTCGAGGGCCGCGACGCGCTTCGCCAGCGAGCGCTCGAGCTGCTCAAGCAGTGGCTCGCGAAGCTCGACGCCGAGGCCAAGGACAAGATTCGCGCGCAGCTCGCCGGGTATGGCATCGGCAGCCCGCCACCGCCGCAGCCCACCGACTGATGAAACGCTCCTTTCCAGCGACGGGGGTTGCGACGTAACCTGATCGTGGTGACGCGCAGCGAAGGCGAGCAAGCGACCGTCTGGTGCTGCTCGCAGTGCGGCGCCATCTACTACACCGAGTTCCCGCGCTGTCCGAACGACGGCGCCGAGGTGCTGCCATCGGATGGCGATCCGCTCGTCGGGCGTACGATCGACGGCTACGTGATCGACAGGCTGATCGGCGAGGGTGGCATGGCGCGGGTCTACGCGGTTCACGAGGCTGTCGCACCGCGGCGGACGTTCGCGATCAAGGTGCTGCTCGGCGAGTACGCGACGACCGCGGCCATGCGCAAGCGCTTCGCCCTCGAGGCCTCGCATACCAGCCGGCTCGCGCACCCGAACATCGTCCACATGCACGCGCTCGGGTCGATGCCGTCGGGCCCGCCATACCTCGTCATGGAGCTCGTCGAGGGCGGCTCGCTCCTCGATTTGATCGAGCAGGGTCCTGTCGACCCACTGCGCGTCGTCGCGCTGGCGCGTGGCACCTGCGAGGGGCTGGCGTACGCGCACGAGCACGGCGTCATCCACCGCGATCTCAAGCCGAGCAACATCCTCGTGGCACGCAGTGGCGACGGCGAGGTCGCGCGGATCGCGGACTTCGGGCTCGCGCGGGCAGTCGCGGATGTGCGGCTGACGACGACCGGGACCGTGATGGGGACGCCTGCGTACGCCGCGCCCGAGCAGCTGCTCGCGGGCAAGCCGGTCGATCACCGTGCCGACCTCTATGGCCTGGGCATGACGATGTTCGAGATGTTGACGGGCGGCGTGTTGCCGTTCGACGGCACCGCGATGGAGATCGCGACCGCGAAGGCGCACGGCGATCCGCCCACGATCGCCGATCGCGCACCGGAGATCGTCGTGCCTGCCTCGGTGCAAGCCGTGATCTCGCGGTTGCTTGCCCGCGACCCCGACCACCGCCCAACCTCGGCGCGCGAGGCGCTGGCGATGCTCGAGGAGGTGTCCTCGGAGCTCACGCGGGTGCGCTGGTGGGGACCTCGCGGCGCCGGCTCGTCGCGGAAGTCGCCCTCGCGCCGCGTGGGATGGTGGCTCGGCGCGGTGGCGGTCGGCTGCGCGGTTGGCTGCGCGGCCGCCCTCGTGAGCTGGCGGTTGCGTGAGGGAGCGGTGCCGACAGCGGCACCGTCGACCGACGCCACGGACGTGGCCACCATAGCCGCCGCGCCAGCGAGCGCGTCGCGTGAGGCCTCCGGATCTGCGAGCGCCGTGCGGGATCCTGGAGAAGCCGCCCTCGCGCCGCCGCCATCGCCGTCGCCAGCGCCATCGCCCAGCCGTGCAGCCGCGGAACCGCGGCGCACCAGCGGACCGGTCTCCGTGCCGCGCGTCGCGGCGGTGCGTCGTGAACCGGCGCGTCCTGCGAC
>JACCTC010000179.1 GCA_013812655.1 Deltaproteobacteria bacterium | reverse complement strand
AGATCGGCGAGGCGCTGGGTTGCCTCGCGCACGCGGCCGGCGAGCACGCGCGCCGTCTCGGCATCCGGCAGGATCTGCGCGAGTGGCGACGTCTTCGCCCGGGCGAGCGCGCCGAGGAGCACGCGCTCCTGGTCGCCGTCGCCGGCACGCTGCGCGATCACGAGTGGTGCCCACAGCGGCCAGAGCCCCACGAGGAGTAGCGCGTCGGAGACCGCCGGCACGCCGCGCGTCACCGCGATTCCGACCGCGATCGCCAGGCCGATGCCGACGTAGCCGAGTGCCAGGATGTCGAGGCTCACCGGTCCGACTCCGGCAGTGGTGCTTCGTCGCGGGTGTAGATGCCGCGCGCCGAGCGGAACGCGCCCGTCACCGCGTCGAACAGGCTGCCCTCGAGCGCGCGGACGAACGGCACCTCCGGTGTGCGTGGGCGAACGAGGTAGGGGCGCAACGCCCACGCGAGCTGACCACCGACGAGCGTGAACACCACGCAGAGGCCCGCGACGGCCGAGCGCCAGCCGACGGTCCCGCTCGCCAGCGTTCGCTGGCTCGCTCCATCTCGGGTGCCGTGGCGCAGGGCCTCGAGCGACAGCGCGTGCACGATCATCCGCAGGCTCGCGAGCCCGGCGATCGCGAACATCACGACGGTGGCGAGGATCATCTCGTGATACGAAAGCTCGAGCGCGCGGCCGAGGAGGATCAACGGCGTGCAGGCGGCGAGGAGCAGCGCTCCGAACGCGAGAGCCGCCATCACGAGCGCGAGATCCGAGGCGAGCCGCGAGCGCCGGCCGAGTGCGGCGCCGATCGCGGTGAGGGCAGGCGCCGACAGCGCGGCGGTCCCGAGCAGCACGAGCGGCAGCTTGATCGCGGCGTAGCCGATCTGCAGGCCGCCGCGGTAGCTCCCGAGCGCGGCGCCGACGATCGCCATCGCGATCGCGATCGTCACGACCATCGTCCGCACCAGCGCGCCGACATCGTCGCCGTGGCGGATCCGCGCGAGCATGACCTCGCGGTCGCGCAGCAGCAGATCGATCGTGCCCAGCGAGCGGGTGGCGCCGATCGTCTCGACCGCGCCGATCACGACATCACCTCGCGGGCGAGATCGATCCACAGGCGCCCGGCGATGCCGAGCGTCGCGGCCGCCCACACGATGAAGATCACGCTCGAGGTCAGCGACGAGTCCGGGGTCGCCAGCTCGGTCGCGAGCCGGCGCAGCGCGAGCACGGCCGCCCCGCCGAGCGCGGCGGTGACGACCGCGATCGTGGTCACCGCGGAGACCGACGACAGCGACAGGAAGGCGGCCGGCAGGACGAGCCCGGCGAGCGCGAGCCCGAACGCACCGAGCGCCAGCGCGAACGCACGCGCGACCTTCGACAGCGGCGGCGCCTCGCCGGTCGCGGCGATCGCGATGTAGAGGGCGGGGCTGGTCGCCGCGACGACGCCGAAGATGATCGCCGGGGCGCCGGCGAGCGGTGTCAGGGTGCCCGCGCGAGCGGCAAGGATCGCGCCGAGCGCGACGGGACCGGCAGCGGCGAGCGTCAGCCCGAGCCCGCGGGGAAACGGGGCGGGGATTGCAGTGACCAGGGACATGAAAACCTCCTGCCCAGTACAACCACCTGGATCCCGAGGCCTCGCGCAGCCCGCGTGGAGGACTCGTCGGCAGATCGTGGAGATTTCGCGCAGACCTGTCGCCGGCCGGTGACACGACGCGACGATGAATTGCGAGTTCTTTCCGAGTCCTTCGCCGGCATCACGCGTTGAGAGAGCCATGCGCATTCGCACTCGCTCCGCCCGGGCCGCTCGCTTCGCGACCTACGCCCTCCTGACCTCCGCCGCCTTCGCCGCCTGTGCGAAGTCCGACAAGTCCGCCAGCGCGCCAGCAGCGGTCTCGACCGAGCGCGCGATCGGCGCCGTCTCGCAGGTCGCCAACCCGGCGACCGACGCGCCAGATCGCCTCGCGCTGCAGTCGCCGACCGATCCGAACCGCAAGGTGATCCGCACCGGCCGCATCGATCTGGTGGTCGCCGGTTACGACGACGCACGCGCGAAGCTCGACGCGCTGCTCGCGAAGGCCGGCGGCTACGTCGACTCGACGCAGGTCCAGCACTACCAGGGCGCGGTATCGAGCGCGACGCTCGTCCTCCGCATCCCGTCGGAGTCATTCGGCGCGCTCTTGCCGCTCCTGCGTCAGCTCGGCGAGATCTCGAGCGAGAGCACGAACGCCGAGGACGTCACCGATCAGTACGTCGATCTCGCGGCGCGGCTCGCGAGCGCGAAGACCCTCGAGAAGCGGCTGCTCGAGCTCGCCGCCGATCGAGCGAGCGGGGTCGAGGCGCTGCTCGCCGTCGAGCGCGAGCTCGCGCGGGTGCGCGGCGAGATCGAGAGCTACGAGGGCAAGCTGCGCCAGTGGAACGATCAGATCGCGATGAGCACGCTAACGCTCGGGATCTCGACGCGCGCCCCGGCGATCGCCGCGGGCCCCTCGCCGGGGCTCGGCAGCCGGATCGCCGAGGGCTTCAGCACGTCGGTCCAGGCGCTGCAGGACTTCGGCGGGTGGCTCGCGGTCACCGGCATCGCGCTCCTGCCGTGGCTCGTGCTCGCGGTGCCCGGCATCGTATTCGGGCGCCGGTGGTGGCGCCGCCATGGCAAGCGGTTGCCGTCGGCAGTCGCGCTGCCCATCACGCCGGCGCCGGCGCGGCCGCTCGCCGAGCCGTCGATCTGATCACTTGCTTCACCTGCGTCACTTGCACTCGACGAAGCGCACGGTATCGAACGCGCCGAGTGCATCCTTCTGCGATGGCGCGCAGCAACCCTTCCAGCCCTCCCAGACGACGGACAGCTCCGGCGTGCAGGTCGTGCCCGAGACCTCGGTGGCCTCGACCAGCGTGCATCCGCCGTGGTGCTCGAGCGCACTGAACGACGCGCACGGTGTCTCGCACCGCGGGTTGCCGTCGTTGTTGATGCGATGCGGCGAGCTGCCCCAGTCCTGGTTGCAGTAGAGCTTCGCGCGGAGCTCGGTCTCGGGTGCCCGCGGCTCGTCGCCACATGCGCCGCTCGCGGCGAGCGTGCACAGCGCGAGCAGGATAGCGAGGCGAGACATCGTCGAGGCGAGGATCGTAGCGCGGTCTGGACACCCGCGGCGAGGCACGACTAGAATTCGCGCCGAGGGAACCGGGGTGGAGCGCGCATACCTTTTGACGATCGGCCTCTTGGCCGCCGGATGTGTCGACGGCTTCCGCGGCTCGAACGTGCAGATCGATCTGTCGCCGGCGACGCCCGCGCAGGCCTCGCCCGGCACGACACCGCGACCGGGTCAGCTGGCGTCCGACGTTCACTACCGGCTGTTCGCGATCCAGGAAGAGGCCGATCGCGCGCACCTCTTCGAGATCCAGCGGTTCGAGATCCACCCGATCGTCGACACCTTGTCGCCGTGCTTCATCGACGTCGGCGAGCACGTGCGGTTCCCCGGCCTCCACGTCACCCGCTACAGCGCGAAGATCGAGGAGGTCACCGGCATCACCGATGTCGCGAATCCGCCGCCGGGTGCAACCGAGCAGGATCAGATCGATGCCGCCACCGCGATCCAGCGGATGTCGAACGTGATGCGGCTCGCCAGCGACACCGGCATCAAGGTCGTCACCAGCGCGTCGACCTCGACATACCCGCCAGTCGATGCCGACTGCACCGGCACGGGCCTGCCGCCGGCGAGTTGCATCGGCGCCGATGCGAACGCGCGCCGGCTCGCGATCTGTCAGGACGCGTGGCGTGCCGACCCGACGCTGTTCGAGGGCACGGATCGCGTGCTGACCGCGCCGCTCAACGGCACGACGTTCGGATTCGTCGTCGGGCTGAACCCGATCAACCTCGCGCCGGTCGGCGGTGCGCAGTTCTTCGTCGACGAGGCCCTCGGCGGTACCGACGCATACGCGATCTACACGCAGCAGGACGGCATCGAGGACTCGCCGGGCACCCTGGTGCTCGCGGGTCGGCCGACCTCGCCGACGCGTGGAGTGCGGCACGCGCACCTGACCAGCCCGGTCTCACCGAACCAGAGCGCCGATCTCGCGGTCTTCGAGAATCTCGGCGAGGACGACGTTCACTTCTAAGCGGAGAGCCCATGTCGTCGGTCCACGTCCACGTCCACGTCGCGCTGCTCGCGGTCGCCGCCGCGATCCTCGCGAGCTGCCAGCAGGTCGAGTGCGGCCCGGGAACGATCGAGCGCGGGGGCAGCTGCGTCGCGGCGGACGAGACCGTGAGCATGGCGACCTGTGGGCCGCTGACCACGCTCGTCGGCGACCAGTGCCTGCCGGAGTTTGCGGCGACCGTCTGCGATCCGGCGACCACCGACGAGGATCTCGATCCGGCGACCAACGTCACGACGTGCATCGGCAGCGGGGGCGGCGGGTGCGGCGCCGCGCTCGCGTGCCCGCAGCCGGCCGCGGGCAAGCAGACGATCTGCGGCCAGATCTTCGACCTCGAGACCGGCGAGCCATTCGCGCCCACCGACGGCACGGGCACGCGCTGCGATCCGATGGCGCCGACCGCGACCGGCCCGTGCTCGATCCGCGTCCACGCCTACGACGCGATCGCGTTCTCGACGAACCCGAACGATCCCAACGCGCGGCTCGCCGTCGGCGACAACTACATCGATGACTGCGGGCGTTATCGCGTCAGCGACATCACGCTGCCTGCGTCGTCCCCGTTCATCGCGCTCGGCATCGACGACGTCGACATGACGAGGGCCGGCCCGCTCGGCACCACGAACGCGACCGGCGTCGCGACGCCCAAGGCCGCCGATGTCGCGACCAAGGACGTCGAGGCGTTCATCGCGCCGCGCTCGACGACCGACCAGTGGGCCAGCAATGGCGGACCGCCGATCAACAACGGGATCTACGTGATGATGTTCCGGGCGAAGCGGGCGCCGAGCAAGCTCCCGCAGGCGGGCGTCACCGTCATCAAGGGTAACGGCTCGCCGACGCCGTCGACCGATCATTACTTCGTGGCGACCGACGTCACGCGCCAGCGCCTCGACGCGGTCGCGACCTCGACGGGCGCGAACGGCAGCGCGCTCGTGACGAACGCGATGCTGTCCGATGGCTATAGCGGCACCGGTGGCATTCCGTCCGAGTGCCGGTGGTCCGGTCACGCCGCGGCGACGCTGCCGTTCATCGTGTTCATCCAGATCCTCCGCCCGATCAACGCCTCGGCTACCCAGACCTGCCCGCTGTGAACCGCGTCCTTGCACTCGGGCTCGCGATCGTCGTCGGCGAGCTGATCCTCGGATCAGCCGCGGCGTCGGCCGATCCGACGAGCGGTGTCGATGGCGCGCTGTTCCGGAGCTCGTACGACGCTGGCGGCGTGTTCGCCGTCGAGGGCGCTCGGCTGCTGCCGAAGCATGATCTGTCGCTGAAGTTCCTCGTCGGCTACGCGCGCTCGCCGCTCGACTTCGCGGTGCCGGGCATCGGCGGTGCGGGCAACACCGGCGACGATCGGATCCTCGACTACCTCGTCACGCTCGACATGGCGTTCGGCATGACGCTGACCGACCGCTTCGCGATCGGCCTCGACATCGCCGCCTATCGCACCGCCGCCGGCGACGGTTATGGCGTCCGCGGCCGTTACATGTCGGGCGGCACCGTCGTCCGACCGTCGACCGGGCTCGTCGCGCTGCGTCCGCTGTCGAACCTCGATCCGTCGGCGTCGCCCGATGACGAGACGTCTTATCTCGGCGATGGCCTCGCCGGTCCGCTCGACGCGCGGCTCGGCGGCAAGCTCGCGATCCTGCGTGGTGCGCACGTCGCGGTGACCGCGGTCGGCTCGGTGTTCCTGCCGTTCGGCGAGGACGAGATGTTGCTCGGCGATCGCAACCTCGTGTTCGAGCCCAAGCTTGCCGTCGACTGGCGCCGCGATCCGCTCTCCACCACACGGCTCGTCGCGAACCTCGCGGGACGATTCCGCCAGCGCTCGGTGCTCGAGGGCTACGACACCGCGGACGAGGCCGCGACCGATGCCGACGCCAGGGTCATGCTCGACATCGGCAGCGAGCTCGTCGCCGGCGTCGGCGGGGTGTACGAGCTGACGCCGCGGATCTCCGCCGCCGCCGAGGCCCAGATGTTCGTGCCGCTCGGTGCGGGCGCTGCGTGGGGACGCTGTCGTCGCTACAACGGCGATCCGTGCTCGTCGATCGATGACGAGGATTACTTCGGCGACGCCAGGGCGGGCGACTTCACGGTGCTCGCGACCGCCGGTGTGCTCGCGCGGGTCTCCGCAGATGTCACCGCGACGCTGATGATCGGCACCGGCCAGGTCGGCGCGCGCGGTGATGACGTGCGCTTCACGACCGGCCTGACGTGGGCGCCGCAGCCGCTGGGCTCCGCAGCGCCGGGTCGCGACGACAAGGACGGCGATCGCGTCCCCGACTCGATCGATGGCTGCCGCGAGGAAGCCGAGGACTTCGACGGCTACCAGGACGAAGACGGCTGCCCCGATCGGGACAACGACGGCGACGGGCTCGCCGACGGCGAGGATCGCTGCCCGAACGATCCCGAGGATCGCGACGCGTTCGAGGATGCCGATGGCTGCCCCGAGCCCGACAACGATCGCGACGGTAATCCCGACGTCACCGATCGCTGCCCGGACCAGGCAGAGGATCGCGATGGATTCGAGGACGAGGACGGCTGCGCCGACGACGATAACGACGCCGACGGCTTCGCCGATCTGAAGGATCGCTGCCCGAACGATGCCGAGACCGTCAACGGCGTCGAGGATGACGATGGTTGTCCGGACGTCCGCAACACGAGCGGCCCCGAGGAGCGCGCAGATCGCATTGATCTCAAGGGAACACCTGTGGCCTTCGAGCGCGCGAGGCTGACCGCGCCCGCGAAGCGGCTGCTCGATCAGGTGGCCGTGATCATCAAGAGTCGCAAGCTCGTGATTCGCGTCGAGGTCCACGTCGCGCTCGGGACCACGGCGACGCGACCCGCGCAGATCGCCGCCCAGCGCCGCAAGGACAAGGCGCTGGCGCAGCAGCGCGCGCGCGCGATCCACGACTACCTGATCGCGCAAGGCGTGACCGTGCAGCAGCTGCAAGCCGTCGGGCTCGGCTCGGATCGCCCGCTCGGCGCGGCAGCCCCGACCGCTCCGGTCAACGAGCGCGTCGACTTCATCAAGGCGCAGCAAGGCACACCGTGAAGAAGCTCGTCGGGCCCCGCTCGCAAGCGTGCGCTTGCTCGCTCCATCTCGGGCTCCTGCTGTTCGCGACGACCCCGGCGGTCGCGCAACCCGCGGCCGTCACCGACATCGAGGTCCCGACGCTCGTCCTCGAGGTCGGCGATACCGAGGCCGATCCCACCGAGGACGCCGCGCTCGATCTCGCGAATATCGTGCAGAGCGCCGCGAAGGGCGTGACCACCGTGCAGGAAGCACCCGCGATCGTCACCGTCATCACCGAGGACGAGATCCGCGATCGCCAGTTCCAGAACCTGACCGAGCTCTACGACACCGTTCCTGGCTGGTCGCGCACCGGCATCTATCACTCGACGTTCCATAACCCGGCAGTGCGCGGCCAGGCCCAGGCCGTGCAGTTCCTCCACGACGGCCTCTCGCTGTTCGATCCGTTCGTCAACGTCTCGGCGACGACGCGCGTCCAGCCGATGGAGCTCGTCAAGCGCGTCGAGCTCATCACCGGTCCGGGCGGCGTGCTGTGGGGATCGAACTCGCTGCTCGGGATCCTGAACGTGATCACCAAGAATGCCGAGGACGTCGAGGGCATCGAGGTCGGCGGCTCGCTCGGTCATGGCAACGGCGATCGCAAGATGGCGCGCGCCTACGTGATGGCCGGCAAGAGTGACCTGCTCGACGGCAAGCTCGATGCGTTCGGCCACGGCAGCGTCGAGACCTACCAGGGGATGGGCTCGAAATTTCCGCTGCTCCTCTATCACGGTGCCCTGCCACAGCCGAACTCGGCGAGCGTCTACGGCCCGCTGACCGAGACCGATCAGGCGCAGTCGCTGCTCGTGAACCTCAGCGGTAAGCTCTCGCTCGGCAAGCTGCAGCTCCGCGTCAGCGCGCCGTTCGGTCGCAAGTACAACCCTGCGGGCCTCTCGGGCAATCCGTCGCGCGAGCACCTGCCCGACGACGAACGCTGCCCCCAAGGCGTCCCCGATCCGACGTGCGCCGATCCGCTGCATACAAGCCGCAAGAACCGCGAGGACGTCTTCGATCGCTACGCCGTCGTCGAGTACCGCACGCGGTTCGCGAACGAGAAGGCCGGCATCACCGCGCGCAGCTACGTGATCCAGTTCGTCCGCGGCTTCCAACCCCTCCAGGTCCTCGCACCCTCCGGGCTGATCCCCGGCGGACTCGCCTTCGACGCCGACCTCACATCCTATCGCACCGGCGCGGCCTTCGACGGCGACGTCGAGCTCGGCACCAAGCTGCGCGTCCTCTACGGCGGCGAGGCTTTCCACGAGTGGAAACCCGACAACATCACGACGTCACGCCAGGGTTCGGGCACGCAGTCCGAGCTCCCCGCACCGTACGACCTGACCCGCCTGCCGCTCCTCTGCCCGCGGATCTACGACGCTGGCGTCGGCTCCGCCGTCCCGGTCGCCGGCTGCCCGCTGACCTTCGCGTTCGCCGCCGATCGCACCGTGCTCGGCGCCTACGTGAATCCACAGTATCGCCCGAACAAGAAGCTGATCTTCGATCTCGGCGGCCGTCTCCAGGTCGCGCCCGAGTCGCTCGGCAAGCTGAGCTATCCGCTCAACACGACCGTCGCCGCCGCCTTCGTCTGGAACTTCATCCCGGCCTGGCACCTCAAGCTCAACTACACGCAGGGCTTCCGACCACCGGTCTTCAACAACACCACGTCGAACGGCGAGGGCGTGCAGATCGGCGGCAACCCGAACCTCACCGTCGAGACCTCCGACGCCGCCCAGGCCGAGATCAACGCGCGAATCTTCAAGGGCGAGCGCCGCATCCGCGAGCTCTCGTTCCGCATCGACGGCAGCTACACCCGCATCAACAACCTCATCCAGATCAACGCCGGCCGCTACTCCAACTCCGGCACGCGCGGCCTCGCGTCGGTCGAGTTCCTCGGCAAGCTCTTCGTCCAGGGCGGCCATCGCCTCGAGCTCGCGTACACCTATCTGCACGGCGACACGAGCGACAAGGGCCGCCTCCGCTCGCTCCCCGAGCACTGGTTCGAGCTCGCGACCGTCTTCAATGTCGTCACCGACAAGCTGTCCGCGACCACGCGCCTCAAGGTCATCGGCGCCGCCGAGGATCCCAACCGCCTCGTCGAGTACCGCGAGCTCCGTTACGACGAGACCGGTGAGCCGTCCATGTCGGTCAGCGTCGACGCCACCGATCTCGTCCTCGATCGCCTCCCGCCCGTCGCCGAGCTCTCCGCCGGCGTCCAGTACTCACCGATCAAGAGCCTCGCGATCCGCGCCACCGTCTACAACGCCCTCGTCAGCCACGCCTACCAGGCCGACCTCTACATGGACTACGAGCCCCACCTCGAATACCTGCCGAACCCCTACGAAGGCTTCCGCGCCTACGTCTCGGCGATGTACTCGTACTGAAACATCCAGCCCCTCAGAGATCGACGAGGATCTCGATCCGCGCGGCGTTGCGCAGCCTCGTCAGTACGTCCTTGCCCGCACCCGCCGCCTTGCGGGTCTCGAGGGCCTTGCGGACGCGGGCGCGTAGGAACTTGTCATCGAGCTTCGTGCCTTCGACGCGCTCGATCATGCGGATGACCATCGCGCCGACCTTCGTCTTGATCGGTCGGCTGAGCTGGCCTTTCGACAGCGACCGAGCGGCCGCCTCGAGATCGGGCTCGAGCCCGTGATCGGCGACGAGGAACGGCGGGACCGGAGTCAGCCCGTGCTGCTTGGCAGCCACCTCGGGCTTCACCGCGGGGATCGCCTTCGAGAACTCCTGCGCCGCTTGCTCGGCCTTGGCTTGCGCTGCGGCGTCGGCACTCGGGGGTATCCGGTAGAGCCAACCTTCGACGCGGATGCCCTGTCCGCGATCGATCCCAGGCGCCCCGGCCGCGAGCTCGGCGTCGACCTCCTGTTCGCTGACTTCGAGCTTGGCCTGTGACGCCGAGAGCTTCTGGAGCTCGAGCCGCTCACGCATCTGCTCCTGCAACAGCGGAATGTCGACGCCGGGATCCGGCTTGGCGCCCGCGTCAGGTGCAGTCGCGACGCCGAGCTCCTTCAGCG
>JACCTC010000169.1 GCA_013812655.1 Deltaproteobacteria bacterium | reverse complement strand
GAGCACCGCCGAGAGCCGGTCGTGGCGCAGCGGCGCGCCGAGCACGACGATCGCGTCGAGTGGCCGCAACGGCTCGCGGATCACGAGCGGCCACTCGAGGGCGGCGGCGACGGTGTCGGCGACAGTCACGGCTTCGTCGCGGGCGGCGCAAGATCGCCCGCGGCATCGAGATGCAGGACGGCGTCGAGCATCAGTTCGTCTCGGTCTCGGGAGGGCCGTCTGGAAGATCGCCGAGCTCGCTGGGCGACGCCGGCCGCGGCGACGGCTCGAGCACGCGGGTCGCGAGCTCGAGGAGCAGCTCGACGACCGACACCAGTCGCTCCGCGGTCGGCGGCACGCGGCCGAGCGCGAGATCGGAGATCGGGATCGGGTGATCGAGCGGCGCGCCGCGCCCGGGATAGACGCGGTAGCGCAGCCCCTCGTGCGCCCAGTACGCGAGCCAGCCGTCGAACGAGGCCACCGCCCGCGCGCGCAGACCATCGTCGAACATCTTCACGAGCGAGCGCTCGCTGCCGCGGATCTTGAAGCGTTCGTCGAACGCGGCATCGCCCGAGGTGAACGCCGGCATCGCGGGCGGACCTTCGGGGTTCCGGCCCTTGCCGCGCCCGGGGATCGCCCACAACGTCAACGTCGCCTTGCGGAGCTCGTCGATCTCGCGGCCGATCACGATGTCGAGCGCGAGTACGCTGCCCTCGATGCGCTCGACGCGGACGCGGACGTGGAGGTCATGTGCCTCGCCGACGATCACCGACGACGCGAGCCCACCCTCGCCACGCGTGGTCAGGCTGTGGACGCCGGCGAGCGTGCGCTTGAGGCCCTGGGTCACCGTGGTGACGTATGTCGACCACGCGGCGTCGGCGATCGGCGGCGCATCGCTCGTCAGCGGCAGGTCGGCGAGCTCCTCGTCGCGGACGCGGCGCGCGGCATCCGCGATCAACGCCACGCCGAGGAGCGGCAGCAGGTAGTGGTGCGGCCACTTGAAGCCGTAACCGCCAAGCACGATCAACGCGATGCCGAGTCCGATCGAGCGCCGGGATGGGCTCGCGGCGAGGGCGCATGACGCCAGCGTCCACGCGAGCGTCGCGATCGCGAGCAGGTAGAGCGCGAGCCTCGGATCGGCCTGGCTCTGCTGGAGCTCGACACCGACCGCGAGCGTCGATGCCTTCGCGGTCGTCGCGTAGGACAGCCGCGCGAGCACGGCACCGAGCCCCGCGGTCGCCATCGCGATCACGACCGGCACCGGCCTGGCGACCGCGCGCGCGAACGGCCGTGGTGCGAAGCAGTACGGAGTCATCAGCGCGGCGAGCGCGAGGCCGAGCACGCCGACCCGCAACAGCGTCTGGCCGGGACCATCGAACGTGTTCTCGGGCCACAGCAGGTCGGCGCCGATCACGTTCGCGGTGTGGAGCAGTAGCGGCACGACGATGATCGGCAGGCCGACCTGGACGCCGAGGTCGCGACCCTTGCCGAAGATCGAGGCGACCAGCGCGATCACCGCCGCCGCGAAGCCGATCTCGAGCGGCAGGCTGAGCGAGGCCGGCGCCGAGATCACGAGCGGCACCGACGCGAGGGCGGCGACCATCACCATCAGCGAATGGGCGATCGCATCGCGCAGCCCGAGCCGCGCCTTGATCGACGTGATCGCACGCGTCACGATCACGAAGACCGCGAGCGTGCCGGCGAAGTAGAAGAGGAAGAGGCCGACGTAATCGAGCGCGGTGTGCCAGGTCGGCGGCGTGCCGCTCGCCGGGCGCAGCATCGGGACCGCGACCCGGTTGATCGCGACCTCGAGCAGGGCGACCAGCAGGAGCGCGTGGATGGCGGTCAACCCGGAGAGGAAGCGACGTGACAACCAAAAAACCGTAGCTTTGTGAGGCAGTTAATTCAAGGAGCGTCGCCGCGAACGCCACAGCTCCCGAAGGCGCGGCCGCCGAAAACTGGGTTTCGCGTCCGAACCCGGCGATATCCTACATGTGCTGAGACTGCCGGCTGCACTCGGGCTCCTGGGGCTCCTCGCCACCGCGACTGCTGCGGACGCGGCTCCGCGGGTCGTCGTGCTCGACCCCGGCCACGGTGGCTCGAACACCGGCGCGAAGGGCGTCGCGCTCCACGAGAAGCAGCTGACGCTCGTGATCGCCAAGCTCGTCGCCGAGCGGTTGCGCGCGAAGGCCGTCGCTGTCCGGCTCACGCGCGATGACGACCGCACGCTCACGCTTCGCCAGCGCGTCGCGATCGCCGATCGGGTGCCGGCCGATCTGTTCGTCTCGATCCATGCGAACGCCTCGCTCGCGCGCAACCAGCGCGGCTACGAGACCTTCATCCTGACGCCGCGTGGCCTCGACGTCGATGGCCGTGCCCTGCGCGCCGACGTGGCGACCACGCGTCCCGGCGTCGATCCGGAGATCGTCGCGATCCTCGACGATATCGAGCGCGGCTCCTCGCAGTGGGAGGCCGCCGACCTCGCCGCCCGCATCCAGCGCGCGCTTCGCGAACGCCGAGGCGCGACCGGCGATCGTGGCGTCCGCCAGGATGCGCACCACGTCCTGCTCGGCGCGACGATGCCCGCCGTCCTCGTCGAGATCGGCTTTCTCGATCATCCGATCGAGGGCAAGCAGCTCGCGACCTCCGAGGTCCAGAGCCAGATCGCCGACGCGATCGCCGAGGCGATCCTCGAGCAGCTCGCGGAGTAGCCGCTCACGGATCGCGGCGCACGACGGGGACGGTCGATTCGGCCGAGGATTTCTCGGATCGGCAATCGGGCTACCTGGCGAAGAACGCGGTCAGCGACGGTGCCATCTTGGCCGGGACATTCTCTCCCCACGCGTCGCCGTCGAGCGACGCGCCCGTCGGGCGGCCGTTGTCATCGAGACGGAAGAAGATCGGAATGGTCGACGTGCTCATCCCCGCGCGGATGATCTGTCCGTTGTCGATGTGGTCGACGTCGATCGCGATGATGTGCGTGCTCGCGAACGCGGCGACCATCGTGGGGTCGGTCCGCGTTTTCTCGATCGCGACGCACGGCGGGCACCAGTCCGCGTGAAGATATGCATGCGGTTTCTTGCCGGCCTTGATCGCTGCGCCGGCCTCGTCCTCGAGCACCGCGGTCAGCACCTCGCTGGGGTCCACCTCGACCCAGGCGCTGGGCACGGGCGTGGGCGACGCCTGGCGATCGTCGTGCTCGGACTTGCAGCCGACGAGCAACAACACCGTAAGAACGACCCGCATCAATTTGGATTATCGCATGAAGCGCACCGCTCTCGTCGATCGCCGCGGCGTGCCGGACTGGGAGCGATTGCACCGATCACGATGACTCAGTAATTTCGGGCGAATGAAACTCTATGGCTTTACGAATTCGCCGTTCGTGAGGCGAGTGCGCGTGGTCGCGCAAGAGGTCGGGGTCCAGGTCGAGCGGATCGAGGGCGGCCAGGCCGTACTGCAGGGCGTCTCGCCGATCCGCAAGGTCCCGGTTGCGACCATCGACGGCAAGACGCTGTTCGAATCGCGCGTGATCATCGACTGGCTGACGACGACCCGTGGCTGGGGCTCTCTCGTTCCATCGCGGGAGCGCGCGGCCGGCGTCGAAGGCGTCCGCACCGCGTGACGCGATCGGCCGTCGCTCGCTGCGACCAAGCCCGTCTTGCCACCACAGCCTACGGCCGCCTGAGACCGATCAGCCGAAGCGCTTGACCGTGTGCGCGCGTGCCGCGCTGCGGGTCGCCGGCGGCATCGTGCCCTGCGCGAGCCGCGAGGCCGCAGATCGCACGACGGGCGTCATGTAGCTTGGACGATCCGACGCCATCCTCGGCATCGACGGGATCGGGATGACCGTGGTCCGCGGCACCGCGTGCAGCGGCGACGGCACCTCGGCGATCGCGGTCGTCTCGTCGATCGACTCGGCGATCGCCTTCGCGGTCACCTGCGTCCAGCTGTTGGCGATCGGTGCCTTCACGAGCGAGTCGGTCACGAGCGCGAGCTTCGGGCGTGACGCGCGGAACTCGGTCTCCTCGCTATCGAGCGCCTCGGCGCGAGCTCGGGCGACCGCGATCTCCCACTCCCAGTCCTCCTCGGGTTCCTCGGGCGTCACATCCGGCGCCGCGACCGCGGGCGCAGGGGCAACCGCGACGGGCGCCGGCGGCGCGACAAAGGCGAGTGCCGGTGCCATGAACGCTGGCGCGGGTGGCGGCGTGAACACGGGCGCGGGAGCCGGTGGCGCTGGGCTGACGACCGGCGCGGGAGCCACGGGTGCCGGCGACGACGCCATCATGACCGGCGGCTTGCGAGCGTCTGGCTTCTTCGCGCTGGCGCCGCCCGACGGATCCCACGGCGCGAGCTCGGTCGCGGCGAGGTCATCGTTCTGCCAGCCCACGATCTTGCCGCCGACCCCGTCATCGAGAACGGTCGAACGCAGCGAGACGATCCGGTGGTCCGCGGTCAGCGCGAGGCCGAAACGGTCGAGCTTCACGAAACCGAGACGCTCCAGCACCTTGTCGAATGAGGCCATGCGCTGGAGTTTGTGCAGCTCCCGATCCAGGCGCCGTTCCCTGCGTCGCGTGGTTGCAGTTCAGCCTGTGCAAGGCTCGATCGTCCAGATTGTCCCTCGTCGGGACAATCTGGACATCGCACTCACTGGGTCTCGAAGATCATGACCCAGTCGAACGATGCCGACATGCTCCGCGTGCGGATGCCGGCTCGGGGGCTGGCCGGGTTCGGGATTGGCGACGGGATCTGCGCAACCGTCGAGCCCGGTTGGTTGCAGGCGAACGCGTTGTTCATCGGATTGCGCGTGATGCTGACGATCGTCGACGTCCCGGCCGACGCGTTCGACGCGTTGGAGGTCATCCGCGAGTCGGCTGCAGCCGCGAGCCGGACGAGCAGCAGGTGGTCCGTGCCGGTCACCGCATCGCGGCCGATCCCGCACTGCACGCCGATGTCACCAACGGTGTCGGTGCGGCTCACGACTCCCGCGCCCGTCGGATCGCTGGGTGACGAGAGCTGCGCATCGACCGTCACGCGGGCGACGATCGTCTCGCGGCGGTTACTCGGCGATGTCACCGGGAACGTGATGCTCGACGCGACGCCGACGCCCGAGACGTTACGCGCCTTGCCACCGCTGAACGTCCAGTTGCCGAGCACCAGCGCGCCGGCGGGTGTTACCGGATCGTGGAACCCCTCGAACAGCAGCAACTTGTCGGTGCCCGACGCGATCGGCTCGCAGCCGTCGCCGACCGAATCACCGTCGGTGTCTACATTGTTTGCCGAGACCGGGCACGGATCGCAGATATCGCCGAGGCTGTCGTTGTCCTCGTTGGCCTGGTTCGGGTTCATCATCATCAAGCAGTTGTCGATGTCATCGCTGACCCCGTCGCCGTCGGTATCGACGCCCGGCGATCCGTCGATCATCACGCCATCCCCCGGACCGCCATCGCCGGTCGACGGGCCTCCGCACTGACCGGTGTTGCCACCGATACGGCACAGCCCGGCGACGCATCGCAGGCCATCGGGACACGACTCGCCGCCAGGACACGTCACCTCGCAGTCGACGTAACCGGGCGCATAGCAGCCGGTGAGTGCGAGTGCGATGGCCAGGACAGTCGTCGCCGCTCCCATCCCGTGAATGTACCCTACCATCGCGCTACAATCGTCGCGTGTCGAGCTGCCGGTCATGCGGGACCCAGTGGCCGGAGGGTTACGCGAGGTGCCCCCACGACGGCTCCGCGCTGGTGTCCGGCCTCGACTTCACCCAGCGATCCGCGTCGGGCGCGCTCGCGGCTGCCACTGCACTCGAGCACAGCGACGAGCTCGCGCCCGGTAGCCCGGCGGGAGAGTACGAGATCATCCTCAAGATCGGCGAAGGCGGGATGGGCAGCGTGTATGGCGCGCGTCACCCGCTGATCGGCAAGCGGGCGGCGATCAAGGTGATCCATCGCGGCCTCGCGGAGAGTGCCGAGGCGGTCGAGCGGTTCATCCGCGAAGCTCAGGCGGTCAACCAGATCGGCCATCCCAACATCGTCGACGTGTTCGGGTTCGGCCAGCTCCCCGATGGTCGCCGGTTCTTCGTCATGGAGTGGTTGCAGGGTGAATCGCTCAAGGATCGGCTCGCGCGCCCGCTATCCGTCGAGCAGGCGCTCGCGATCCTCGAGGACATCGCGCAGGCGCTCGAGGCGGCGCACGACGCCGGGGTGCTGCACCGCGATCTCAAGCCCGACAACGTGTTCCTCCAGGACCGCAAGGGCGATCGTCCCGTCGTCAAGCTGCTCGACTTCGGCCTCGCGAAGTTATCGGGCGCCGGCGAGCGTGGCCTCGATCGGACGCGCACCGGTGTCGTGATGGGCACGCCGCTCTACCTGTCGCCCGAGCAGGCGAAGGGCGCGAAGGTCGACTTCGCGACCGACATCTACTCGCTGGGCGCGATGGCCTACGAGATGTTCAGCGGCGAGGTCCCGTTCAAGGCCGCCAGTGCGGTCGAGACGATGGCGATGCATATCTCGCAGCTCGCGATCCCGCTCGCGCGGATCAAGCCGGGGATCCCGCCGGAGATCGACGCGCTGGTCACCCGCATGCTCGCGAAGGATGCGCAGCTGCGTCCCTCGATCGCGAGTGTCCGCGAGGAGATCGCGGCGCTCCGCAGTCCCGAGGCGATGCGCGGGCGCGACTCGCAACCGTCGACGCGCAACGTGGTGACCAGCGCGCTGGCTCGCTCGGACCTCGCGCTCGCGTCGACGACCGCGACCGGTGCGGTCCCCAGGACGCGCCGCTCGCCGGTCGCGCTGATCGTCGGGTTGCTCGCGCTCGCGGGTGTCGGCGTCGCCATCGTCGTCGTCGTGATCGCCCGCGATCCGGTGGTCGAGCCCGCGCCCGCGCCAAGCACCACGACGCCTACCCCGCCAGCCGCCACCGCGACGGCCGTGACGGCGACGCCGCTACCGCCCGATCCAGGGCCGGTCCCGGTCGCCGCCGGCTCCGCAGCGCCGGTTCCGCCGCCAGTAACGTCCCCCGAGCCCGAGCGACCGTCGAGGCCCGACGTCACGCGGCCGGCGAAGCTCGGGACGATCGAGGTCACGATCGCCGGGCCGCGCCAGGCTGACCTCTCGATCGACGGTAAGGTCGTCGGCAAGAGCGTCGCGAAGCACAAGGCGACGCTGTCGCCGGGCGATCACACCGTGCTGGCGCAAGCGAAGGGGTACAAGCCCAGGTCCGTCAAGGTGCGCGTCGTCGCCGGCCGCACGCAAGCCGTCAAGCTCGCGCTCGAGCAGCAGCGCTCGGTCAACGCGGTCCACGATCCATTCGACGACGAGGAATCTCGATGAGAGCCATGGCCTTCGTGACGTGCGCGGTGCTGGCAACCGCATCACGCGGGACAATCGCGACCGCCGCGCCCGCTGATGACAAGGTCAAGGCCAAGAACCTCTACGAGGAGGGGCTGCGGCACTACAACCTCGCCGAGTATGCGGAGGCGATCCGGCTGTGGAAAGAAGCCTATCTGCTGACCAAGCGGCCGCTGCTGCTGTTCAACATCGGCCAGGCCTACCGGCTCTCGGGCGACTGCACGCAGGCGATGACGTTCTACGAGAGCTACACGCGCGAGCAACCGAACCCGAAGAACCAGGCCGAGGTCGTCGACGCAGAGGCCTTGTGCAGAGCGAAGCTCGCGGCCTCCCCCGCCGCCCCGACGCCGGTCGAGCCACGGCGTACACCGACGCAACCGCTGTTCCCGGCGGCCGCCGATCCAGCGATCTCGGGATCATCGGCCACGGCCCCGGCGCGCACGGACACCGCGCGTAGCGGTGGCAAGCGAACCGCCGGGATCATCGTCGGCGCGACCGGCGTCGTGCTCGAAGGCGTGGCCATCTACTTCGCCCTCGATGCTCGCAAGCAGGCGAAGAAGCTCGACGGCTACCAGGGCGAGTGGGGGGACGCGCAGCGCGACACCGAGGCACGCGGCCAGCGCGATCAGAAGCTCGCGTGGGGCTTCGGCCTCGTAGGTGCCGGCGCGATCGGCGTCGGCATCGCGCTCTATGTCCTCGGCGGTGCATCGAGCGAGACCACCGGGGTCGCGATCGCGCCGACGGCGACCGGTGGCGAGATCAGCTGGACCCTGCGCTACTGAACGGAAGCGCGATCAGCCGCCGATCGGGCGAGGCCCGACCGGAGCGCGAGGCGGCGAGTTCGGATCCCAGATGTTGGCCTCCTGATACTGGCCGGAGTCCATCAGCGTGAAGCCGACGAACAGGCTCGCCGCGAGGATCGCGCTCATGAAGACGACGGTGTGAAAGATCTTGTCGTACTTCAAGTGCATGAAGAACAGGATCACGAGCGTCGCCTTGATGACCGCGATGAACATCGCGAGCGCGAGGTTCATGTTCGGACCGAGGTCGATCTTCGTCGCGAGCACGGTGACGATCGTCAGCAGCAGCAGCGTACTGCCGGTGCCGATCAGCACCTTGATCGAGGCGGTGTGCGCGATCCCGTGATGATCGTCGTGGTGATGGGTGGTGTCCGTCGCCATGGGTTCCTCAGTGGATCAGGTAGAGAAGCGGGAAGAGGAAGATCCAGATCAAGTCGACGATGTGCCAGTAGAGGGCGGCGAAGTCGACGGGACCGAAGTAATCCGGCGTGAAGTGACCCTTGATGGCGCGAACGAGCAGCCAGATGAACACGAAGATGCCGAACAGCACGTGGATGCCGTGCAGACCGGTCATCGCGAAGTAGATCGTGAAGAACATGCTCGTGTGCTCGGGCGGCGGGCCCGCGGCCTCGCGCTCCTTCGCATCGTGCGCGGTCGGTCGCTTGTACGGCGAGAGCGCTGCCTTGCCGAGCTCGGCACGCTGCTGCGTATCTGCGAGCGGATCACCCTCGACGGGTGGCGGTGGCGGCGGGCCCTTGCAGTCCGCCGTGATGCGGAGGTCCGACGGCCGGTGCTCGTGATCGCCGTACTCGACGATGACGCCGACGGTGTGCGAGCGGACGCACGGGGCTGGTGGCGCACCGCCCGCGGCCTTGAGCTCGCCCTCCTTCGTCTTGAAGTCCTTCTTGCAGTCGCCCTCGGTCGGGTACGGCCCGCCGAAGCGCTGGGTCGTGCCGTCCATCCAGGTGAACGAGTAGCCGAGCCGGCAGACCTCGGGCGCGAAGCCCGGCCTCCAGCACGGATACTTCGGCTTCACGGGCTCGCCGGCGCTCGACGGCATCCACTCGGGACACTGCTCGGTGATCGCCCTGATCGGTGGCGACAGCTGCTCGACGCAGGGGTTAACCGTTCGCTTCTTGGTCGCATCCGCCTTGAATGCGTCGGTCTTCTTCTGCTGAGCCTCGCGGCATGCGCCAAGCGACCCATACGGTGAGCTCGTGGTTTCCGGACCTGCCTCGGTCTCCACCCACGAGAAGACGTACTTCACGGTCACTTCGTTGACGGTGCACGACGCCTGGACGCCCTCGCGGCGGGTATCGTGATCGACCGCGTAGTCCGGGAAGCAGCCCGCGGTCGGCCGCGCGCTCGTGGTGTCCCAGACGACCGTCGACTCGTGGCCCGAACAGTTGTTGTTCTTGGTGAGCAGCGGGCGTCCACCCGAGCTCACGCATGGATCGAAGTAGCGGCCGAACAGGATGTGCTCGTGAACCTTGTGCGCGTACTCGATGTACTTGATCCCGAGGAACGCGAACGCGCAGAGGATCGTCGCGACGAGGCAACCGATGAGCAGCTTGCGCTGATTGAGCTGCGCCGCCCGCACGGCCCACGCGGCGGTGAGGCTCGAGAAGATCAGGACGCCGGTGTTGATCGCGCCGTACTTCACGTCGAGGTACGAGTGCGCGTACGCGTAGATCTCCGGGTGGTGGTGCCGGTAGAGGATGTAGGCGACGAACAGCGCCGAGAAGAACAGCACTTCCTGCGCGAGGAACAGCCAGATCCCGAACTTGCCGGAGTCGAACTGGTGCTGGGCGTCGTCGTAGTGGTGCGCGATGAACCGCGAGCCGTGATGACCGTGGCCGTGGTCGTCGGGGCCGTGGCCTCCGGAAGGAGGTCCGGAAGGAACGTCTGGACTGCTCACTTATCCTCCTTCCCGGAGCCGGGAATGAATCCCGGCTCCTCCGCCTCGGTCCCGGGCATCACCGTCGGTGGCACCGGGCCAGCTTCACTGGCGAGCTCCTCGTGGCGGGATGTCGTCACGACGGTCGGTGGATTCTCGGGATGCCGGACATGCGCGTGGGCATCGCCCGGCGCGTCGGTCGGCTCGACCTCGGTCGGCGCGCGGCGCTCCCACACGTCCTCCTCGACCTCGACGAGATCGTCGTAGTTATAGAGCTCGTGGATGACGGGCGGCTTCTCGAAGTTGTAGAGCGGCGGTGGCGTCGGCGCCTGCCACTCGAGCGTGCTACCGCCCCACGGGTTGCGCGGCGCACGCTTGCCGGTCTTGAACGACGCCATCAGGTAGCAGACCGAGATGAAGATCGAGATGCCGAGGATGAAGGCGCCGATCGTCGAGAGCTGGTGATAGAGCGTGTACTGCGGATCGTAGTCCCAGTAGCGACGTGGCATGCCGCGCGCGCCCATCACGAACTGCGGGAGGAACGTCAGGTTGAAGCCGACGAACACACCGATCGCGCAGATCTTGCCGAGCCCTTCGTTGTACATGCGGCCCGTGAACTTCGGCCACCAGTAGTGGAGCGCGCCGAGGAAGGCGACCAGCGTGGAGCCCATCATCACGTAGTGGAAGTGCGCGACGACGAAGTAGGTGTCGTGCAGGTGGACATCGACGGCGAGGATGCCGAGGAACAGGCCGGTGAGGCCGCCGATCGTGAACAGCAGCAGGAACGACAGCGCGTAGAGCATCGGCGTCTTCAGCCGGATGTCGCCCTTGTAGAGCGTGGCGACCCAGTTGAAGACCTTCACGGCAGACGGGATGCCGACCGTGAACGTCAGTGCCGAGAACACCATGTTCGCGAGCCGCGACTGGCCCGAGACGAACATGTGGTGGCCCCACACGAGGAACGACAGCAGGGCGAGCGAGATCGACGAGTACGCGACGAAGCGATAGCCGAACAGCGGCTTGCGCGAGAACGTCGACATCAGCTCGCTGATCACGCCCATCCCCGGGATGATCATGATGTAGACGGCGGGGTGCGAGTAGAACCAGAAGAAGTGCTGGAACAGCACCGGATCGCCACCGAGCGTCGGATCGAAGATGCCGATGTGCGCGAACCGCTCGACGGTGAGCAGCAGCACGGTGATGCCGAGCACCGGCGTCGCGAGGACCTGCATGATCGCGGTCGCGTAGAGCGCCCAGATGTTGAGCGGCAGCTGGAACCAGCCCATGCCCTGCGGCCGGAACTTGTGGATCGTCACGAGGAAGTTGAGGCCCGTGAAGATCGACGAGAACCCCAGCAAGAACACGCCGCTCGTCGCGACCAGCACCGGTGTCTTGGACTCGAGCGAGTACGGCGTGTAGAGCGTCCAGCCGGTGTCGAGGCCGCCGAACGGCACGGCGCCGACGAGCAGCAGCGCGCCGGACACCCAGAGGTAGAACGACGCGAGGTTAAGCCGCGGGAAGGCGACGTCGGGCGCGCCGAGCTGGATCGGCATGATGATGTTGCCGAGCGCCGCCGGGATGCCGGGAATGATGACGAGGAAGACCGTCACGCCGCCGTGCAGCGTGAAGAACTTGTTGTAGGTATCCTGGTCGACGATCGTGCCGCCGGGAACCCAGAGCTCCATGCGGACGAGCAGCGCGAACGCGCCACCGACGATCAACGAGAACAGGATCCCGAACAGGTACATCATCCCGATCCGCTTGTGATCGAGGGTGACGAGCCAGCTCTTCAGGCCCTTCGTGACGTTGAGAAAGTCGGGCTCGTTGACGGGCCCATCGTCGCGCTCGCCGCGCTTCGTCAATCTCGGTGCAGTTGCTGGTGTGGTCGCCATGGGGTTCCTACTCGAGCGACTTGATGAACGCGATGATGCCCTCGATGTCGCGCTCCTTGAGCTGACCTTCGAATGCCGGCATCGTCCCCGCCGGGAATCCCGCACGCGTCTTCGCGTTCGGGACCATCAGCGACTCGCGGAGGTAGTTCTCGTCGGCGACGACCTTGCTGCCATCTGCCATTGCTTGCGGTTTACCGAAGACGCCCTTGAACGAGGGGCCGATGCGCGCGCTGCCATCGATCGAATGGCAGGTCACGCAGCCCTTCTTCTCGTACAGGCGCTTGCCGTGATCGATCGGGTCGCCGCCGCCCTCGAGCGCCTGCTTGTCGGCGAGGTACCGCTCGTAGTCGCCCTCTTGATGGACGACGACGACGGCGCGCCGGCCATCCTGCGTCATGCCCATCTGGGAGTGATCGGTACCGCAGTACTCCGCGCAGGTCAGCCGGTACGTCCCGGGCTTCGTCGCGTGGAACCAGACGTAGGTGTAGCGGCGCGGGATGATGTCCTGCTTGACGCGCATCACCGGCGCATAGAACGCGTGGAGCACGTCGGTCGACGTCATCACGACGCGAACCGGCTTGTTGACCGGCACGTGCAGATCGGAATCCTCGACGCCGTTCGAGTGCGTGAAGTTCCAGGTCCAGCGCTTCGCGAGCAGGTTGACCTCGACCGCCTTGTTCGGGGGCGTGACGACCTGCACGTACGTGCGCCAGCCGTAATAGAACAGGAACACGCAGATGATCGTCGGGATGACCGTCCACGTGATCTCGAGGGCGTCGTTGTGGCCCGCGCTCGGCTCCGGCTTGTGGCCCGGGCGATGGCGGTACTTGATGACGAGGTAGATGACGGCGCCGGCGATCGCGATGAAGAAGAACGCGGACAGCCCGAGCGTCGCGTAGAACATGCTGTCGGAGTCGTCCGCCACGATGTTGACGGACTTCGGCATCCAGAACGTGCCTTCCTCCTGGATCGGGCGATACGCGAGCTCCTCGTACCAGGTGCGCTGCGTGGCACCGGCGGCAGGCGGCGGCGACACGTTCGGGTTGGCGGGACCACCGGGGTTCGTCGAGGTCGTCGCCTGGTTCTTCGCCGGATCGGCAGCTTTTCCGCCGGCCGGGCTACCCGGGGTGTTCGGGTCGGGTTGCTGGACGACCGGCGGCTGCGTACCGGCCGGGACGTCGGCCTGGGCCGGTTGCGTCGCGGTCTGGGGCTCGGCCGACGTCGGCTGGGCATCAGCGGACGGCGTGCCGAACAGGGCGACGCAGATCGCGATCGTCACCGCGCTGGTGAGCCCGATCATCATCGAGAAGCGTGCAAACGACTTCATATTAAGACCTCCGCGGTCGATCGGCCGGGTGGCCGAGCTCGTCGACGGGCAATCCCGAACCGGGTAGACCGGGCGTCGCGACGTCAGGGAAAGTCCGACGACCGTGGCGACGCACGAAGTAGAAACCGAAACCAGCGAGCAGGAGGACGAGAAAGCCCGCCGCGCCGACGCGCAACGCGAGCATGCCGGAGCGCGAGTGATTCTTGGCGTCGGGGTCGAAGTGGTAGCAGCGGTTCATGAAGCCGACCGCGGTGGACGGCTCGGCGAGCCCGGCCCTGAAGATCGACTCGCGCATCACCTGCGGATCGAACTCGATCCCGTAGACGTAGCGGGTCACCGCGCCGGTGGTGCTGAGGAAGATCAAGGCGGCGGGATGCGCCCATTCGGCGCGATCCTTGATGTAGACGTACTTGAATCCGACCGCCTCGGCGACGCGACCGATGGCCGCACCGTCGCCAGGGGTCTCGGCTGCGAGGAACGTCCAGCCCGCCCGCGCCGCCTCGCGCTGTGCCTCGGGCAGCTTCGCGAGGTAGCGGTCGCGCATCTTCGCGAGCCGGTCGAGCGACTCGGTCGGCTCGAGATCGATCGTGACGATCCGGAACTGCGTGCCGATCCGGAAGACGAGGTCACCGGGTGCAGCACCAATGGGTGCAGGCCCGACAGCTGTGATCGCCGGCAGCGCCGCGGTCAGCCCGTTGAGCTGCAGGCTGCACAGCATCGGGCAGTCCGCATAGTTGAACGTGAGGAGCGTCGGCAGCTCGCCGCGCAGCACGTCGCCGAGCGCGACCACGTTGCCATCGAGCGTGCGGAACTTCGCGTCAATTGGAACGCGGTTGCCGAGCCGCTCGGTGACGGTGACGCCGCCGGCCTCGTAGGTCGGAGGCGGCGCGAGGATCTCGTCCGCCGGTGACGGCGCACGATCCGCCGAGGCCGTCCCCACATACAGGGAGGCAGCGATCACCGTGGCGGCGATCCCGAACGTAGCGATCGATGCGCGATCGCGATGTCGATCACTTCGGAGCATTCGCCTTGCCGGCCGAGCCGCTGCCGGCTCCACCCGTCGTGGTCTTCGGCGCCGTGGTCTTCGGCGCCGTGGTCTTTGGTGTCGTGGTCTTCGGCGTCGTGGTCTTCGGCGTCGTTTGGGGGGGCGTACCGGTCGCGCCAGCGCCGTCCGGCGCTCCCACGGCCGGCGGGGTCGGACCCTGGCCAGCGGTCGGTCCGCCACCAGGTCCAAGAGCACCGGTCGAGTGCATCGGCGCGCTCGTGCTACCCACCGCCGCGCCGGCACTACCGGCACCCGGGTTCGCAGTGCTGCCCTGCGTACCGCCAGCCCCATCAGGACCGCTCGGCGGCGGCGGCGGCGCGACGCGCGGGCGACCGAACACCGGCACGATCGTCGGCTGGTTCGCACGGCCCTGGGTCGGGACGAGGTTCGCGGGATCGACCTTCGCGCCATCGGCGACGAGCTTGATCGCGCGATCGATCGAGATCCGGTAGGTCTGGTCACCCTTGCCCGGCTCGGGCCGCGCGTTCGGGGTGAACTCGCCGATGTTGCTCAGCTGCGTCGCGCGGATCGACTTGTGCGTCGTGTCCTGCCCGCCGTAGTCGGCCATCGTCTGCACCTCGGAGCTGTCGTTCATGTAGAACGCCTGCAAGGCGACGATGCTCACGTAGACGAGCACCGCTCCACAGACGCCAACGACGACGACGCCGATGGTGTTGAGCCGATCTGGATTGCGCTTTGGTCCACTCATCACTTCTCCCCGGGCTCCTAGAGGTTCTCGTGAGCGAGCGAGAGGGGCAGCGTCGGATCCTTGACGGGGATCAGGTTGCCCTTGAGGTTGCGACCGATACCCGCCAGCAGCACGCCGACGAGCGCGATCCACACGGTGATGTCGACGGGCGAGAACCCGACGTGGTGCAGCGCGGTGTTGCCCATCAGCGGGCCGGCATTGACCGACGCGGTCCCGTTGGTGACGACCTGCCAGTCATACTGAGGCATCACGTTCCAGTAGAGATCGAGCCAGTGGAACACGAGCTGCCACACCGCGAAGAACACGAGTGACGGCACGATCCGCTTGGTCCACCGCGAGAGCAGGAACACGAACGGGAAGGCCCAGAAGCCGACGAGCATCGCGATGCTCACCCACTGCCACTCGCCGAACAGCCGGTATTTGTACCAGACCGTCTCCTCGGGCATGTTGCCGTACCACTGCAGCATGAACTGCGAGAACGCGGTGTACGCCCAGAAGAACGTGAAGGCGAACATCCACTTGCCGATGTCGTGATAGTGCTCGGCGTTGATCGAGTGCGTGAGCCGGCCGGTGCGCTGGATGCCGAGCACGATCAGCGCGAGCGCGGCAAACGCACCGACGCAGGCGCTGCCCCAGAAGTTGACGCCGTAGATGGTCGAGTACCACTTCGGCGCCATCGACATCAGGATGTCGAATGCTGCCATGAACACCACGAGCGAGTAGAGGATCATCGCCGGCGCCGACGCGATGCGCATCTGCTCGGAGAGTTTCGGATCGCCGGTCTCGTCCTGCTCGCGCGACTTCTTCGTGAAGTAGATCGCGAGGCCGCTGAACGCGACGCCGTAGATCACGTAGCGCACCGCGAAGAAGCCGGGCGACAGCCACGTCAGCTTGTGGTGCAGGTGGTGGTTGAGGACCGGATCATGCGCGTCGGGGTGCGCCCAGTAGTAGAGGTCCTTGTAGCCAAGGACGAGCGGGATCACGAAGCCGAGGCCCGCGATGAACACGAGCGGGAACGCGCTGCTCATCGCCTCGGCGATCCGGCGGACCGCCGTCGCCCAGCGACCGCGCACCAGGTGGTGCAGCATCACGAGGAACAGCACGCCGACGCAGATGCTGAAGATGTAGCTCCAGCCGATGACGTACGAGTAGAAGAAGCGCTTCCAGTTGTCGCCCTGCATCGAGCCCAGCACGATCGAGATGATCATGAAGATGACGGCGATGCCGACGCCAGCCTTGGTCAGGCTGCTGCCGAGCTTGCCAGCCTTGATCTTCTCGTCGGGGTGCAGCGGTTTTACGAGGGCGCTCATTACTTGTTCTCCGGCTGGGCGGCCGAGCCAGCGGCGGGTGCTGGTGCGGGTGTTGCGGGTGCCGCAGGGGCGCTGCCAGTCGGCGCGGCCGGGGCCGCGGAACCGGCGCCTGCTGGCGCGGCCGGGGTCTGCATCTGCGGCATCGGCATCCGACCGAGCTCCTCTTGCGGAACGTCATCGACGGCCGCGTTCTGCGACCGCTGCAGCGCACGGGTGTAGAGCACGATGGCCCACCGATCCGCAGGCGGGATCTGGTGCGCGTAACCCATCATCGTGTTGTAGCCATTCGAGATCGTGTTGAAGAGCTGGCCGTTCGGCATCTTCACGACCGGGCCGCCCGCCTGCACGAGGTTGCGGGCGTCCCACGCTCCGCCGCCGGCGGCGACACGCTGCGGGACCGGACCGCTACCGCGTCCGTCGTAGCCGTGGCATGGCGCGCAGTAGATGTTGTAGCGAATCTGGCCGCGCCGCACGAGCTGCTCGCTGATCTCGAGCTGCTTGGGGAACCCTTCGGTCCACTTGCCGCCCTCGATGCCGCGGTAGAACGTGTCGTCCGCGTTGAGCGAGCCACGCGCGACGGTTTCGGCGAGCTGGCCGCGGTTCGCGCGACCATCGGGGAACAGGTCGCTCGCGGCGTCGGCCTTGTACTTCGGCTGGAAGTCCATGTCCGGGAAGACGTGGATGTGCGGCTCGCTCGAGTGCGAGTTACGCGCCTTCGCGGCGATCGCGAACGGGATCAGCGCGAACGCGGTGCTCGACACGATGAACGCAGTGATCCATCCCGGCATCGTCCGGCTCGCCGGATCCGGATCGAGGTGGCAGTTCTCGACCGCGATCGCGCCGGCATCCTTGAGGAGCTGGGTGGTCGCGACGCTGTCGAACCGGCGGTCGCGCGCTTCGATCCCGAGCAGGAACGCGTCATCGGTGACGCGGCCGAAGCGCTCGAGGCGGAAGAACGGGTGCCAGACCTGCGGCAGCTTGTTCAGCATCCACATGCCGAAGAACGCCGTGAGGACCGAGAGCAAGATCGTGGTCTCGAACGCGATCGGTACGTTCGCCGGGATCGACCATTCGGGCTTGCCCGCGATGTTCCACGGCCAGTTGTACGCGTTGGTCCACCACTGCAGCAGGATGCCGCCGAGGAGGCCGGCGAAGCCGCCGCCGAAGATCAGCAGCGGCAGGATCGTCCGCTTGATCCCCATCGCTTCGTCGATGCCGTGCACCGGGAACGGGCTGAAGCAATCGAACTCGGTGTAGCCGGCGTCGCGCACCTTGCGGGCCGCCTCGATGAGCTCGCCCGGCGTGTCGTACTCGGCGAGCACGCCATAGAGCGCGCCATCACCGAGCATCGGATCGGGCGTCGTTGGGGGAAGGTCGCCGTGCGGTGTGGTTGTGGTCGACATGGCTAGTGGTGCCCTCCCTTCGACGGGCCACCCGCATGGGCTTCGGGCATCGCGCCCTTGACCTCGGACATCGCGATCACCGGGACATACCGGAAGAACAGCAGGAACAGCGTGCCGAACAGGCCGAGCGTGCCGATGAACAGGCCGATGTCATAGATCGTCGGCGTGAAGTAACTCCACGTCGCCGGCAGGAACGACCGCGCGAGCGAGGTCGCGATGATCACGAACCGCTCGAACCACATCCCGATGTTGACGAAGATGCAGAGGATGAAGATCAGCACGACGTTGCGGCGGACCATCTTGAACCAGAAGGCCTGCGGGATGAGCACGTTGCAGCTCACCATCGCGAAGTAGGCCCACCAGAACGGACCGAACGCGCGGTTCACGAAAGCAAACTTCTCGTAGAGGTTGCCGGAGTACCAGGCGATGAAGAACTCGGTCGCGTATGCGAGGCCGACCATCATGCCGGTCGCGAGGAGGATCTTGCACATCGCCTCGATGTGCTCCTCCTTGATGATGTGCTTGAGGTTGAACAGGTGGCGCAGCGGCAGCAGCAGCGTCAGCACCATCGCGAAGCCGGAGAAGATCGCGCCGGCGACGAAGTACGGCGGGAAGATCGTCGTGTGCCAGCCAGGTAGCTGCGACGTCGCGAAGTCGAACGAGACGACCGAGTGGACCGAGAACACGAGCGGCGTCGCGAGACCCGCGAGGATCAAATATGCGCGCTCGTAGCGATGCCAGTTGCGAGCCGAGCCGCGCCAGCCGAGCGACAGCGCGCCGTAGATGATCGCCTTCAGCTTCTCGCCGCGCGCCGCGCAGCGATCGCGGAACGTCGCGAGGTCGGGGACGAGGCCCATGTACCAGAACAGGATCGACGTCGTCATGTACGTCGAGACCGCGAACACGTCCCACATGAGCGGGCTGCGGAACTGCGGCCACATGTCCATGTCGTTCGGGTGCGGCAGCATCCACCACGCGAACCACGGACGGCCGGTGTGGAGGAGCGGGAACAGGCCGGCGCACATGACGGCGAAGATCGTCATCGCCTCGGCAGCGCGGTTGATGCTGACGCGCCAGCTCTGCCGCGTCAGGTAGAGGACGGCGGAGATCAGCGTGCCGGCGTGGCCGATACCGATCCACCAGACGAAGTTCGTGATGTCCCACGCCCAGCCGACGGTGTTGGAGTTACCCCAGACGCCGATGCCGGTCGTCAGCAGCACGAAGATGCTGTAGACGCCGATCGCGAGCATCAGCATCGAGACGCCGAGCGCGCCGAGCCATGCCTTGTGCGGCTTGGGTGCCTCGGCGACCCAGGCGACGTCGCGGGTGACGGCGCGGAACGCTTCGCGTGCCTTGCCGGGTTCGTAGATGACAGGTTCAGTGGCCATGATCAGTGACCCCCGGCTTGCGGCGTGCCGGCCTTGCTCTTCGGCTTCTGCGGTTCACCAGGACCTGGGTGGCCTCCGGCGGACGTCGCATGAGCAGCGGGCGCGGTGATGGCAGGCATCTTCGGGTTGGGGTTGCGGATCCGCGCGAGGAAGCGGTTGCGCGGCTTGGTGTAGAGCTCGGGGAGGAGGGCATAGCCGCGGCGGTCCTCGTGGAGGCGCGACACGCGGCTGTCCTTGTCGGCGAGATCGCCGAACATGATCGCCTCGGTCGGGCACGCCTGCTGGCAGGCCGTCATGATCTCGCCATCGGGCAGCGGTGCGTCGATGCTGCCGGGCCGCTGGCCGCTGCGGATCTGCGCCTTCGCGTGGATCTTCGCGTTCTGGATCCGCTGCACGCAGAACGTGCACTTCTCCATCACGCCGCGGCTGCGCACGGTGACCTCCGGGTTGAACAGCAACCGGCGGACCTTGTTGCGGGCTTCGCGCCACTCCTGGTTCCAGTCGAGGAAGTTGAAGCGGCGAACCTTGTACGGACAGTTGTTCGCGCAGTACCGCGTGCCGATGCAGCGGTTGTAGGCCATGTCGTTCAGGCCCTCGTCGGAGTGCACCGTCGCACCGACCGGGCAGACCTGCTCGCACGGCGCGAGCTCGCACTGCTGGCAGGCGACCGGCTGCTGGACGATGACCGGGTCCTGCTTGGTGCCGCTGAAGTAGCGGTCGATGCGGATCCAGTGCATCTCGCGGTTGTTGATCACTTCCTTGCGACCGACGACCGGCACGTTGTTCTCGGCCTGGCACGCGACCATGCACGAGTTGCAGCCGGTGCAGGTGTTGAGATCGATCGCCATGCCCCAGCGATGGCCACCGTACTCGTGCTCGCGGAACAGCGAGAGGTGACGCTTGTTGCCGCCGGTGTCGACGTCGCGATCGTCCCAGTACTGCTCGGGACCTGGCTCGGCCGCCCAGCCCTTGTTCTTGACCAGCGCCTCGTTGGTCGTCTCCTTGATCAGCTGCGGCAGGCGCTCGGCGATGCCTTCCTGGGTCACCTTCGGCACGAGGCCGGTGCGGATGTCCCAGTGCTCCTGCACGTTCGCGAGCTCGTAGTGCTCGCCGGTCGAGGTCACGTTGCCCTTGACCGCGAAGTCGAAGCCCGTCGAGGTCCGGACCTTGTACGTGTCCCAGCCGACGCGGCTCGCGGTGCCCTTGCCGCCGACGCGGCCAGCCGCGGTGCGACCACCGCCGAGCACGAGCGCGACCGAGTAGCGCGCCTGCCCCGGCATCGTGTAGCAGGGCAGCGTGATCTCGCGGTTGTCGACGCGGACCTTGATCATCGTGTCGTTCTCGAGCTTCAGCGCCTCCGCAGTCTCGGGTCCGACGAGCGCGTAGTTGTCCCAGGTGACCTTCGTGAGGAAGTCCGGGGTCTCCTGGAGCCACGCGTTGTTCGCGTAGCGACCGTCGTACGTGAACGACGAGTAGTGGAAGGTGACCTCGACCTCGCCGTTCGGCCGCACGCTGCCTGCAGCCTGGCCGGGCGTCAGCGGCGGCATCGCGAAGTTGGCCTGCGGCGTGACCTGCGCGACCGGCAGCGCGGTGTTCGGCACGAAGCCGTCGTGCACGATCTGGCGCCAGTTGGCGGCGACGCCGAGCTCCTCGTGCGCGGCGCGAACGAGCTGCTCGCCGGTCTGCTCCTCGCCGAGCAGCATGCCGAGCATCTCGGCGATCGACAGTCCGCCGTAGAGCGGCGCGATCAGCGGCTGCGCGACGGTGATCGTCCCATCCCAGGTGCGCACGTCGCCCCATGACTCGAGGAAGTGCGCGCGCGGCACGTGCCACGACGTCTTCTGCCCGGTCTCGTTGAGGTACTCGTGGAGATGCACCGACGTCTGCACCTTCGCGAGTGCGGCCGCGAACTCGAGATCGGCGGGCGCGTCGTAGACCGGGTTACCGCCGAGGATCAGCAGCGTCGGCACCTGGCCGGCGGCCATCGCCTTGGTGAGGTTGACGATCGACTCGAGGTGCGACGGCCGATCCGGCTCGGCATCTTCGATGTAATCGAGCGTCGCGCCGGGTGCGCCGATCGCCTGGTTGATCCGCGCGACGAGCGCGTGGACGGCAGGCGGCTGGCGGCGACCTGCGATCACGACGGCGCGACCGCGGTTCTGCTGCAGCTCCTCGACGAGGACCTGGATGAACTGCGCGACCTTCTTCTCCTTGATGACCTCGGAGCCGGGCGTTCCACCCGCACCGCCGAGTGCACCGTCGAGCGCCATCGCGAATGGCAGGCCGTGTTCCGAGCGCAGGCCGAGGCGGTGATCCGCCATCGCGCCGGTGTTCGTGAACGTGCTCTCGACCGACCACAGCCGGTTCATCTTGCCGAGGCCGAGCGTGCCGTTCTGCTTGCGCGACCGCGCATAGTCGCGGCTGTAGCGCATCGCGGCCGGGTGCTCGACGAACAGGTCGCAATCGATCGTGACGATCGTCTCGCAGCGATCGAGGCGGGCGAGCGGACGAACCGACTTGCCGAACGCGAGCCGGGTACCGAGGCGCTCGTTGTCCCACGACAGCGGCTCGTACTCGTGCCACTGCAGGCCCGGGTACTTCTGGACGAGCCGGCGCTTGAGTGCGGCGACCGTCGGTGACGACGTCGCTTCGCAGAGGACGCGCGCGGCGGCGAGGTTCTGACGCAGCGCTGGCAGCGCGGCGCGGAAGCCGTCCATCGAGCTGCCCTTGGCCGCCTGGCTCGGGTTCTGCGCCCGATCCGGGTCGTACATGTTGAGGATGCTCGCCTGCGCGAACGTCGAGCAGCCGGCGTGACGCTCGGTGCCGGTGACGATGCCGCCGGCGTGGAACGGGTGCTCGGGGTTGCCGTCGAGCTTGATCGGGCGACCCTCGAACGCCGTCGCGAGCAGCGGATGGCCCGCGCCACCGAGCTCGAACGCCGTCGCGTACTGTTGCGCGAGGCCGGGGATCTGATCCTCGGGGCGGCGCGCGAGCGGGACGATCTCTTCCTTCTCGTAACGGCAAGCGCCGGCGCCGGCGAGCGCCATCGAGGCACCCATCAGCTGGAAGAAGTTGCGGCGCGACATCGGGTCGACGACCTCGGCGTTCGGCGGGAACTCGTTGTTGCCACGATCGGTCTGGACCGCGGCCTCGCCCTCGAGCTCGCGCAGCGACTTCCAGAAGCCGTACTCCGGCGTCGCCGGCAGTGGCTCGAGCGTCGACGGCGCGTAGGCCGCGTCGTAGTTGTCGTGGTGACCGTGGTCGTGGTCGTGGTCGTGCGGGAGCTCTGGTTCCTTGGCAGACATCTCGGCTCCTAGCGATGACAGGTCGAGCAGTTGGTGGGCGGACGCACGGTGTTGCGCTTCATGACGTCGGCGCCCTCACCGCGCTGCGGCTTGTAGCCCATCTTCGTCACGTTCTCGGCGTACCGCAGGTGCTTGGCCGGGTTGCGATGGCAATCGAGGCACCACGTCATCGTCAGCGATTCGGCCTGGAAGACCTTCACCATCTGATCGACGCGGCCGTGGCACGACTCGCAACCGACGGCGGCGTTCACGTGCGCCTCGTGGTTGAAGTAGACGTAGTCCGGCAGATCGGTGACGCGCACCCAGTGCACCGGCTGGTTCTCCGCGAACGCCTCGCGGATCGGCAGCAGGAGCTCCGAATCCTTGCGAACGGTCGAGTGACAGTTCATGCACACCGCGGCCGGCGGGATCGCGGCCTCACCCGCGCGCTCGACCGTGGAGTGGCAGTACCGGCAATCGATCCCGAGCTCGCCGGCGTGCAGCGCGTGGCTGTACGGCACGGGTTGCTCGGGCTGATAGCCGACACGGATCGCGTCCGGCGTGACGCCGTACGCTACGAGCGCGACCAGATACACCGGTGCGCCGAGGACCAACAGGTTGACCCACTTCTTGAGGGTCTCGGTCCATTCGGGAAATGTGAAACGCGGCATGAGGGTTCCTGCGTTGGACTACGCGTTCGCGCGCGGGTGCTTCCCGCGGGTCTCTTGCACCACAACCCGACACCATTTCGCAAGGTTGGGTGGGTGTTGTTTGGAGCGACGTCTGGTCGCAGCTCGCATGGTCACGCTTCCGTTGCGATGCCGGTTATCGCAGTTCTCGTCGAGCACCGAGCTGCGGCAAGTGTTCGCAGCCGGGGATCAGCCCTCGCACGAGGCGGCGCGACATTCGGTCGCACTCGCGCCCGAGGGGACGTTCACTCGACGGCGAACATCGCGGATACCAGCACGTCGTGCGTGCCATCGGGCGCGATGATGACGCGCTCGAGGTCGTACCAGCCACCGGTCGCGCCCAGATCCACCGTCGCGAGCCGGCGTCCGGTCGCAGGGTCGTAGCTGACGATCCCGAAGCGATGGGCGGTGCGATCGACCCACGCATCGATCACCGCGGTCGGGGTGACGGTCGGGTTGCCAACCGAGGTCGAGGCCTGGACCCAGCGCACGGCGCCGGATGCGCGATCGATCGCGACGAGGTCGCCACGGGTCTTGACGTGGAGGTCGCCACGGCGAGGCCGGCACACCGCCTGGATGCCCTGGCCGGCGAGCGGGGTCGTGCCCTGCGTCTTGCCGGTGCGCGCATCGAGGATGTCGAGGGTACCGGCGCGCTCGACGGCGAGCAGATCATCGACGAGCTCGGCGGCGAACAGCGAATCGACGGTGCGGCGCCACGCGAGCGCGCCGGTCCTGTGATCGATCGCGACGATCGTATCGGCGTGGCCTCCCGGGCGCTCGGCGTAGCCGACGATCACGTGATCGCCGGCGGTGACGATCCACGACATACCGCCCGGGCGCCCGACACCATGGCGGAACCGGCGGGTGCGCGTCGTCACGACGATGCCGCCGGGATCGAGCTCGACCGACGCCGGCAACCGCGCGATCCGCGGCTCGCAGGCCTGCACCGGCAACGATGTCGTCGTGGTCACGCTGCGCGACGACAGCTCGACGCGAAACCCGCGATCTGCGACGGCCTCGCCTCCGCCCGTTGGCAACGCGACCACAGCGAGGGCGAGCGTGACGAGCCAGCGGCGCACCCACGCTCCGTAACCACGGTGCCCAGAGTGCGCAAGCTGCGCGAGCGACGAGGCGACGCTGCCGCGAGGCGCGAGCAATCAGATCATCCCTCACCCTGCGGCCTCGTGGCAGGCTGTACCCGCCGTGCTGACGATCCTCGTGGTCGCCCTCGTCGTCGGGCTGCTGCTCGTCGCGGTCGCGACGGTGTGGCGCAGGACGGCCCCGGTCATCCCGACCGATGTCGAGACGCCGCTCGAGGGCGTCGCGATCGTCCCCGGCCCGGTCGAGCGCGGCCCACCGCTGCCGGTCGTGCTCGTCCACGGGCTGTTCGGCTTCGACCGGATCGGCGTGCCGGGCGCGCGCTTCGATTACTTCCGCGGGATCGCGAAGCACCTCGAGACGCTCGGCTGTCACGCCCATGCCGTGCGCCTGCCACCGTATGCGTCGGTGCCGGCACGCGCGAAGCTGCTGGCCGCCGCGATCGAGGCCCTGCCGCACGAGCGCGTCGACATCATCGCGCACAGCCTCGGCGGGCTCGACGCGCGCTTCGCGATCGCACACCTCGGGCTCGCGCGCCGCGTCCGCTCGATCGTCACGATCGGCACCCCGCACCGCGGCTCGCCGATCGCTGACCTCGTGCTGAAGGGCCCGATCGGCTGGGCGCACAAGATGCTGCGCGCGATCGGCCTGCCCATCGAGGCGGTCGAGTGGCTCTCGACCGAGGCGCTCGAGCGGTTCAACCGCGAGGTCCCCGACGCACCCGGCGTGCGCTACGCGTGCGTCGTCGGCGGCATGCATCACCCACGCTCGATCATCCCGCTGCCGCTGATCGCGGCGCACGCGTACCTGCGCAAGGTCGCGGGCACCAACGATGGCCTCGTGCCGGTGTCGTCGCAGTACTGGGGCGAGACGCTCGCCGAGATCGAGGCCGATCACTTCTCGCAGATCGGCTGGCGCGTCGCGGTGCGCCACTCGTTCGACGCGCTCGGCCTCTACGCGTTCGTCGTCGCGCGGCTCGGCGACGTGCCGGGCCTGGTCGCGGTCTCGTTGCCGGGCGCGATCGATCAGCGGCCGAGGCCGACGGACGCGACGAACGAGGGTGCGCAGAGTTGACTGGATACTAGAACTATCTAGTATCCAGTGATGCTCCTCAAGATCGGCGAGCTGGCCAGCCGCTCCGGCGTGTCGATCGCGACGCTGAAGTTCTACCTGCGCGAGGGGCTGATCGCGCCGGCCCGCAAGTCGGGTCGCACGATGTCGTGGTACGAGCCGTCGCTGGTCGCCAGGATCCGCACGATCAAGGAGCTACAGCGCCGCCAGTTCCTCCCACTCGACGTGATCCGCGAGACCCTTGCCCGCAACGCGGACGCGCCTGACGATCTTGCCGCCGCCGATGCGATCGCGAAGGTGCTCGCACGCCACGGTGGCAAGCGATCACGCGGCCGTGACGAGGTCCTCGAACGCGGTGCGACCGAGGCCGAGCTGACGTGGATGGAGCGCGCAGGTCTCGCCGTGCCGGGACCGGACGGCTGCTATCGCGGCGACGACCTCGCCCTGCTGTCCACGCTCGGAGCCGCTCGTCGCGCGGGGCTCGCAGCGGACATGCTGCCGTTTCAGATCCTCGGCGACTACCTGACCGCGCTCAATCAGCTCGTCGCCGTCGAGCTGCGGATGTTCCGCGCCGGCGTGATCGGGCGGGCGAAAGCGGGGGAGGTACCCCGGCTCACGTCCGCGGCGACCAAGCTCTCCGAGCGGCTCGTGATGCTGCTTCGCCGCAAGCTGCTGCTGCCGACCCTGCAACGCATGATCGAGGAGGAAGCCCGTGAACCGAGTCCCAGCCCTGCTCGTTCTCGCCGCGGCGTGCGGCGGGCGCACCAGCCCCGTCGTCGACGCACCGCCTAGCTCGACGCCGGACGCGATCGCGACCGCCGATGCCCCGCCGGGCTCGCTCGACCCGGCGAACGACGGGATGTTCACCGTCACCGAGGGCGCCGCGAGCATCCCCGGGGCGGTCGCCGGCCGCACCTTGCCAGCGACGGTGTTCGCACCTGCGGGCGGCTCGGCGCGACCGCTCGTCGTGGTGTCGCCTGGATTCCAGATGGATCGAAGCCAGTACCGGAGCTATGCACGCCACCTCGCGACGTGGGGCTTCGTGGTCGTCCTGACGGACTACGCCGATCGAGGCTTCTTCGCGAACCATCAGCTCCTCGCCAACGATGTCACGGCGGTCATCGACTACGCGCTCGCGCAACCCACGCTTGCCGTCGACGGCTCCAGGATCGCGGCGGTGGGACATTCGCTCGGCGGCAAGATCAGCGTGTTCGCCGCGACCCAGGAGCCGCGGATTCGTGCCGTGGTCGCGTGGGACCCCGTCGACTCGCAGAATCCATCGGTCGCTCCGGAGCTGATGGCGAGCGTGAACGCGGCGATCGCGGTCGTCGGCGAGACCACCAACGCGTCGGGTGGCGGCATGCCGTGCGCGCCGGCGGCAGACAACTTCGAGAAGTTCTACGCAGCCGCGCCGAGCCCGGCGCTCGCGATCACCGTGGCGGGTGCCGACCACATGGATTGGGTCGATGATCCGTCCTGCGGGTTCTGCGGGTTCTGCGCCGCTGGCACCGCCGCACCCGAGCTCGCTCGCACAGTGACGCGCAGGCTCGACGTGGCGTGGCTGCGACTCCACCTGCTCGATGACGCGGCGATGGAGCCGTGGCTGGCGAGTCCGCCCGAGCTCGCCGCCGGTGTCGTGGCGATCGTGCGCCGCTGACGACTTCGTCGAGACCTTCCCTGCCGATCCGTGCTGCTGCGCATCTGCGAGCGCGATCGATCAGCGGCCGATGCCGAAGGATGCGACGAACGAGGGTGCGTAGTGCTGATCCATCGCGGGGCCAATGTCGAAGAGCGGCAGCGACAGGTCGGCCTGAAAGAAGTAGCGCGTGCGGTTTGCCGCGCGGCCGAGATCGTAGCCGACGGTGACCTCCGCCTGAGGCCCGGTACCATGGAAGGACCCGTCGCCGTCCTGGCGCGTGATATGTCCGAGCGACAGGCCGCCACCGTAGAAGGGTGAATGGTGCGCGGCCGGGCTGGCGAACTGCAGCACCTGGAACTTGACCGCGGTGACGCCGCCACGTGTCTGGGCATCTTCCGAGCCGCCGACCACGAGCGACACATCGACGACGCGCCTGGGTGAACCGTAGCGAACCCCGGCCGCCACGCTGCTGCCGTTCATGCCGGCGACCGATCCGAAACCGACGCGGCCGTACCAGATGCCCTGGTTTCCGGTCAGCGGATCGGCGGAACTGGCGTCGTAGGCCCCATCGGTGCGCGGGAACGGAGGCAGCGGCGCCTCGTCGAAGCGATCGACGTCCGCGAGTCGCGAGCTAGGCGGGCCGTCGGCGACTTCGGGTGAGCCATCCCAGCTCGGCGCGCGCTCGGGCGTGGGGGGCGTGGGCTCGCGGCGCAGCGACTCGAGCATCCTCGCGTAGGTCGCCGCCATGTCCGCCCGCACGGGCACCGTGAGCTTGCGCGCGCCACGCGCGGTTCGCATCCGGACGATGACGCTCGCGCCATCACGCGCGTGCGAGACCGAGTAGGTGTCGACGCATCCGGTCTCGACGACGAGCAGGTCCGCACGCTCGAGCGCACGCACCACGAGCAGCCGCGCTGCCGGACGCTCGCCCACAGGGAGCTGATCGCCCGCCTCGTCGATCTCGACACACGTCGGGACGAGGGTGATCTCGTCGGCGTCGGCGACCGAGGTGGTGGCGACGAGCAGGGCGGCAATGGCGGCGGTCTTCATGGATCCGAGGTTGCCGGGGCGCCACGTGAAGCCGACAGCGCGCTGACGTGAACCCCGCGTGATCGTTGGGGGCCCGGGCGGCTGACCAGCTTCACGCGGAGATCACGCCGGCGGCGAGGCGATCTCACGCGGGCGGATGGGACGGTGAGCGCATGTCGAACCGCCTCATCTCGCTGCTGCTCGCCGCCCTCTGCGGAGGGTGCGTCGTTGTTCCGAAGACCACCACGACCACGCGCGACCTCGGGACGTCGGAGGGTGAGGTCATCGAGGGCGCGCCGCAGGCGATCCTGCTCGAGACGGTCGCGACCGGATCGATCGTCACCATCAAGGCCGCCGCGAAGCGCGAGTGCGAGCGCCCGATCTACCGGGTGACCGAGGTCAAGCGCGAGAAGCACGCGCGGATGCGAGACACCAAGGATCCCCGTGCCGCGGTGTTCGGTGCCCTGCTCGCCCCCGTGACGCTTCCGATCTCGGCGGTGATCAGCGGCTTCGTCGTGCTCGCCGATGGCAGCGGCAACCGCCGGCGCGACACCACGCCGATGCCGTCCCAGAAGTTCGCTTGCACGTCCGCCGCTCCGCAGCTCGCGGTCGTGGTCGCGCTGCCGTCGGGCGCGACGCTCGGCGGGACGACCGATGCGGCGGGCCGGCTCGTGATGACGATCCCCGAGACCGAGCCATATCGCGGGACGATCACGGCGCGTGCGGCCCTCGCGGTCGCGAGCGAGGCGACGTACGCCCGCGCGACGCCGCCGATCACGGCGGTCCGCGAGGCGATCGGCAGCTGCGCCGCACGTCACGGAATCGCGGGCACGCTCGAGCTGCGGCTCACGATCGACGAGGCCGGCATGGCGACGCGCATCGGTCTCGACGTTGGAGACGGTGAGTTCGCGGCGTGCGTGAACAACGGCATCGCCGGCACGCGGTTCCCGGCCGCGCACCGCGGCGCGACGCTCGTGCTGCCGTTCGCGATCCCGACCGCGCGATCGTGAGCTCCTTGCTGGTTCGCTGCTCGCGTGTGATCCTCGTGCGATGAGGGCGGTGGTCGGTCTGCTCGCGCTCCTCACGCTCCTGGGGGGCCTCGCGGGCTGCGACCGGCTCGTCGGTCTGAAGCCGCGCCCGATCGACGCGAACGAGATCGAGTCAACGTACGCCGACGCGGTCCTGGCCGACACGCCGATCGCGTACTGGCGGTTCGGGGCGAACTCGCTGCAGGTCGCGGCCGACACGAGCGGCCAGAACCCGGGCATCTATCGCGGACAGGCAAGCCCGACCGCTTCGGGGGCGCTGCTCGGTGACAGCGATCCCGCGCTCGCGCTCGACGGAGACGGAGACTTCGTCGACATGGCTGACCGGCTCGCGTTCGAAGGTCACGCCCCGTTCACGATCGAGCTGTGGGCGCAGCGGACGACCCTGACCGGTTACGTCGGCGTGATCTCGAAGTCCGACGAACAGTCGGGAGGTCTCATCCGCACGGGCTACCAGCTGTTCAGCGATGGCGAGTCCCTCGGCTTCGAGCGCTCCGGCGAGGCGTCGATCCGGCAGGACGTCCGCACGGCCCCGCTGCAGGAAGGGCGCTGGACCTACCTCGCGGTGACCTACGACGGAGCGGTCCTGCGGCTGTACGTGGACGCGGCGCTGCAGGCGATATCGTCCACACCGGCGGTGGCGATTCCGCCGACCACCAACGCGTTTGTCATCGGTGGTCGCAACGGCGGGCAGCACCTGTTCTTCGCCGGCGCCGTCGACGAGGTCGCGCTCTACGATCGCGCGCTCGAGCTCGCGGCACTCGAGCGCCATCGCGCCGCCGCACTCGGGCTGTGACCGCGCGGGCAACCCTGGTCGCGGCCACGGCGGTCACGAAATCGTGCGCGGTTCTGCGGCGGCGATCATCGGCTCGGTGTTCGTCAGGGCGGCGGGCGCTTGATGATCTCCGCCTTCGGGTGGAGCGCGCCCGGCGTCAGCACCTCGGCGGGGATCGGGACGTCCTCCCACGGGCGCGCGAGCTGCTCGAACAAGACGCGCTTCTCCGCGACCGGCGTCGTGTCCTCGCGCATCCGCTCGTAAAGGACGTGATCGCGATCCTTGAGCGCGTGCGACGCCGGCGTGTGGAACTGCAGCTCCCAGGTCATCCCGTCGGGTGCGAGCAGGTTGCAGTTGAGGCCCGAGTAGTTGTCCCCGCGCGGCCAGTAGTTCTTCACCTTGTCGACGCGGTGACCGTTGGCCTCGAGCTCGGCGAAGGCGCGGCGCACCGTCGCGACATGGGCGCCCGGTGGCGAATCGGCGACGACCAGCGTGTAGCGCAGCGGGTCGTCGAGCACGACGTTCGCGACGGTCCACTCGGGGTGACTGGCGAGCAGGTGGCGGATCTTGCGGAGCATCGAGGGCCGTTTCTTGAGGCGGTGTTCGAAGCCGGCGAGCTCGCCGCCGCTCGTGGCGGCGACCCGGGTGAGCAGCACCGACACCGCGGGCTCGTGAGCGATCGCGGCGGCGGTGAGGCGGTCGGCGAGCGCGGCTACATCGGCATCGCTGCGACCGGGCGCAGTGCCCGGC
>JACCTC010000165.1 GCA_013812655.1 Deltaproteobacteria bacterium | reverse complement strand
ACGCAGCTTCGCCACCGCACCGGGATCGCCAGCGGCCACCGCGGCCGGCGCCGGCGCGGCATCGCGCGCGGTCACGACGACGACGATGTCGTTGCCCTCGGCCTTGACGTCGTAGCGGCCGGGCCGCGCGAGCGTCACGATCACGCGGACGAGGTGCCCGCCGTCATCGACCTGCTGCGCGGCGATCGTGCTGACCGCCCACGTGTTCGGCATCAGCACGGTCGCGCCCTCGTGACCGCTCAGCACCTCGGCGAGCCGTGCGCGCGGGACGTCGAGGACGACCCGGCTCGGTCGCTCGAGCTTGTAGACCGTGAACGTGAGGCCGCGCGCACCCTTGACCCGCACGCGCGTGGTGTCGCCGCGATCATCGACCTCGACCGCCCTGATCTCGTCCGCGCCCTTCGCGCGCACCGGGCCGCCGAGCGCGACGACCATCATCACCGTGACGATCCAGACCGTGGGATGGCTCTTGCGCATGACGCTACCTCCGGCGATGACTCGCCGCACCCCGGGTTGTCGCCCGCCCTACCGGCGGGGACAATTTTTCAGCGGTCTGCTCGGTTTCGGCCCAAGGCGGCGCTCAGCGGCGGTCGCCGTCGAGGCTCCAGATCCCGGCACCACGACACGCGATGAACAGGAACATGAACGCGTACATCAGGGCGGGCTCGCCCTCGTTGATCGCCGGCAGAAACTTGGCGCCGAGCTGCAGCTTCCAGTGAAACTGGACGTAGGCGACGGCCATCGTCCCGCTGCACAGGAACGCTGCATAGCGGGTGAACAGCCCGAGCGCGACCAGGATGCCGCCGACCAGCTCGATCAGGCCGCCGATCCAGGCCTGGCTACCGATCGCGATGTCGTGCGGAAAGAAGATGCCGAAGATCTTCTGCGCGCCATGAAAGGCGAACAGCAGGCCAATGACGATCCGGAGAATCGCGTAAGTATGCTCGGTCCACGGGGCGAGAAAGCGCTTCAACATCGCGCGCAGCTTACGCTTACTTACGCCACCTACGCTCAGAGGCACGCTCAGAGCGCGCGCAGCATCACATCACCGAGCGCCTTGCTGAACGCGTCGGGATCCGGCAGCTGGCCGGTCTCGGCGAGGTGCGCCTGCCCGAGCAGCAGCTTCGCGTACGACTCGAGCCGCGGATCGGCCTTGCTCTCGGTGTAGACGGCCTGGAGCTTCGGGATCAGCGGATGCGTCGGGTTCAGCTCGAGCACCGGCTTTGCCTTCGGCGGCTGCTGGCCCATCTGCTCGAGGAGCTTTTGCATCCGCGGCGTCATGTCGTGCTCGTCGGCGACCAGGCACACCGGCGACGAGGTCAGCCGCGTCGACAGCCGGACTTCCTTCACTTCGTCCTGGAGGTATGCGCGGAAGCAGGTCAGCAGATCGCCATACTCGCGCTGCTTCTCCTCGATCGCTGCGGCGGCCTGCTTGCGCTCGTCCTCGGAGCCGAGCTTGACCTCGCCACGGCCGATCGACTGCAGCGGCTTGTCCTTGAAGCGCGGCGCACGCTCGAGCCACAGCTCATCGATCGGATCGGAGAACAGCAGCACCTCGTACCCCTTCGCGGCAAACGCCTCGAGGAGCGGCGACTTCATCACGGCCTCGCGCGAGGTGCCGGTCAGGAAGTAGATCGCCTCCTGGCCTTCCTTCATCCGGCCGACGTAGGCGTCGAGGGTGGTGAGCTTCGCGGGGTCATGCGTCGACGACGCGAGCACGAGATCGAGCAGCTTGTCCTTGTCCCCGGCGTCGTAGCTGACGAAGCCTTCCTTGAGGACCGGCCCGAACTGCTCCCAGAACCCGAGGTAATCCTCGAAGCGATCACGCTGCATCTCCTCGAGCGTGGCCAGCACCTTCTTGACGAGCTGCTTCCGGATCACCTGGATCTGGCGATCCTTCTGCAGGATCTCGCGCGAGACGTTCAGCGACAGATCGTGCGCGTCGACGACCCCCTTGATGAAGCGCAGGTGCGGGGGCATCAGCTCCTTGCACTCGTCCATCACGAACACGCGCTTCACGTAGAGCTGGAGGCCGCGCTTCATCTCGGGGCTGAACAGATCGAACGGCGCCTTCGCCGGGACGTAGAGCAGCGCGTACGCCTCCAACGTGCCCTCCATGCGCACCGGGATCGTGCGCAGCGGATCGGTCCAGTCGTGCGAGATGTGGCGGTAGAACTCCTTGTACTCGTCCTCGGTGACCTCGCTCTTCGGGCGATCCCAGATCGCCTTCATCGAGTTCAGCGTCTTGTCGCCGAGCTTGATCGGATACGCCACGAAATCCGAGTAGCGCCGCACGATGTCGCCGACGACGTCGTCGCTCGTGTAGTCGCGCATCCCGTGCTCGGCATCCTCCGGCTTGAGGTGAAGCGTGACCGTCGTACCCGCGTGCTCGCGCTCCGCGTCGTCGATGGTGTACGAGCCGTCGCCGGTCGACTCCCAGCGCGTCGCCTGGTCCACGGACGTCCCGGCACGCCGGGTCACGAGGACGATCTTGTCGGCGACCATGAACGCCGAGTAGAAGCCGACGCCGAACTGCCCGATCAGCGACGCGATCTCCGATTTCCCTGCGGCCTTGGCGGCCGAGAGAAACTCCCGCGTCCCCGACTTCGCGATCGTGCCGATGTTCTTGATGACCTCGTCGCGGGTCATCCCGATCCCGTTGTCGACGATCGCCAGCGTGCGGGCCTCGCGGTCCAGCTCGAGCCGGATGTGGAGGTCGCCCGCAGAGACCAGGTCGCTCTGGGTGAGCTGCTCGAACCGCAGCTTGTCGAGCGCATCCGACGCGTTCGAGACGAGCTCGCGGAGGAAGACGTCCTTGTCCGAGTAGAGCGAGTGGACCATCAGGTCCAGGAGCTGCTTGACCTCGGCCTGAAATTCGCGACGCTCGGGCTGACTCATCCCGTGGACCGATAAGCCCGCGCGGCGCCTGGCGCAAGCCCATCGATCCATCTTCGGCACATCTTCGGTAGCTTCAGCCGCGAAACAGCGCGATCAGGCGCACGACCGACGCACCGGCGTGCAGCTTGCTGACGTACGTATGGTTGCAGGACACCGTCGGTCCGCGCTCGACGATCGCGAGCGAGCACGGGGTGGACGGGACCCGGAAGAACACCTGCCCGCGCCTGCGGTAGTGCACCTCGGCGCCCGGCACGATGGCCGGTGACAGATCGAGGACGACCTCGATCGGCAGGTCTACGTGGATTTGATCGTGGTGCGCGAGCAGGTAGTCGCCGGGCTGCAGGCGCAGCACGCGCGCGCCGGTGAGCTCGAGCGTGCGGTCGATCCGTTCGCCCGCGAGGTTCGCGAGCGCTGCGAGCAGCTCGGGCTCGTCGGGGTCGGCGATGACCTCGTAGCTGCCGCGGTCGAGGAGGCCATAGCGCGTGTAGCCCGTGCGCTCGCAGCGGGCGCGGACCTCGGCGGCGAGGACCGGCGTCACGGCAGCTGCGAGGATCTCGGCGGTGCGCGAACCGAACAGCGCCTCGATCGAGCTCATCGGGGCTGCTCGGCGGCTGGCTCGGCGGGATAGAACCAGCCCGCGAGCGACAGCCGCAGCCCATCGAGCACCTCGCGCACCTGATGGAGCGAGACGTCGCTGACGTCGAACACGACGAGGCGGTTTGGGCGCGGCTCGATCAGGCACGCGCCCGCGACCGAGGTGATCGCGGATCCGTCGTGCTCGCAGCAGTAGAGCTCGAGCTCACCACCGACGGGCGGCTCCGGCGACGGCAGGTAATACGCATACGCGAGCACGCGCGCCAGGCCCTCCTGGTGATCCGAGTGCGGCAACAGATAGTGGCCCGGCCGATACGCGTAGGCACGCATGTCGGCGCGTGCGACCGGCTTGCCGGTGACCTGCGTCAGCGCCGGCGCGAGCACGCGCGCGAACTGTTCGCGCACCGCACGCAGATCGCTCGTGGTCGGCTCCGGCGCGGTCGCGTCGAACGCGAAGATGTCGCCCTCGTAACGCTCGACCGGCTCCTCGTCGAGGATCGCGAGCAGGTCCTCGAGATCGCGCGCGCTCGCAAAGTCATCGACGACGAGGTGCGGGAATGGCTGGGCGGCGCGCCAGGCCCGCGCGAGCACGTCGGCTTGCCACGCCGGCTCGAGCTGCCACATCACGTCGTCGCCGCGAGCGACGTCTCGTCCGCGGTCCCGTCGACGATCCGCTGGGCGAGCTTCGCCGGCATCGCGAGCTCGCCGGTGGCGAACCGGATCGCGAACGGCACCGGCATGTCCGCGGTCTCGACCCAGCGCCCGCCGCGCGACCGCGACAGCTCACCTGCGAGCGCCGCGAGCTCGAGCACCGCCGTCCAGTACGCCGCAGGCTGCGCCTCGCGATCGATCGTTGCCTTGCGACGCTCGGCCTCGACGATCGCGAGCGCGGCGACCACGGTCGGCGCCCCGACGTTCTTGCGCACGTGATGCGCGAGCTCGACGAAGCCGTTATCGATCACCGAGGAGATCGCCGCTGGTGACGACGGGATCACGATGCGCTCCCCGCTCGCGTCGCTCACGTTGGCTCCCGCCCGCGTCACCGCGTCCTGCAGGAACGCCGGCAGCGACGCCGCGGTCGCATACCGGATCTCGCCCTTGCCGCCGAACTTTGCCTCGAGCACACGGCGTGCGTTGAGCACGCGGGCCACCGCGATCACCGTCGACAGCCCGGGCACCCGCGCCATTGCCGCGGCGTTGCGTTCGTCCTCGACGAGCACGATCGCGCCGCCGTCCGGCTTGGGGCGGACCCGGTCGACCTTGTGAACGCGTGCCCACACCAGCGGTAAGGGTAACGCACGGGCGCCGCGCCGCCATCCCCGGACGGCGGCGACCCTCTGCTACTGTCCTGGCGTGGAACCCGGCGCCAGCTCGCGCTCTCGACCAGCCGCGCGCGGAGGCGTGCTGGCCTCGCTGCTCGTCGTCGTGCTCGCCCTGGGAGTCTGGACGTGGCGGCGGCAGACCGGGAACACGACCGAGTCCAAGCCAGCAACCGCCGCGCTTGGCTCTGCAGCAACGAGCACACCGCGCACGGCAACTCCGAGCCTCTCCTCCTCGTCCGACCCCACGTCTGAATCGTCAGGATCGACGACCGGGTCAGGCGAGCGGCGACCGGAACCGCCAGTGGACGCGCCCTACGTCAACCCCCCGGGTGTCCAGGCCCGCATGACCGACGCCCACGCCCACCTCCAGGATGCCGCGAAACCATGCTTCGCGCTTGTCACGTCACGCCCCAAGGCCGGCGACGAGTTTCGGTTCAGCTACACGCTGACCATCCGCGACAAGCAGGCGAGTGTCTCTGACCTGCAGCTCGTGTGGAGTGACGTGACCTCGGCCAAGGTCGAAGAGTGTCTGCTCGAGAAGCTAGCGACCGCGCGGTGGTCCAGCACCGAGGAAGACCTGTCGACAACCGTCGAGGACGCGCTGAGCGGTGGGGAGCTCGAGTGATCAGAGGCGGAGATTCGTGATCAGGTTCGTCGTGCCGTCCGCGTTGAAGTTCGCCATACCCGACCACGCGTTCTCCATGCGGCAGTAGTCCGTACGGGCGTTGAAGTAGGTGGTCAGCGGCGTGCCGTCATACGCGCTCACGACGTCACCCGGGCTGCCACCGCGGAACCAGTAGTGGTCGACGAATCTCGCGCCGAGGGTGTCCCAGCTTGCTTCGTAGCTACCACCGGAGGTCCCGTAGGTCTGGATCTTGGAAGCGTCGTCGTAGAAGTGGTCCTGGACGTTGATCTGCGTGCCGTTCTGCGTGAACGAGTTGCCATCGCCGCAGTAATCCGCGCGCACCATGCGGATGCACGTCTGATGGAGTGCGTCGTGCTGCGCGCCGCGCCACGGCTTGTAACCCATGTCCACGCACTTCGCGACGGCGCCGACACCACGGCATCCGATCGTGAACATCGAGGTCGAAGCGGTCTTGCTGCCGTTACCCTGGGTTCCCCAGTTCTGGTCCCAGACGCCCGAGAGGAAGACGGCCTGGATCGCGGTTCCCTTGCCGGTGGTACCGCAGACCGAAGCGCCCTGCGTGGAGGTCGCGGCGACGGTGCTCGTCGTCGCGCCGCACATCGCGTTCGCTTCTTTCACGCACTGGCTGTCCCAGCTGTAGTTGCAGCAGTACGAGTCCGCCCGGTAACCCGCACCGCCGAGGTTGCAGACCTGGTTGGTGCAGCTGTTCGAACCGGCGAGCAGCGCCGCACCAGTGACGCTGGGCGCGTGGGCGAGCACCCACGAGACGCGGCTATAGGTGACGTCGGTGTTATCGACGTAGACCGAACCGTTCCAGACCGAGGATGCGCCCGTCGCCGTGCTGTCGATCCGCATTTGCGCGCTGCGCCCGTCGGTGAACGTGGCGGTCATGACCGTACCCGCACCGAGGTTACACATCGACTTGGCCGCACTCACACATAGCGAGTCCCAGTAGTTGTTGCGGCAGTAGCTGTCGGCATTGCCGACTGTCATCGAGCACGGGCTGCAGTTGTTGAGCGCAGCACCCGTGACATCTTCGCGATGTCCGCAGGTGTAGGGGTAAACGCTCGTGCCCTGACCGATGTAGCTCAGCTGCGTGCCGTTGACGCTGAGGCCCGAGTAGGTCACACCGCTCGTCGTGGTGCCGTTGGTCTGGATCCCGTTGGTCTGGATCCCGTTGGTCTGGATCCCGTTGGTCTGGATCCCGTTGGTCTGGATCCCGT
>JACCTC010000412.1 GCA_013812655.1 Deltaproteobacteria bacterium | reverse complement strand
ACGACGCACCCCGGCGTTGCGCCGCCGCCGACGTCACACGCGCATCCGCCGCCGCCACCGCCTGCCGCGCACAAGGCGCCGCCGACGCCGCCGCCTGCGAAGAAGGACAAGCCGGCGACGTCCCCGCCGATCGCGATGTCCCCGACGAAGAACGACGGCAAGCTCGATCCCAAGCGCGCGAAGCCGTGGTTCGTCGACCTGTTCGACGAGGACTACCTGCGAACGCTGCCGTTCCTCACGCCGCAGGCCACGCAGGCCGAGGCGGAGTTCGTGATCGACGCGATGGGGCTGTCGCCCGGCGCGCAGGTCCTCGACGTCGGCTGCGGGTACGGCCGCCACGCCATGGAGCTCGCGGCGCGGGGGTTCCACGTCGTCGGCCTCGACACCTCGACTCCGCTGCTCGTGCGCGGTGGCGAGGAAGCCCACCGGCGCGGGCTGCAGATCAACTTCGTGCGCGGTGACATGCGCGAGCTCGACTTCGAGGCGCAGTTCGATGGTGCGTACTGTCTATTCTCGACGTTCGGTTACTTCGACGACGAGACGAACAAGAAGACCGTCGCGAACATCGCGCGCGCGCTGAAACCTGGCGGCCGCCTGATGATCGAGATCCTGAACCGCGACTACGTCATCGCAGATCTGCCGACGCGCGTGTGGTGGGAAGGCGAGGGCTGCGTCGTGCTCGAGGAAGTCGAGCTCAACTACTTCTCGTCACGTATCCAGGTCAACCGTTCGGTCGTGTTCGACGATGGCCGCCAGCTCGAGCAGGAGATCTCGGTGCGTGCGTACTCGCTGCACGAGATCGGTAAGCTGATGCACGCGGCTGGCTTCCGGGTCCTCGAGGTCTCGGGTGGCTATCACACGCGCGGCCGATTTTTCGGCAACCAATCGCGCCACATCATTGTCCTGGCTGAACGCAAGGACTCGGCCGTCTCGTGACGGTCGTGCTCGCTTGCTGCCCGCGTGTTGATCCACTGCTGATTCCAGACTGTTACGAAGTGTAACGGCCTGGTCAGCACGGAATAGAACCCGCGCGTCGCGGGTCTTTGTTCCGTGCGGGGTTTCGCAGGCCAGGTTTCGACGGTCAACGTTTCCGCGATGTTTCCGCGGCGCGAGCCAAATCCTTCGGGTCGCTCGCGCGTCTGTAGCTCGTAGCGCGTTCGCTCGCGCGGAAGGACACTTCGATGGCAGCCATCGTCACCAAGTTCCAGGGTTTTGGGCGTCCCAAGGCCGACCAGCCGAAGGGCGAGCAAGCGCCGGGTCACCGGGCGGGACGTGTCGCACGTGTCTCAGCCAAGGCGGCAGGCCGTTCGAAGAAATCCCGTGATGCTGACGACGATAGCGACAGCGAGGCCGAGGCGGTCGCCGGTGATGACGGTGAGGTCGTCGAGAAGCCGGCACGGGCCGACGGTGGCACGTACCTGTCGATGTACTTCAAGGATATGGCGCAGCTCGACGTGCTGCGCCCCGAGGAGGAGTTCACCTCCGCGCGCGAGCTCGAGACGCTCGAGATCATGCTGTGGGAAGCCGTGCTGGCATACCCGCCTGCCGTCGAGCACGTGCTCGCCGCGATCGAGGTCGCGATCCAGCAGCTGCCTCCGGAGGTGCGCGCGTTGCGCAAGGCGGCTGACTCCGCCGACGCGCGTGACGCCAAGGCGTGGGGCAAGCTCGCCGCGAAGGCAGCGCGCAAGCTGCGTGCGTCAGATACCGATCACCTGTTCATCGATGCTGCGCTCCTGACGATCGATCGCGTCACCGTCGGGATCGGCGTCCGCGGAAATACCGTCGGCACGCTCGGCCGCGAGCGAGCCCGCGCCGAGTGGTTGCGCAAGGTGCACCAGGCAAACCGCGCTGCCGCGGACGCGCGCAACGATTTCGTGAAGGCGAACCTGCGCCTCGTCGTCAGCATCGCGCGTCGCTTCAACCACGGGCGCATGGCGCTCGCCGATCTGATCCAGGAGGGCAACATCGGCCTGATGAAGGCCGTCGAGCGCTACGACTATCGCCGTGGCTTTCGGTTCTCGACCTACGCGAGCTGGTGGATCCGCCACGCGATCAGTCGCGCGCTCGCCGACAAGGGTCGCGAGGTCCGGCTGCCCGTGCACATGATCGACGCGCAGCACCGCCTGACCAAGGCGCGCCGCCAGCTCACCGGATCGCTCGGCCGTCAGCCCACGAGCGAGGAGCTCGCGAAGGCGACCCAGATGCCGCTCGACAAGATCGAGAAGATGCGGAGCTGGCTCCTCGAGAGCTCGGTGTCGCTCGACAAGCCGGTCGGCGACGACGAGGGCCGTGTGCTCGGCGAGGTCCTCGAGGACCCCGATCGCGAGGAGTTTTCGCCGACTGGCGAGCTCGAGTGGGAGGCGTTGACGATGGAGGTGCGGGATCTGCTACGCGAGCTGCGGCCGATCGAGGCCGACATCCTGCGTCAGCGATTCGGCCTGGGAACCGAGCAGGAGCTGACCCTCAAGCAGATCGGGGACAAGTACAACCTGTCCCGCGAGCGCATCCGTCAGCTCCAAGAGCAGGCTCTGGGCAAGATGCGACGTGCGCTCGCTCGACGTGACCTCATGTAGTTGGCGCTCGCGCCGTAATTTCGGTACGTTTCGGACATGCTCGTCCGCGCGCTACCGCTCGTCGCTGGTCTTTGCCTCATCGGCGGTGTCGCTGCCTGTGGCGAGACCGATCACAAGCTGAAGGTGACCGGCCTCGAGCCCGAGAAGGGTGACATCGAAGGCGGCACCTACGTTGTCATCAAGGGCAACCGCTTCATGAAGGACGGCCCGCGCAACGCGAAGATCTACTTCGGTTCGCGGCAGGGCACCGTCGTTCGCTTCCAGAGCGACAGCGAGCTCATCGTCCAGGCGCCTGGTGGCAAGCCCGACGAGGTCGTCGACGTGCTGATCATCTTCGACCCGGGCGGCCAGCTGAAGATCCCGAACGGCTTCAAGTTCGTCGACAAGGCCGACACCGGGCTCAACCCGCAGGACCTCGGCACCAAGAAGGACAAGTAACCCGCGCTCCCCGTCTCCGAGACGGGTCGGTTCACACATCTGCGCCGGCGACTCCTGTAGAGGAACGCTGGGCGCGCGGCGCTAGCCAGCTACTGGAGGTTCAGGCGGAACAGCTGCTGGCCGAGCAGCACGAACGATTCATGGCCGATGGCGCGCTCGCCGTTGACCTTGATGAACGTGCCGTTCGAGCTGCCGAGGTCCGAGAGGAACACGCGGTTGTCACGCAGGATGATCCGCGCGTGCAGACCGGAGACGTAACCGTCGTCGGGGAAGTTGATCTCGCCCCGCTCGCGGCCGAGCGTGACGCTGTCGCCGAGCAGCGGGAACGCGGCGCCGGTGATGTCGCGGCCGATGATCACCGTCAGCTTGCCCCAGTAGCCGGGGTTCGGGCTGCCCATCAGCTCGGTGCCATCGGCGGTCGGCTCCGGCGCGCCGATCAGCTCGAAGCGCAGGAGCTCCTGGCCGATGCGGATGATCTGGCCCGACACCAGCTCCTCTTCCTGCGTCATCTTCACGAAGACGCCGTTGAGGCTGTCGAGATCACGGACGACACCGTTTGGCGGTCGCAGATCGAGCTGCGCGTGGGTTGGTGACAGGTAGCCGTCGTTCTCGAAGACCGGGCCGAAGCTGCGGCCAAGCTTGTTCTCGCCGGGGCGCAGGTCGTGCGTGCCGCCCTCGGTGCCGTCGGGACGGATCAGCGTCATCGACAGCCGCGCGCGTTGCGGCTGCGGACCACCGGACATGCCGGGAGCCGGACCGGGCGGCGGCATCGGCATCGGCATCGGCGCAGAGCCTTCGTCCATGCGGAAGCCGCACGTGCCGCAGAACCGGAAGCTCGGCGGGACGTCGCTACCGCACGACGGGCAACGGCGCATGCCGCCAGCGGCAGCGGGTGGCGCGAAGCCGGGAGAGAACCCGGGGACACCGGGTGGCGGGCCCATCGGTGGCGGCATCTGCGGACCGCCCATCGGGCCATGGCCATGACCGGCCACGACTGGCGACGGTCCACCAACCGGGCCACCACCGAGCGGGCCGGAAGGCGGCATGCCCGGCATTCCGCTCTGAGGTCCGCTCGGTCGGCTCGGGGTCTGGGCCATCGGGCCAGAGGGACCGCGCATCGGGCCACCAGGACCATAAGGGGCCACGGCTGGCGACGGGCCAGGACCCATGGGGCCGGGACCCATGGGGCCGGGTCCAGGACCAGGCCCCATCGGGCCACCGAGTGGCGCGCCCGGACCACCAGTGCCCGGATCGGCCATCATCGTCTTCATCATGCCGACGTCGCCGGCGGCCTTCGGCGCCACCGTCAGCTCTGCGCCACAGCCGAGGCAGAACTTGTAGTGGTCCTGGTTTTCTTTTCCGCAGCGATTGCAGACGGTCATGATGGCTCCCGATCAGACGATTTCGACACGAAGCAGCTGCTGACCCAAGAACACGTAGTCGCCGTGCTTGAGCACCCGTTCGCCGACGATGCGTACGAAGGTGCCGTTTCGAGATCCAAGATCGGATACCGATAGCACGCCGCTCGCCAGCCGCAGCTCCGCGTGTCGGCCGGAGATGAAGGGGTCCTCGGGGAAGTTGATGTCGTTGCCCTCGCGACCGAGCGTGAGGATGTCGCCGGTCGGGCGGAACACCGTGCCCAGCACGCCACCGCGAAGTTGCTGACGAACCTCGAACGAGGCCGGCCTCATCATGCTCGACGAGAAGTAAGTGCCTTCATGATCCGGCACGTCGTCGGCTTGCGGCGCCGGCGAGACCGTCAGGACCTGCTCGCCGATCAGGATCGTCGAGCCGGGCGCGACCGTCGTGGTGTCCGTGATCCGGACATACACGCCGTTGAGCGAGAGCTCGTCGCGAACGCTGAGCTGGTTGTTCGCGTAGATGAAGTTCGCATGCGTCGGTGACAGGAACGGATCGTCGGGGAACGAGATCGGACATTCGCCGCGCCCGGCGTGATGGTCGCGACCGGCGAGCGTGAACGAGACGCCGTCCTCGCCGTCGCCGCGGATCAGCGTGAGCTTCGCGCGCGCGGACTGCAGCGCACCGCCAAACGCGAGCGTGTTGCGGCCGAGCTTGCCGCCCGGCGCCTTCGTCGGCTGGGTCGCCGGAGTCATCATCGGTTGCGCCGCCGACGCGCGCGGCCCGACCCTGGTCTGGACCTCGAAGTTGTCGAGCACGACGATGCGATTGCCGCAGTTCGGGCAGAACTTCGTGTTCTGCGAGACCCGCATGCCGCACTTCCCGCAATCGGTCATGCCCTCGACCGGCGGCGGCTTACTCTGCATGCGCGGGCGTGGGTCGAGTGCGACGGCTGCGCCGCACCGCGTACATTGCGGCACCCCGATAGGGGTCAACGCGCTGCACGCGTCGCACACGAGACCCACGTCCATCGGCTGAAATTCTACCCCCTTACGAAACACCCCGTCAAAGAACGGGCCCTCGTAGATTGGAGAGTCTTCAGCCGCCTGCGGCCTGACGGACGATCACCTCGGGATCGGTCGCGAGCTCCGCGCGTCGCTTGTTCGCCCGATCGTCCTTCGACGTCGCGAGCGCACGGGCCGCGGCAGCACGCACCTGCGGGACCTCGTCACGTGACAGTCCGAGCAGCACCTCGAGGCCCGCCCCCGACGGTGTCACCGACTGGGCGACCGCCTCGCGGACGAAGCTAGAGCTGTCGGTCGCGGCCTTGTGGAGCGCGTTCAGATCACCCATGGCGCCGAGCTTGCCGAGCGCGAGCACGGCGACCCGGCGATCGGCCCACGGCGCCCCGGCGAGCGAGCGGGTCAGCGCCACGACGAGCTCGGGCGGGGCCTTGCCCCGGCGCTGGGCCACCACGGCGATCGCCCCCATGGCGGACGCCCTGACCTGATCGGCAGGATCGACGAGCGCTCGGGCGATCGCGGTCTCGGTCTCGCGCGCCCGCGCCGGCTTGCCGCTATCCAGCTTCGCGAGCACGGAGACGGCGAGGGCGCGGACCTTGGGATCCTCGCTCGCGAGCTGCGCACTCACGGCCGGCGCGATCGCATCGGCGATCTTCGCAAGCGCCGCGGTGACTTTTGCATCGGCAGTCGTCGGGGCGAGCGCACCGAGCGACAGCTGCGCCGCCGCACCGTCGAGATCGGCGAGCACGGAGACGATCACGTCGCGATGCTCGCCGAGCGCCTCGAGCAACCCCTTCGCGATGTCGTCCGCATGGTCGATGACAAGCTTGGCGTGTGCGGCCGGCTTGGGCAGCGCTCCAGGCAGCGCGGTCACGGCGGCGCTCGGATCGTACTTGCCGCGGGCCAGCGGATACTCGCCGAGCGGACCCGCCGAGGACGGCGCGAGACCCGCGCCGCTGACCCGACCGATCGCCCACACCAGCTCGTCAGAGGCACGCCCGGCGCGCGCGAAGTACGCGCGGATCAGCAGGCCCAGCGTCTTCGGATCGCCGATCTGGCCGAGCCCCCACGCCGCCAGCCGCTGGGCCTCGCCGCGGTTGTCGGTCAGCGCGGCGAGCAGCGCCGAGGTTCCGGCCGCGCTGCGCCGGGTGCCAAGCGCGTACGCGCATGCCGCACGCGTCGCGTCTTCCTTGCGGGCCTCGCCGAGCGCTGCGAGCAGGGCAGGGCCGACGCGCGCGTCGTCGATCTGCGCGAGCCCGAGGCACGCGAGCGTCTGCACCGACGGGCGCCGATCGGAGAGCGCCTTGATCAGCGCGGGAACGGCGCGCTTGTCGCCGGAGCGGCCGAGCGTGAACGTCGCGGCCTCGCGCATCGTCAGCTCGGGGTGCTCCATCAGCGGCAGCACGTCGGTGAGCACCTTGGGGTCGCCGAGCCGGCCGGCCGCGACGAGCGCATCGACGCGGACCTCGCGATCGAGTGACTCCTGCAGCGTCCCCATGTGACGCGCGTCCTTCGGCGGCTCCTGGCGCGCCATGTGGACGAGCGGCGCCGCGGCGCCCTTGTTGCCGAGGTGGCCGAGCACGGAGACCGCGACGCGCTGCTGCGCCGGCTCCTTCTCGTCGCGCAGGGCCTCGAGCAGCGGCTGCAGGCCGTGGCCGCCGATCCGCGTCAGCTCGACGCGCGCGGCCTTGCGAACCTCCTCGGTGCCATGCCGCTCGCGCTCGACGAGTCGCGGCACGTAGCGCAGGTAGAGCTCGACGAGCACGCGCCGGTAGACCGGCTTGTGCGCCATCATGAACGAGAGCGGCGCGAGCACCTTCTCGAGCTCGCCGAGCGAGTCGGTCATCTCCTCGAGATCGATCGCCTCGCGGCCGGCGCGCCCGATCACCTCCTCGTCGGAGGCGGTACGCAGCACGCCGCGCAAGAGCTCGGCCGCGCGCTTGGGCTGTCCGCCTTGCACGTAGAGCTGCGCGAGCGCGAACTGCGCCTTGCTGTTGCGCGCGTCGAGCTGCAGCACCCGCTCGTACGCGGCGATCGCGTCGCCGAACCGCTGCATCTCGACGTAACGCTCGCCCATTCGCTCGTAGCCGCTCGGATCGCGCGGGTTCTTCGCGACCGCCATCAGCTGATACTTCTCGGCCTCGTCGTCCTTGCGCTCCTCGGTCTTGATCTCGGAGATCTGCATGTAGACCTCGCGCTCGCGACTCGGCACCGCCTTCGCCAGCTCGAGCAGCGCGTCGACCGCATCCTTGTAGCGGCGCTCCTTGCGGTACTGCTTCACGAGATCGGTCAGCAGATCGAAGTCGTCGGGGACCTTCTTGCGCAGCACCTCGAGGGTCGCGCTCGGCTCGCCCTTCCTGGGGCGCTTGCTGTAGTACTCGATCAGGAAGTAGCCGGCCTCGATGTCGCCACTGGCGAACTTGGTCTCCCACTCGCTACGCTTGGTGAGCTCCTTCACGCCCCACCGCGTGATCACCGCGACGTAGCTGCGGCGGGCCTCGCGTCGCGCGAGCCGATCCGACGGCTTCGTGCCGAGTAGCGACAGCACCTTCTCCCAGTCCGCGGCAGCCTCGGGGAACTGCTTCTTGCTGTCGTAGATCCGCGCGCGACCCTTGTAGAACTCGGGGTTCTTGTCGTCGAGCTTGATCGCCTTCGCGTAGTTCGCGAGCGCCTCGGTGTCGTTGCCGTGCTCGGCCATCACCTCGCCGAGCTTGGCGAGTGACGCGGCCTTGCCGCTGTTCGCGAGGCGCTTCCAGGTCGCGAGCGCACGCGCCTTGTCGCCCTTCTGCCAGTACTGCTCGCCGAGCGTGATCACGTGCGACGGGTCGTCGGGCTCGAGCTTCGCGAGCCGCTCGTACTGTGCGATCGCTAGCTCTTCCTTGCCCCAGCGCTGATAGAGGTCGGCGATCGCCGAGAGCACGCCGGCGTCGCTCGGGAACCGGCCCTGGAGGCGAGTCAGCGTGTCGAGCGCCTTCTTCTCGAAGCCCTTACGCATGTAGCGCTCGGCGAGATCGAGCTGGAAGCGTGCCTCGCCGGGAGCCGCGCGGACCACCGCTTCGTACTGTGCGAGTGCCTCGTCATCGCGGCCCGAGTTCTCGAGGATCTGGATCAGCCGGCGCTGGGTATCGAGCTCCCACGCGGCCTTCGCGACGGCCTTCTTGAGCGCGGTGATCGCCTTCTCCTGCGCGCCGGTCTCCTCGTAGAGCTTGCCGAGCGTCGACCACTCGAAGTGACCGCGCGAGCCCTCGGACCACTCCTTCTCGTACTGCGCGAGCAACGCCGGCAGCGCCTGCTTGCGGCGGTAGATGTCGACGATCCGACCGGTCAGCTCGACCTCGAGGTAGTAGCCCTTCGGTGCGAGCTTGATCGCGCGGCGGTACTCGACGACGGCCTCGTCATCCTTGCCCATGCCCTCGAGCGCCTGACCGCGACGTGCGACGACCTCGACGCGGCGCGCCGGATCACCGCCGAGCAGCTTCTCGGCGGCGGCGTAGCTCTCGAGCGCGATGTCCCGCTTGCCGGCGGCCAGCATCGCGTCGCCCCGCTCGAGCCAGAGCTGTGCGTTCTTCGGATCGAGCTCGAGGAACTGCTTGAAGTAAGCGTTCGCGCCGTCGTTGTCGCCGGTCGTCAGGGCGAGGTCGGCGAGGGCGCGCAGCGCCTTCTTCTTCATGTCCTTCGCGGACGCGTGGGCGAGCGCCTTGTCGTACGCGGCGCGCGCTTCCTTGGTCTTGTTGCCGGCCTTGTGGATCTCGCCGATCAGGAGCCAGGTCGACGCGTCGCTGTCCTTCTTGCCGACCGCCCGCGTGAACAGCTCGAGCGCGCGCGGATCGTCGCCCGTCGCGCGATGGAGCCGCCCGAGGATCACGGCGGCCGACCACTCCGCGGCCTCTTTCTCGAGCGCCTTGCCGTACTCGTCCTTGAGCACGTCGACGCTCCGGTACCGCCGGTACATTTCGAGCAGCTTCGCGAGCGCCGACGCATCGTGTGGGTTCCTCGCGAGGATCGCCTTGTAGCGAGCGACCACGGTCTTGTCGAACGGGTCGCGCTGGACGCCCCAGTCCGCGGGCTGCGCGTGGGCCAGGGTCGTGACCGCAGCAGGGTTCGCGACGGCGGTCGCGAGGGACAACGCGAGGAATCGGAGGCGCCGCATCCAGCGCAGATCATAGCCCCTCGATCGCGCGCGTGCTCGTCGGCAGTTGCCCTATGCAGGGGCTGGCGCAGGGCCTGGCCAATCGGAAAGATCAGGCGCGGATCCGGGCCAGCATGGACCCGAGGTTCTTGCGCCGCATCTCGATACAGAAGTCGCGGATGGTGCGCGCCTGACTGCGCGCCATCGCGAGGAACCGCACGCCGAGGCCCGAGGCGAGCGCCGAGCGGTCGTCCTTGCGGTAGCAGATCTGGCCGGACGCCCAGATCGAGTCATCGATTTCCGGAAGATCGATCTCGAGCCCGACGACGAGCCCTGGAGGGGGCGCGAGCATCGAGATCGCGGACATGTTGATCCCCGAGTCGGAGATGTTGCAGGCCAGCCCGCGCACCGGTCTGTCGTGCACGTACGACGTGACCATGGTTTCGAAGGGGATCCGGAAGCCAAGTCGGCGCTCTTGCAAGGCTGCTACCTCAGGTGGTCAGATGTAGGATAAGAGCGTACCAGTGCCAGCGAGCGGACCAAGTTTTTCCCCGTTTCCGTTCGAGCGCCTGCGGCACCTCAGCCGGCGCGATGCTGCGCTGGAGTCCACGATCGCGCGCTGGATCGCGGCGACGCCGGGTCCGTTCCCGAAGACGGCGGCGCTCGCGGGCGCGCCGGTGGCGGTGCGGCTGATCGGGCTCGCGATGACGCCTGCGGATCCGCATGCCGCGCTTGCCGAGGTGCGGATCGGTGGCGCCGTGCTCGTGATCGCGGCGGCGTCTGCAACGATCCGCCAGCTCGCGGGACGGCTGCTCGGTGGTCCCGCGGAGCTGCCCGCCGCGCGTCCGCTTGCACCGACCGAGCATGCGATCTGGGCCCTGTTCGTGGCCGCCGCGATCGAGGATGCCAAAGTCGCGGCCGAGGTCTGGCCGCGACTCGAACCGCGGCCGATCACAGGGGACGATACCGTCGCGATCGAGCTCGCGATCCGGATCGGCGATGCGCCGCTCACCGTCCACGTTCACGTGCCGCGTGCGCTCGCGGTCAGGGTCCCGCCGCCGCGCGCGGTGCCGGCCTGGACGTTCGACGTGCCGATCGTGGTCGGCCGCGCCGCGCTCGCCGCGCGCGATCTCGC
>JACCTC010000070.1 GCA_013812655.1 Deltaproteobacteria bacterium | reverse complement strand
GCTCCGCGCTCCACGTCGCGGTCGCGATGTCACACAGCAGCGTGCGCGCCGCGGTCGACGCGTCGGTCGCGAACACGGCGCCGTTCGTCAACCGATCGACGAGCCAGGTATCGAGCGTGCCCGCGCGCAGGTGGCCGGTGGCGGCGAGCGCACGGGCCTGGGGCACCTCGTCGAGCAGCCACCGCAGCTTCGGCGCCGAGAAGTATGGATCGAGCCGGAGCCCGGTCAGCGCTCGCACGCGCGCGGCGATCGTGGCGTCGCCGGCGAGCTCGGCGACGAGCGGCGCGGACCGCGTGTCCTGCCAGACCAGCGCGCGATGCAACGGGCGCCCGGTCCGGGCGTCCCAGATCATCACGGTCTCGCCCTGGTTCGCGAGCGCCACGCCCACCGGGCGCGCGCCACCTGCCAGCACCTCGGCGATCACGTGGGTCGTGCACGCCCAGATCTCGTCCGGATCGTGCTCGACCCAGCCCGCGTGCGGCTCGTGCTGCGCGTGGGTTGCGTAGGCTTGCGCGACGATGCGCCCGTCGTCGACGAGACACGCCCGGGTGCCGGTCGTGCCCTGATCGATCCCGAGCAGCACCGGTCGTCTAGTCGTAGTACTCGGCGCCGAGGTGGGTGATCAGCTCGTCACCCTTGGTGTAGCGCAGCGTGTTCTTCAGCTTCATGAGCTGGATGAACAGATCGTGCTCCGGGTACAGCCCCTCGGGCGTCATCGGGCTCTTCCAGTAGAAGCTGAGCCACTCCTGGATCCCCGACATCCCGGCGCGTGCCGCGAAGTCCATGAACAGCGCGAGATCGAGGACGATCGGCGCCGCGAGGATCGAATCGCGGCACAGGAAGTTCACCTTGATCTGCATCGGGTAGCCGAGCCAACCGACGATGTCGATGTTGTCCCAGCCTTCCTTGTTGTCGCCGCGCGGCGGGTAGTAGTTGATGCGCACGACGTGCGAGATGTTCCCGTAGAGGTCGGGATACAGCTTCGGCTGCAGGATGTGATCGATCACCCCGAGCTTGGTGACTTCCTTGCTCTTGAAGGACTCGGGGTCGTCGAGGACCTCGCCATCGCGATTGCCGAGGATGTTCGTCGAGTACCAGCCCTCGAGACCGAGCATGCGGGCCTTGAAGCCCGGGGCGAGGATCGTCTTCATCAGGGTCTGACCCGTCTTGAAGTCCTTGCCCGTGATCGGCAGCCCCTGCTTGCGGGCGAGCTCGAGGAGCGCGCCGGTGTCGACCGACAGGTTCGGTGCACCGTTGGCGTACGGCACGCCCATCTTGAGACACGCGTACGCGTAGATCTGCGACGGCGCGATGTCATCGTGCGAGGCGCGCAGGCCATCCTCGAACTTTGCCAGCGTGCTGTGGACGTCGCTCGGCGTCCGGTAGACCTCGGTCGAGCCGCACCACACGGCGACGAGCCGATCGCAACCGTGCGTCTCCTTGAACGTCTTGATGTCCTCCATGACCTGCTCGGCCAGGTGCATCTTCGACGTGCCCTTCTTGACGTTCGGGCCGTCGAGCTTCTTGACCCACTTCTGCTCGAACACCGCGGGCATCGGCTTGATCGCCTCGAGGTCCTTCTTCAGCGGCGCGAGGTGCTTGTGCTCGTCGAGCACGCCGGCGCGGATCGCGGCCTGGTAGGCGTTGTCCGGGAAGATGTCCCAGCCACCGAACACGATGTCGTCGAGCTTCGCGAGCGAGACGTACTCGTTGATCCGCTGGTTGTTGTCATCCGTCCGCTTGCCGATGCGGATGTGGCCCAGCTGCGTGAGCGACCCGATCGGCTTGCCGATGCCTTTGCGGATCGCCTGAACGCCGGCGATGAACGTGGTCGCGACGGCGCCCATGCCGGGAAGCAGGATGCCGAGCTTGCCCGCGGCGGGCTTGACGTTGACGCCTTTCTTGAGAGCCATGCAGTAACTCCGTTCTTAGGAAGCCGGGAAAGTGCCCCATCGCCGGGGCTCTAACAAGTGAAACGGTGAAAACGCCGTGAACGTCACGCCTGCGCCTTCGCTTCTTCCACGATGCGACGGTAATCACGCAACTCCGCGCCGCTCAACGAGCGCCACGAGGTCAGCGAGTAAAACGCCATCATGACGAACACCGTATCGAAGAGATACTCCGGCCACACCACGAGGCCACCGGCAAGAAGCACGAGAAACAGGTAGACGCAGACCCGCACGTACCAGTGGTGTGTGCGTCCCAAGCGATGGTTCGCGAACGGCAGGTAGGTCAGCGTCGCGATGCCCATCGCCGGGATCAAGAAGACCCCGATCCACCAGCCACCGGGCATCGTCGCCGCGAAGGTCGCGTTGCAGTAGCCGATCGCCCAGAACCCGAGCACCGAGCGCGGTAACCCGACCCAGACGCCCTTGTACTCGACGGGCTTGACGATGTTGCGCGCGTGGCGAATCGAGACCGCGATCACGAGCGAGGCCGCGAGCGCGATCGCGAGGACCTGGTTCATCCAGGGCTCGGGCAGCAGCTTGACGTCCTTGTAGACCGTGTAGACGATCGCCGCGGGCGCGATCACGTGCGACGTGTGATCGGCGATGGTATCGAACTCGGCGCCGAACTGGTTCGCGGTGCCCAGCTTGCGCGCGACGTAGCCGTCGAGCGTGTCACCGCAGAGATACCCGACAAACACCGCGATCCCCGCCTCGTACGGCCGGCCATCGATGCACAGGCAGATCGCGACGATGCCGCCCAGCAGGTTGATCGTGGTGAACAGGTCCTTGATGCCGAACATCGGCCTCACCATCGGCCTCACCACGGGGATCGCTCTACGCGATGCGACGCAGGCGAGACGCGACAGGTGTCGACGACAATGCCGGCTGCAACGGGCTCTCGAACTGCGTGATGTACTCGAGCTCGTCGAGCTTGCGTCCGGTATACGGCGTCGTCACGAAGGTGTCGACGATCGCGCGGTTGAGCTCGAAGCCGAGCTTGGAAGCAATACACAGCACGTTCGCGTTGTTGATGGAGCGGGCCTGCTCGGCGTCCTCGACGCTCGTGCAGCGAGCCGCATAGATCGCCTGGAACTTGTTGGCCGCGATCGACATCCCCATGCCAGTACCGCAGCACAGGATGCCGAAGCTCTCGACGTCCGCCTGGACGCTCCGGCAGACCATCTCTGCCGAGCTCAGGTAGTGAATATGGCCGGTATCGACCGCCTCGATCACGTCGGCGTGCGAGGACAATACGGCGCGATACTCCACGAGCTCGGGGAGCAGGTACCGATCGTATCCGAAGATGATGCGCTTGCCCCGGAGGGCGCCTAGACGACGGATCACGATGACCCCGCTTCTAACGTTGTAACGGCATCAAAGCAAGAACGTCGCCACCCAGGCAACGAATAGACACGGGGCTGTCACACGGCCCAGGTGTTCAATTTTCATCACATCGATCGCTGAACGGCAGGGTTTCCCCAGTTCAGGCGTCAGCGCTCGAACACTCGGGACAGCGCGGCCTGGGCACCGGCGATGTGGGCCTCCGTCAGGTCACCGATGGTGCTGAGCTGGAAGTGGCTCTGATCACCCGGGATACCGTAGAGGCAGAAGTAGCCCTGCTCCTCCATACGTCGCGAGAAGTCGCTGTATGGCAACCCAGCAGGCAGCCGGAAGTTGACCGCGATATTCGACCGGTAGGCCGCGTCCACGAGCGGGTGAACGCCCCGGTTCGCGAGGTGGTCGATCAGCACCTGCATCTGGCGCTGGATGCGTGCGAAGTGGGTCTCGATGCCCAGCTGGACCAGGTGCGCGCAGGCTGCACGGAGCGCCGCGTGGAGCGCGACCGGCTGTGCGAAGCGGGGCTGCAGCTCGGCGCTCTGCTTCTTGTACTCCGCCACGACATCCAGATAGTAGCCGCGCGGCTTGCCGGCGCCCGCGATTCCATCCACCGACGCCTTGCGCGTGAACACGATGCCGAGGCCCGGCGCGGCCATGATCGCCTTCGCCGATGACGCCGTGACGAGATCGATCTGCGAGGCCTCGATGTCGATCGGATATGCGTACGCGCTCGAGATCGCATCGGCCGCGACCAGCAGCCCACGTGCCTTGCAGAGCTTACCGATCGCCTCGAACGGATTCCGCAGGCCGGTGCGGGTCTCGTGGCTGACGAAGAACACCCACTTGATCGCGGGATCCTTGTCGAGCACCGCCGTGATTTCTGCCGGATCGAGTGGCCGATCCTGCGCGGTCTCGAGCGTCGCGACGTTCATGTGGTTCTGCCGCGCCTGATCGATCACGCGGGCACCGAAGAAACCGTTCGAGATCAGCAAGCCCTTGCCGTGCGGCTCGAGCGCGAACAGACATGCCTCGTTGGCGCCCGTGCCGGTCGCCGTCATGATCGTCGCGAAGTAGCCATCGGCGTCGGCGATACCGACCAGCTTCTTGAGGTCGCGCTCGGTCTCCGCGAACATCCGCGAGAACGCTTCCTGGCGGTGATAGTTACAGGGCGGGCGTGCCAGGTACTCCGCGACGGTCGCGGGGATCCGGACGGGGCCGGGCGTGAACAAGATCAGGTCGGGTCGCACGTCGCTTCCGTTTACCATTGCGGCAGACGAGACTCCATCGGCAATTCGCAGCATCTACGGGCCTATGGTGGCGTTGTCCGACAGCGGACTAGGGCTTGTGCGGTGGGTCTCACGGCGACGCCGCAGCAGCGCGAGCCACGCGGGCGCGACGATCAATGCGGTGAGCACGCAGGCGACCTCGCCGATCAAGGCCGCGATCCCGAATGATCGGATGCCGCCGTTCGCCGAGAACATCAGGGTTCCATAGCCGACCGCCGTCGTGAACGAGCACAGCAGCACGGCGCCGCCCGTCGTGCGGAGCAGGTAGGGAAGCCCGCGATCGCCATCCTGCGCGTCGCGCGCGGCGAGGTTGACCGCGTAGTCGATGCCGATCCCGATCGTGATCGGCAGCGCGATCAGATCGAGGAAGTGGACGCGGAGCCCGACGAGGAAGCACGTCGCCATCATGATCACGACGCCCGCGAGGCCGCACGCGATCGTGACGAGCCCGTGGCGCCGCATGCCGATCACGACGAACACGGCGAGGATGGATCCGATCAGCGAAAAAACAATCATCTTCGGCGCATCGCGCTCCATGGTCGCGACGATGTCGGCGACGACGAGGGGCTCGCCGGCGATCAGCGCGCGCGCCGGCAGCTCGATCCGGCGGACCTCGGCGGCGAATGCGAGGCGATGATCGACGTTGAACGAGTCCCAGCGCTTCGCGCCGCGGATCACGATCAGCCTGCCGATCGAGCCGTCCTTCTCGATGAACGGCCACGCGAGCTCGCGCGGGACATCATGATCGCCGGTCGGCGCGAGGTCATCGGGCGGCCGCAGCTTCGCGAGCATCGCGCGGTCGTCGTCGTCGATCGTGGCCTGCAGCTTGGGGTCGTCGAGCAGCGCGCGGATCTCGGCGAGCACCGCGAGCTTCTCGGGCTGGCGCGACGGCACGAGGTCGTCGAGGCTGCGCACGTCACGTGTCCAGCGCTTGGCCACCGGCCGCGCGGCATCGGACGCGCGGATCCCCTCGATGAGCGGACCGACCTGGTCGCGGCGCTCGACGGCGATCACGATCTGGTACGCCTGCCCCGCGAGCTGGGACTGGGTATCGAGCGCGGCGTTGACGCGTGCGCTGATCGCGCGGACCCGCCGGATGTCCTCGGTCGACGACTGCAGATCCCGCCAGTCGTGAAGGAACGGATCGTTGGTGAGGAAGCCGATCGTGATCGCCATCGCGATCGCGGTCACCACCGTCGCGGCCATCAACACGGAGCGAAGTTGGCGCGTCGGCAGGATGCGGACGAGGATCGCGCCGATCGCTGGCTCGCGCCCGGGACCATGACCGCGCCGGGCGATCACGAACAGCGCGGCCGGCAGCACGGTGAACGTCGCCAGCCAGGTCAGCGCCATGCCGAGGCCCGCGATCGCGCCGAACTGACGGAACCCGCGGAAGTCGGTGATCAGCAGCGACGCGTACGCGACCGAGGCTGTCGCGGCGGCCGCGAGCGTGCCGCGCAGCGCGCCGATGATCGCGCCGGCGACCGCGGCACGCGCGTCCTTGCCGGCGCGCAGCTCCTCCATGTAACGGGCGACGAGGATCAACCCGGCGTTGATGCCGTTGCCGATCACGATCGCGAACAGAAACGCGGTCATCACGTTGAGGTGGCCGACCGTCGCCCACGCCGCCGCGAACGTCGCCGCGACCCCACAGCCGAGGGCCCACAGCATCGCGAGCACCGTGCGTCCCGAGCGGTAGTACAGGAGCAACGCGACCGCGCAGAGCAGCACGGTGACGATCGCCGAGATCGCCATCCCGTCGAGGACGGAGTCGTGCTCGTACATCGTCAGCGTGATGTTGCCGGTCAGCCCGAACCGCGCGCCGGGAACCTCGGCCTCGACGGCGGCGATCTCGCGCCGGATCTGATCGGTCAGCTGCCCGGCGAGCCGCGCGTTCGATGCCGAGAACGTGGTCTGGATCGCGACCTGCTGGAGGCGCCCGTCCTTCGAGACCCAGGGTGCCGGCGCGATCGCCGCCTGCTCGGCCTCGGCGAGCTTGCGCTCGAGATCGGCGAGCCGGTCGTCGTCGGGATCGGCGGGGGCGTCGTCGAGCTCGATGTAGAGCGGGTTCGCCTTGAGCTTCCCGCGCTCGATCCGCGCGATCAGCGCGTCGCGGGCGGCGACCAGATCGGCGAGGTCGGCGAACAGGAAGCGCTGCTGCCAGACGTAGCGCCGGAGCGCGCCGTCATCGGCCGCGAATTGCTGGACGAGTGCGGGGCCGGAATGGAGGGGCCGGGATTCAGTCCCGGCCCCGAGGCCAACGGTCCGCAGCCGCGGGATCAGCGCAGCGCTCGCACGCTCGCGGGTCGCCGCGTCGGGCCCCTCGATCACGACCTGGACGGTGCCGAACGGGCGCGCGCGCTTCTGGATCGCGGTGAGGTCACGGACCGACGGGTTCGTCGGCGGAAGCAGGTTCGTCAGATCCGACTTCAGCGGCATCCGGATCGCGAGGAGCGCGCCGCCGAGCGCGAGCACCAAGGACATCGCGAGCACCGCGATCCGGTGCTGGTCGAGCCAGGCCGCCAGGCGCTCCACACGGGATCGGAACACAGCGTTGCGCGTATACCGTCCCCCGTCGACAAACACCAGACCGATGCGTCAGCGCCGCACGACGATCACGTGCACGATCGCGAGCCCGAAGTAGGCGGCGCTGAGCGCGATGCCGAGGACAAGCCCGATCTGGGGTGCGCCCACGACGCAGGTGACCGCCCACACGAGGACGTAGAGATCGCGACGGCCGAACGCGCGGATGATCCCGAACAGCGACGTGCCGGTCTCGAAGCGGTCCCCGAGATCTTCGTCGGTCTTGTCGAAGAACCACCGGAACGCGAGCACGTCGCCGGGCTTGCCGCGCCGCGCGACATCCACGTGGATCATCATCGCGGACGCCCCGCGCGCGCAGGCAGCCGCGATCGCGAGCGGTGCCCAGATGCCGCCGATGCCGACGCCGAGCATCGCCACGAACAGGTTGTCGATGACGTCGTCGGAGAGGTTGTCGAGCAGCATCCCGAACCGGCTCGTCATGTGCCGGATCCGGGCGATCTCGCCGTCGCACGAATCGAGGACGACCTGGAGGAACGCGAGGACGCCCGCGATCGCGAGCGAGAGCCGATCGCCGCGGGCCGCGAATGCACAGGCGACCAGCCCGACGACGATGTTGACCCAGGTGACCTGGTTCGGGGTCACGCGAAAGCGGCACAGCACGCGCGAGATCGGCAGCGAGATGCCGCGGATCACGTAGCGATCGCCGAGCCCGTCATGGGGTCGCCGGCAGGTCTGGAACAGCGCCCGCGACGCGGCCCGCCGCGACGCCGCATCGTGGACCGTCACGCCGGCGATCACGTCTCCGGCGATCGGCATGGCCTCGGCGGGCGGAGTCATCGTCGTCGGGATCACGTCGACGGCCAGCCCGAGGGGCGGCAGCGCGGGCAGCTCGTCACCGCGGACGATCGCACGGGCAGCGCCCGCACGTGCCGCCTCGCGGAGCACGCGTTCGATCACGGTCATCCCGCCGATCACCATCGCGGGGACGCGCTCGCGGCCCTGGTAATCGACGTAGACGGTGCCGGCGCTCATGCGCGGCTACGGTTCTACCGCGCGGAGCGCGACGCGCGGCGGCCGGCAGCGCCGACCTGCGGGCTCGACTCGCGAACGGCGGGCTTGGCGATCGCGATCGGCGTCGTGTCGGCGGCGCGCAGGCGCGCGAGCTCCTGCCCCATCACGCCAAGGAAGTGCTC
>JACCTC010000065.1 GCA_013812655.1 Deltaproteobacteria bacterium | reverse complement strand
ATGATCATGACTTCGCGGGCGAGGCGAGCTGGGCCCTCGCGTGGCGGCTGCTCGGCAGGATCACCGCGCCGGGCGGCATCGTCATCGCGGGGACCGCGGGGATCCGGCTCCGCGGGGCGGAGGTCGTCGTCGGTGATCGGCTGGTCGGCGACGAGCTGCTCGCCGCGATCGGTGTGGCCATCCCGGTGCCGCCAGTTCGCCCGCTGTGGTGCGCGGCCGATCAGGTCAAGCTCACCGCCGAGCTGCACGCCATCCTCGGCGACGACGTCGGCATCGGCCGCAGCCCGTCGCCGGTCGAGGCGCGGGTCGGCATCGTGACCCGGCCAACCCGCGAGGTCACCGTCGGCGTGCGGGGCGGGGCGGGGCTGGTCGACGAGATCGGTGCGCCGCGCTACCGCCTGCTCGTCGAGCTCGCGTATCAGCGCTGATGTAGCCGGTCCCCGTCGCGCGGTACGCGGGTATGATGCGATCGGCCTCGTGGAACCTCCGGTCACCCCCCTCGCGGTCTTCGTGCCGGGACAACGGCGCAGCGACGATCACCTCGAGCGTGCGCGCCGGCTCCTCGAGCGCGCGATTCGCCAGCGCTGGGCGGACGGCATGCTGAATCGTGAGAGTGTGGCCGGCGCCGAGGGCACCGTCAGCGCGACCCTCGGGCCCGCCGAGATCGAGCGGCTGATGCGTCCACCGGCGCAGCCGACCGAGCTCGTCACCGATCATCGCTACGATCCCGCGACCGCGATCGGCGAGATGGTCGACAAGCTCGGGCTGCAAGCGACCGAGGCAGATCTGCTCGCCGTGCTGCTCGCGTGCGAGACCGATCCGGCATCGGCGCGGCTCGCCGCCTACCTCGCCGGGACGCCGCACGCGTTCGCGATGACCGTCGACACGCTGTTCGAGATCGCGTATCGGCCACGCAGCCTCGCGATCGGTGAGGCCGCCGCGCTGCTGCACTCGGACCTCGCCGCCGATGGCCTGGCGCGCCGCCTGCGGTTCCTGATCGTCGACGGCGTGGACAGTCGGCCATTCCTCGCGCAGGGCGTGCGGCTGCACCCGCGGATGACCGGCTGGCTGCTCGGCCGCCGCTCGCTCGACTCCGAGCTCACCGCGAACGCGCAGCTCGTGTCGCCTGACGAGCCTCCCGGTGAGTGCGATGAACGCCAGCTCGCGCTCGTCGTGCGTGCGTTTCAGTCGCCGCGCCGGTTGATCCGGGTGCAGGGCGCGCCCGGCTCCGGCCGCGAGATCCTGCTGCGGTTCGCGGCGCACCGGCTCGGCAAGCCTCTCCTGATGGTCAGCGGGCGGGGCCTCGATGCCGATCGCCTGGTCGCGGCGTTTCGCGAGGCGACGCTCCACGGCGCGTTGCTCGTGGTTCGCGACGCCGAGGAAGCGTTGACGCCCGAGGGTCGGGCGCGGTTCCGCGAGTGCCTCGATGTCTATCCCGACACGGTCGCGCTCGTCGGTCTCGGCGAGAGCGCCCAGGCGATCGTCGCGCTGCGGTCGACGACCGAGGTCGCCATCCCGGTGCCGTCCCACAGCGAGCGCGAGAAGCTGTGGCGTACCTACCTGACCGGTCCCGTCGAGCTCACCGACGTGCATTGGCGCGAGATCGCCGGGCTCTACAACCTCGGCATCGGCGGCATCGTTGGCGCCTGCGACGGCGCGCGCGAGCTGGCAAACCTCGACGGCGAGCCGATCGATCGCATGCATGTCGCCCGCGCGATCCGCCAGCTGTTCGACTCGGATCTGAAGACCGTCGCCACGCGCGTCGAGGTCACCCAGACCTGGGACGATGTCGTGCTCCCCGAGGAGATCGTCGACAGCCTGATCGGCATCGTCGATCGCGTCGCGTTCCGCAACGAGGTCCTCGGCGACTGGGGCTTCGGGCGCAAGGTCGGCAAGGGCCACGGGCTGACGATCCTGTTCTCGGGCCAACCCGGTACGGGCAAGTCGATGGTCGCGGGCCTGATCGCCCGCGAGCTCGGGCTCGACATGTACGTGATCGATCTGTCACGCATCATGTCGAAGTGGATCGGCGAGACCGAGAAGAACCTCGCGCGCGCGTTCGATGCCGCCGAGGCCGGCCACGTCCTGCTGCTGTTCGACGAGGCCGACACCTTGCTCGGCAAGCGCACGAGCGAGGTCCGCAGCTCGAACGATCGCCACGCGAACCTCGAGACCAACTTCATCCTCGCGCGCCTCGAACAATTTGGCGGCATCGCCGTGTTCACGACGAACATCCTCTCGGCGATCGATCCGGCCGTGATGCGCCGGATGTCCGCGAACATCCAGTTCCCGTTCCCCGACATCGAATCACGCGCCGAGCTGTGGCGTCGGATGATCCCCGCCGAGGCACCGGTCTCCGGCCGCATCGACTTCGACAAGCTCGCGAGGCACTACGAGCTGTCGGGCGGCTTCATCAAGAACGTCGTGCTGCGCGCCGCGTTCTCGGCCGCCCGCGAAGGCCAGCCGATCAGCATGAGTCACCTCGAGCGAGCGGTGCGTGGCGAGTACGGCGATCGCGGTGCGCTCACCGTCGGCGGCAGGATGGCGTGACCGTCATCGTCGTCAACGCCGGCCGTCTTGCGGACTTGCTTCGCAACTCACGATAACCTCGGTGCTCGTGACGACCCCGACGCATCGTCCCCTCGACCGGCCGCGCCTGAGCGTGTCGGCGGACGGTGCGGTGGCGGCCGTCGTCGAGCGAGCCCGGGTCGTCGTCGTCGATCTGGCAACCGGCGACACCGTCAGCGAGATCGCTGCTGACACCCTGGCCGAGGACTTCGAGGTCGCGTGGCTGGGGTCACCACCGCGGCTGCTCGTGCTCGCCCGTCACGAGGCGCACACCACGGCGCACCTCGTCGATGTCCAGGAGTCGCGATCGATCGCGGAGATCCGGCTGCAGACCCCGATGCGGCTGTTCGCCGCGGTCGGCGTGCACGCGCTCGTGATCGGCGCCCAGAGCGCGGCCGTGCTGACCGCCGCCGAGAACCACGTGACGCCGTACCAGTTCCCGGCACGCACGCGGCCGAACGTTGCCGGCGCCGCCGCGGCGCAGTTCGTCGTCGCATTGCCCGGGGTGATCGAGGAGTGGGATCCGCACAGCCGGATGCCGAAGCGCCGGCTGCGGATGCCGCGCCCGATAACGATCAGCGCGCTCGGTGGCAGCGACCGCGTGGTGTGGATGGTGGCGCAGCAGGATCCGTCGCGGATCGAGGTGCTGCCGCTGATCAATCGCGGGCAGCCGAAGGTGCACGATCTGCCAGAGCCGATCGCCGCGGTGGCCAGTCACCCGCGCAGCGACGTGATCGCGTGCATCGGTGCCGAGACCGGCCGGCTCTACGCGATCGATCTCGACGGCCGCACGCGGCTTCGCGTGATCGTCCCCCATGGCCTCGATCACGTCGAGGCCGCGGCGCTCGTCGTCGGTCGCTCGCTCGGAGTGCTCGCCGCGCAGCAAGGACGCCCGATCGTCGTGGTGCCGCTCGACGACCGCGAGCGTGAGGTTGCGACCGTCACGGCGATCGCGGCGCCGGCGGTCGCAGCTCCGGTGCTCGCGGAGGAGCTCGCTGACGAACCGCCGCGGCCATCGACGCTCGGCGAGGGACCCGAGCCGGCTCCGCCTCCCCAGGTCGAAGCCCGAGCGACGCCTGCGTCATTTCCGCCGGCGTTGCGGCTGACGGAGCCCGAGGTGCCCCAGGTGGCGCCGGCATCGGGGTCGGGCCCGCGCACCAAGCTGGCCGAGCGGTTTGCGGCAGTCCGCGAGCGCCGGCTCGCCAGCCTGGGTTCGCCGCAACCGGTGCCGAGCGCGGCCGTCGCCGTGCAGGGCGCCGCAGCCGCGTTTAGGATCGAGCAGCGGATGGCCGAGCGGTCGGCATGGCGCGACGACTGCGTCGCGTGGGCGCGTGCGGCGATCGCCGGGACGCTCGACACGCCGCCGCCCGTGATCCCGGTACTCGATGCGCTCGCCGCGGAGTATCGCCTCGCACCGGAGCTCGTCCCGGCACTCGTGCTGATCTACGGCGCGCACCTCGCGGGCGAGCCCGGCGTCGCACCGGTCGATGTCGCGCGGATCCTCGGCGGGCGCTGGGACGAAGCGCTCGCGCGCGGCGAGCTCGCGGCGCGCGGAGTGATCGAGCTCGAGCAGTCGCGAGTGCGGTTCGTGGCGGCGGTCGAGCGCGATCTCGACGGTCGGCCGTAGCTCAGCCGGTCGCGCCGACGACTTCGTCGCGCAGGTAATCCTTCTTCTTGCCGGCGATCGCGCAGGCAACCTTCGCCGCGCTCCAGCCCGCCGCGAGCGCCCCCTCGACGCCGAGGCTTGGCAGGATCTGCTCGCCGGTGAGCGTCAGGTTCTTCATGCCGGTCTGGTAGGGCAGCGCGCCGAGCTCTGCCGACTGCGCGAGCTTGCCGCTCCACACAGGTGTCATCGCGAGCGGGAGGTGCCGGGGCACGTCGTAGCTGCCGCGCCCGCCCGGGACGTGCGGAGGCTTTGCCTCGAACGGCGAGTGTGCGAGCACGAGGTGGCGCTCGAAGAACGGCATGACATCGGCGAGCCGCTTCCACAGGCCCGCACGCAGCTCGCCGCACGTCGTGGCCAGCTGGTGGTCGTCGAGCGGGCCCTCGGCGGGCAGCACGGCCGCGATCGTCGCGATCACGCGTCCGGTGTCGTCGGTCTCGCCGATGTGGATCGAGAATGCGGTGTCGCCGCTCGGCGGCTGGCCGGGATCGGCGATCACCGCGACCGTCGGGGCCATGTGCTCGGGTAGTCCGGCCTCGTCGAGGACGATGTTGAGCGTGTAGCGATAGCCGACGATCGCGACGCTGTCGGCGAGCTCGGCGAGCCGCTTCGGCGCCTTCTTGCCGAGCAGCTCCACGAGCTCCGCGGGAGGCCGGCTCGCGACAACCTGCAGCGCACCGATCTCGTCGCCCCCGACCAGCGAGATGCTGGTGATCTTGCCCCACGAGATGCCGAGGTCGGAGATCCGGCCCGCGCGCAGCTCGCCGCCTGCGGTCGTGAGCTTCTCGACGAACAGCTCGCGGATCGCGTCGCCATCACCGCGGAGCGTCGCTGGCCCCGTGCGCCACGCATCGATCACGCGCGCGATCGCGGCGGGCGGAGGTGCGGGATGCCGCAGCGCGATCGCGGCGAGGTGGCGCCACAGCGACGAACCCTTCGCGTCGCGCGCATCGGCCCACCACGCTGCGGTCTGCTCGGTCACGAGATCTGCGACCTTCGCGACCTCGCGGCGCTCGAAGAAGCCGACGCCTGGAAACGCATGCTCGCTGGCGAGCAATGGATCGAGCTGGCGCGCGAGCTCGTTCGTTCGCTCCCAGCGCGCGAGCCACGCAGCGCCCGCATCCTGGCCTACCTCGCGCGCGAGCTCGCCGGCGAGCCGGTCGGGGCCGACGTCGATCCGCAGATCGGGCGCGACGATCTGGGCGGCGATCTTGGGCTCGCGGAGCTTGCGACGCATCGCGAGCTCGGCGTGGAGCTCCTTGAGCACGCGCTCGCCGGCAGAGCCGGGCAGACTCGGCCACGACGCCGGATCGATCGGCAGCTTGTGCGGGCCGAGCGTGTAGCGCGCCGGCCGATCGTCACCGAGCACCAACGTCCGCATGCCGCGGCGGACGCACAGGGTCGCGCAGACCAGCGCGGCCAGATCGTCGCCGAGCACGACGAGGTCGTAGGTGTTACTCGGCACGTCGCCCCGGCCCGCGCACCTTGCGACCTTGGCACGACAGCTCGCCCCGGGCCAAGCGCTGGACGACGTCTGGAAGCAATTTGTGCTCCTCGCTTTGGATGCGAGCCTGGAGCGCCGCGGCGTCGTCGTCGTCGAAGACCGGCACTGCGACCTGCTCGATGATGGGCCCCCCGTCGAGGCTCGCATCGACGAAGTGGATCGTCACGCCGCTGATCTTCACGCCGTGGGCGATCGCCTGCGCGGCTGCGTTCGCGCCGGGAAATGCGGGCAACAGCGACGGGTGCGTGTTGATGATGCGATCGCGGTAGTGGTCGAGGAAGTGCGGGGTCAGCACGCGCATGAAGCCCGCGAGCACGATGGCCTCGACGTGATGCGCGGCGAGCACCGCGTGCAGCTGGTCCTCGAAGACCTCGCGCGCGACCGCCGCATGCTCGACGACGAAGGCGGGGACGTTCGCCGCACCGGCTCGTGCGAGGGCCTGCACGCCGGGCTTGTTCGAGATCACGACGGCGAGCGTCGCGGGCTCGAGGCGGCCGGTCGTCTCGGCGTCGAGCAGCGCCTGCAAGTTGGTCCCGGTGCCGCTGACGAGGACGCCGACCTTCACGAGCTAGTCCCCGATGAACCGCGATGGTTCGCCGCCGGCGCGCGGCACCAGCCGGCCGACCACGCGTGCACGCTCGGGTGCGAGCATCGCGACGGCATGATCCGCGACGTTCGCGGGGACGACGATGGTCATGCCGATGCCGAGGTTGAAGGTCCGGCGCATCTCGGTCGCCTCGATCCCGGCACTCGCGATCAGCTGGAGGATCGCGGGGACGTCCCAGGTTCGCGGGTCGAGCTCGACGGCGAGCCTGTCGTCCGCGAAGATCCGGGGCGGGTTCTCGAGGAGGCCGCCGCCCGTGATATGCGCCGCGGCCTTCCACGGCAGCTTCGCCGCGCGCATCCGCGCGAACGCGTCCGCATAGATGATCGTCGGCCGCAGCATCTCGTCGGCGACGCTCGAGCCGCCGAGGAGCGCGGGGCGCGCGTCGAGGGGCAGGGCGAGGATCTCGAGCACGACCTTGCGCGCGAGCGAGTGGCCGTTCGAGTGGAGACCCGCGGAGGGCAGCCCGATCACGACATCGCCGTCCGCGAGATCGCGCTGCGGGCGGATGGCATCGCGCTCGACGACGCCGACGCAGAACCCGGCGAGGTCGTAGTCCTTGCCGTGGTACAGGCCGGGCAGCTCGGCGGTCTCGCCGCCGACGAGTGCGCACCTGGCCTGGCGGCAGCCCTCGGCGATGCCCGAGATCACCGAGGTGGCGGTGTCGACGTCGAGCGAGCCGGTGCCGAAGTAGTCGAGGAAGAACAGCGGCTCGGCATCGGTGACGAGCACGTCGTTGACGCACATCGCGACGAGGTCGATGCCGATCGTGTCGTGACGGTTCGCGGCGAACGCGGTCTTGAGCTTGGTGCCGACCCCGTCGGTGCCGCTCACCAGGATCGGATTCTGATAGCCGGTAGGGATCCGACAGAGCGCGGCGAAGCCACCGATGCCGCCGAGGACTTCGGGCCGGGTGGTCGACTTCGCGAGCGGCTTGATCCGGTCGACCAGGGCGTTGCCAGCGTCGATGTCGACGCCTGCATCCTTGTAGGTGATCGCCATCGCGGCTCCGTGTACCACACATCCGCTCCGCGAAAATCGGTATGCTGCGACGCTGTGGCTGTTGTACCCGTGATCGATGTCGTGGTCCCGGCGCGTGATCACGCCACGAGCCTCGCGCCCCTGCTGCGCGAGCTCCCGCATCGGTTGATCCGCTCGGTCGTCGTCGTCGATCGTGCGTCCAACGATCGCACCGCGGAGATCGCGCGCGATGGTGGTGCGCTGGTGCTGCGCGAGCCATCTGGCGGCTACGGCGCGGCGTGTCTGCGCGCGCAGGCCCATTTCTCGTCGCTGCCGCGCGTGCCCGATATCCTGCTGTTCATCCCCGGCGATCGCCCATCGGCGGCAAGCTCGCTCGCGGCCCTCGTCGAGCCACTCCAGGAGCGCAGCGTCGAGCTCGTGCTGGGCATCGAGCCCGGGCGTCGACGGGTCGGCGAGAAGCTCGTGACCGGCCTCATCGATACCGTCTACGGCCATCGCTGGTCGGGTCTGGGGCCGGTGCGCGCGATGCGGTTCCCGGCGCTGATCGCGCTCGGCATGAGCGATCGTGGCCACGGCTGGGACGTCGAGATGTTGGTCCGGGCGGTCAAGCTCGGGCTGTCATGCGACGAAGTCGTGCTCCCGGGCGATGCGCACCGGCTCGATCGTTCGCTCGGCCCCGCACTGCTCCACATCCTCCGCCACGCAACCATGCGATGATGATCGGGTGATCGACGCGCTCGAGCGATTTGCTCGCGACTTTCCCGCGGGCTCCGTGCTGTTCGAAGAGGGCCAGCCGGGCGACTACATGTACGTGGTGCTGGCGGGCGAGGTCGAGATCCGGCGTCAGGTCGGCGAGACCGAGCGGGTGCTCGCGGTGCTGCCGCCCGGAGAGTTCTTCGGCGAGATGGCGATCCTCAACGGCCGCCCTCGCTCGGCGACCGCCGTGGTTCGCACCGGCGCACGGCTCCTCGTGATCGAGGGCCGCACGTTCGAGGCGATGCTACGCGCGCGTCCCGAGATCGCGCTCCGCATCATCAAGTCGCTCGCCACCCGGCTCGAGAGTGCGAACCAGCACGTCGAGCTCCTGCTGCTGCCGAGCGCGAACCATCGCGTCGTGCAGTGCATGCGCCACATGGCCGAGGAGCAGATGACGCTCGCCGGCGCTCAGTTCAATGCCGGCACCGCGATCCTGGTGCCGAAGCGGATCGAGGATATTGCCGGGCGCGTCGGGCTTCCGGTGCACGAGGTGATCGACGTCGTCGATCGGCTGCGCTCGGCGCGGCTCGTCTTGCTCGCCGAGGACGCGGGCATCGAAGGCGACGGCTTCATCGTCCCCGAGGTCGGCAGGCTCCTCGAGTTCCTCGAGTTCCTGAACCTCAAAGATCGATTCGGCGGCTGACCGAAACGCGTGCCGGAGCGCGTGCCGGAGCGCGCCGGAGCGAAGTGCCGGAGCGCGCCGGAGAAGTGATCAGGCGGCGCCGATCGAGAAGTTGCCGTCGCGGATCTGGGTGACCTTGCGGACGAGCGCCGGGAGCTCGTCGTTCTTGCCGTGGATCAAGGTCTCGATCTCGGGCGCCATCTGGACGAGCTGCTGCTGCAGCGCGGTGCTCGTGGTTCCGGTCAGGAGCGTCGGGATGATGGCGACGACGAACGAGCCGCCCCAGATCTCCCGCGTGGCCTCGGCGGCGGATGACGCCTGCACGACAGTGAACCCCTCCGCCTCCAGTGCGCGCGCGATCTCTTCGCGCTCCGTGCTGATTTCATTGACGACAAGAACGGAAGACATCGCGACCTCACGGGGGCCGGGGGGAGCCAAAGAAGTTTCGTTCTCTGCGCCCCGGGAAAGGCTGTTTTCCCTTTGCTGCTTAGCAGAGTCGCCCGGCGGTCGCGAGCAAAAGCCAGCGTGATTTCGCGCATGCCGGGCATTTCCGCGGACCTGCGCCCGCGAATTTACGGAGGTGTGCGGGTCCTTTACCCCTGGCGGTCGCGTCTGGTATCTAGCTCGCCAATGGCGTGGTGGTCGCGAACGCAAGGGCTCGCCTCGGAACCGAAAAAGTCGGTGCCGAAGGGGATCTGGATCAAGTGCGAGCGCTGCAACTCCACGCTCTACGAGGCTGACCTCGAGGCGAACGAGCGGGTCTGCACGAGCTGCGATCACCACTTCCGGATGTCGACCGAGGCGCGCATCGAGCACAGCATCGATCCCGGGAGCTGGCAGGAGCACGACAAGACGCTCGAGAGCGGCGATCCCCTGGGCTTCCGGGTCGACACCAAGAAGTACGTCGACCAGATCAAGTCGACGACCCGCAAGGTCGGCTCCGGCGACGCGTATCGCGCAGGCACGGCGATGATGGGTGGCATCGCCGTCGAGGTCGGGTTCTTCGTGTTCGAGTTCATGGGTGGGTCGATGGGCTCGGTCGTCGGCGAGAAGATCGCGCGGCAGTTCGAGCGCGCCGTCGCCCACCGCCGCCCCGCGATCATGTTCTGCGCATCGGGTGGCGCGCGCATGCAGGAGGGCGTGCTGTCGCTGATGCAGATGGCGAAGACCTCGGCGGCGCGCGCACGCCTCCGCGAGGCCCGCGTGCCGTACATCGCGGTGCTGCTGCATCCGACGACGGGTGGCGTCGCCGCGTCGGTCGCCATGCTCGGGGACATCATCATCGCCGAGCCCGATGCGCTGATCGGGTTCGCCGGGCCGCGCGTGATCGAGCAGACGATCCGCCAGCAGTTGCCGCCGGGCTTCCAGCGCTCGGAGTTCCTGCTCGAGCACGGCATGGTCGACATGGTCGTCAGCCGCAAGGATCTCAAGAAGACGCTCGAGCGCTCGCTGCGCTGGTTCGAGCGCGGGCGTGAGCCGTCACGGACGACCGGCGTCGTCAGCGACGAGCTCTGCGAGCTCCCGGCGACGGATTAGTGTCGGCCTACGCCGAGTTGCTCGCGCGCCTGCTACCCGCGCGGCGCTTCGGCATCGTGCTCGGACTCGACCGCATCCGCGCGCTGCTCGACGCGCTCGGCTCGCCTGACACCCGGCTCGGCACGGTGATCCATGTCGGCGGCACGAACGGCAAGGGCTCGACGGTCGCGATGATCGCGGCGCTCGTGCGCGCCGGCGGCCTGCGGGTCGCGACGTACACCTCGCCGCATCTGTCCTCGCTGCGCGAGCGCATCGTGATCGATGGCGAGTTGATCGCCGAGGCCGCGCTCGTGGCTGCCGCCGATCGCGTGCGCGCGCATGGCGGTGACGAGCTGACGTTCTTCGAGCAACTGACCGCGATGGCGTGTGTCGCGATCGCCGACGCGCACGTCGACGTCTCGATCCTCGAGGTCGGGCTCGGCGGCCGGCTCGACGCGACCAACGCGATCGCCGCGCCGATCGCGGTCGTCACCGGCGTCGCGATGGATCACGAGGCGATCCTCGGCGAGACCTTGGCCGCGATCGCCGCCGAGAAAGCCGGCATCTTCAAGCCAGGCCAGCGCATCGTGATCGGCGTGTCGGGCGAGCCCGAGGCCGTCCCGCTCCTCGAGCAGGCCGCGGTGCATGCGCAGGTCTCGACGATCACGATGATCGGTAGCCCCGACGAGCTGCAGCTCGACGACGCCCTCGCGAACCTCGCGCTGACCGGCATGGGCCCGCAGCCGATCCGCGTCGTCGACGAGAGCGCGCTCGAGCGCGTGCCACCGCTCGGCCTCGCCGGTGCCCACCAGCGCCGCAACGCCGCCGCCGCGCTCGCCGCGCTCGATCAGCTAGCGGCGCTCGGCGTCCTTCGGCTCGACACCACGACGCGCGCGCGCGCCCTGGCGGGCGTCGTCCACCCCGGCCGCTTCGAGGTGATCGCCGGCGAGCCACCGATCATCCTCGACGGCGCGCACAACCCGCACGGTGCTGCCGCGCTCGCCGCGACCCTGCGCGAGCGTGACTTGCGTCCGGTCGCGATCCTCGCGGTGTCTGCCGACAAGGACGTCCGTTCGATCATCCGCGAGCTCGCGCCTGCCGTCAGCGCCTTCGTCGCGACCCGCTACCAGCTGGAGCGTGCTCTCGATCCCGCCGCGCTCGCCGCGGTCATCGAGGAGGCCACGAGCGTCCCCGTCGAGACTGCGGCCGATCTGGCCGCAGCCGACACGCTCGCGCGTACCCACGCGGCACCGATCCTGGTCGCCGGCTCGCTGTTCATCGTCGGCGAGGCACGTGTCCGCTACCTCGACGCACCCGCCGATCCGATCGCGGTCTCCGACCCGAGCGCGTCGGCTCGCCAGGACTGACGCTGTTGCTCAGGGCTTCGGCGAGCGCCAGCGGATCACGAGCAGCGTCCGCAGGGCGTTGGCCCACGAGCTCTCGCGGAACGAGGCGTCGACGTCCTTGGCTCCGGCGAGCTCGAGCAGACCCTCGAAGAAGCCCATGGTCTGGTAGCAGGCGGCGCTCTCGGCGGGCATGCCCATGTGATAGCCGATGATGATGTGCGCCTCGTCCTCGAGGAGCATCGGGACGCTGAGCGCCTCGAAGTCGAAGAAGGTCTGGCGCAGCACACGAAACCGGTTGAGGGTCTCGACCGGATCGTCGGGCGCCAGCAGGGAAGGGTTGCCCTCGTGGAGCTTGGCCGCCGAGTAGCGGCCCCAGAGCCGGACGGGGAACAGCTCACCGTGCGCGACGGTGCGCAGGATCTCGTTACCCATCCGCTCGAAGGTCTCCATCGGATACCACGCGTCGGGATCGATCCTCGTCGACAGGAACCAGACATCCTCGGCGGTCAGGCGCTGGCTCCAGTCGACGGACTTCTGCGCGCGCAGCATGCGCACGTAGTCGACGAACAACAGACCTCTGACGTGGCGCACCTCTGCAAGCATAGCCGTCCCGGGAGCCGAGCCGTGCCTCCCTCGGGGAATTTGCGTCATGGGGAAGAGGCCCGTACGATCCAGGGATGCGTCGTCTCCTCCTGATCATGCTCCTCGCGGGCCCGGCCCACGCCGACAACGTGCACAAGGAAGGCGACTACGGCGGTGTGGTCCCCGGCCAGAAATCCGACGCGAAACCCAGGCGCCCACCGCCGAAGGGCACGCTGACCTGGATCGGCTTCGAGGCCAAGGACGGCGGCGCGCAGCTGTTCTTGCAGTCGGTGGCGCCGTTCGAGGTCAACCAGCGGGTCGAGGGCGCGACGCTCGTCGTGCACGCCAACCTCAGGCGGCTGGACGCCAGCACCTGGCGCGCGATCGAGACCCGGTTCTTCGACAACCCGCTGTCACGTGTCCACGCCAAGGTCGTGCGCGCCTCGCGCGGCGGTAAGGGACGGGCCGCCCACGGCGCGGGCGTCGACATCCGGATCACGTTCAAGAACCCGGCCGATGCACGCGAGGCATCGGTGCGTACCGCGACCGAGGCCGACGGGATGTACTACGTGTACCTGTCGTTCCCGGCCGGCACGCCGACGTCGGACGCGAGGCCGAGCGGACCTCCCGAGCCCGAGTAGGTGCCCGAGATGGAGCGAGCCAGCGGACGCTGGCGAGCGGGCCCGA
>JACCTC010000055.1 GCA_013812655.1 Deltaproteobacteria bacterium | reverse complement strand
ACCTCGGGGTCGTTGCCGAGGTCGAGTGGCAAATCGCCGCTGGCGTCATAGGCGTGGAGGGTGGCGACGACGTACGCGCGTCCGCTGATCTGAGCGGGCGCAACGATCTCGAGTCGCGCGATCGGGCGGACGTCGAGAACGAGATCGGCCTCGCAGCTCACCTCGGCGCGGCCTGCGGTAACGGCCTTGTAGTAGCCGAGATGCTGCTCCACGTTCGAGCCGGCGGCGGTCGGCTTGCACGGTGCGTAACCTCGCAAGGAGTCGCGCCAACCCACAGCGACGGTCTTGCGAATCGGGCCTCCACACGCGACCAACCCGAGGATGCTGGCGAGAACGCAGATGCGCATGACAGCAGTACGTACGTGAGCTGACCTCGATGCAAGCGTTGGCGTGACCGTCTCGAACCTGCCGCATGATGCCGGCACGGCACCGGTGCACCGGGCTGCCTGCCGACGCGATACGATGGCGCGTGGCGTACCGGATCCTCACCTGGTTCCTGCGGATCGTCACGCGTGTGTTCTTTCGCCAGGTCGAGGTCGCGGGCATCGAGAACATCCCCGGGACCGGGCCCGTGCTGTTCGCCGGGAACCATCCGAACTCGCTGATCGATCCGATCCTGATCATCACGACCTGCCAGCGCAAAGCTCACTTCGCGGCGAAGGACTCGCTGTTCAAGGGACGCATCATGGGCATGCTGCTCCGCGGGCTCGGCGCGGTGCCGCTCGCGCGCAAGATCGAGCACGACGGCAAGCCGACCGACGCGCCGGCAGGAGCCCCGCGCGACAGTGCCGAGATGGGCAAGGTCAACGATGCGGCGTTCGAGCACATGTTCGGCGTGCTCGCCGACGGCGGCGCGATCGGGATCTTCCCCGAGGGCATCTCGCACGACGAGTCGCATCTCGCGAAGCTCAAGACCGGCGCGGCGCGGCTCGCCCTCGGTGGTGCCGCACGTACCGGCGCGCCGATCGCGATCGTGCCGTGCGGGCTGACGTTCATCCATCCCAAGCGGTTTCGCAGTCGCGTGCTCGTCCAGTACGGACCACCGATCGAGATCGCCGCGTCGACGGCGCGCGATGCGGTCAAGGCCGCGACGGCCGAGATCGAGAACGGGCTGCGCCGGCTGACGATCAACGCGCCCGACTGGGAGACCGTTCGCGCGCTCGACACCGTGCGCCGGCTCTACCAGCCCCAGGAGATCTCGATCGAGGATCGCATCGAGCTGTCGCGGCGGTTCAACATGTACTACGGCGCGGTCGCCGCCGATCCGAAGGTGCTCGCGCTGATGACGCGGGTCCGCGCGTACCAGGAGAAGCTCGACGAGCTCGGCATCACCGACCGCGAGCTCGCGCGCGATCTGTCGAAGCTCGAGGTCAGCGCGCGGATGATGCGGCACCTCGTGCTCGTCGCGTTCTGGCTGCCACTCTGCGTGCCGGGCGCGCCACTGCACCTGCCGACCGTGCTGTTCGCGCGGATCGCCGGCCCGCGGCTGACGCCGCGCAAGGACGTGATCGCGACGACGAAGATGCTCGTCGGCATGCTGCTCGTGCTGCTGTCCTACGCGATCGCGGTCGGCGTCGTGTGGTGGAAGGCCGGGCCCGCGTGGGCCGCGCTCGCCGCGACGATCCTGCCGCTGTCGGGCTGGGCGACGCTGCGCGTGCTCGATCGGCTGCGCCTGGTCCGCCGTGCGTTCGGCGTGCTCGCGCGCCGGCTACGGTTTCGCAGCGAGGTGCAGGCGTTACGTGCCGAGCGTGCGCGGCTGGCCGATGACGTGATTCGCACGGTCGGCGAGATCAAGCCGCCCGAGCTCGAGGCGCTGTTCCCGCCGGGGCATCCCGATCGCTTCGATCCGGCGCAGCCGTTTCCAGGATTCCAGCCCGCGGAGACCTCGCAGGCGCAGAACGATGCCGATCTCGACGCCGAGCTCGACAAGGACGCTGCCGAGGACGCCGCCGAGGAAGCAAACGAAGCGGACCGACGATGAAGCCGCTCGTCGTGCTGCTGCACGGACTGGCGCGCGGCCACGGCTCGATGGCGCGCCTGTCACGCGTGCTGCGCGCACACGGCTTCGAGACCGCGAGTCGCACGTATCCGTCGCGGCGTCACTCGCTGTCGTATCTCGCGAGCGAGATCGCGGACTGGATCGTCGAGCAGGCCGGAACGCGGCCGGTCTGCGCGGTGACCCACTCGATGGGCGGCGTGATCGTCCGCCACCTCCTCGATCCGCGGATCCGCTGGGAGCGCATCGTGATGCTCGCGCCGCCCAATCGCGGCAGCCAGCTCGCGGCCGCACTCACGAAGAACCCGGTGTTTCGCTGGTACTACGGGCCCGCGGGCGCCGAGCTCGCCGACGGCTCGCGATGGCCGGCACCGCCGGCAGCGTTTGCGGTGATCGCGGGCACGCGCGGGCTCGCGCTCACGAACCCGACGAGCTGGACGATGGGTCGCCGGTTCTCGGCGCAGACCCGCCATGACGGCACGGTCGCGGTCGACGAGACCCGCCTCGACGGCATGGCAGCGTTCGCCGAGATCGACGTCACGCACACGTGGATCATGAACGATCCACGCGTCCATGCGCTCGTCATTCAGTACCTCCGCCACGGCGCGTTCGGTGACAGGACGGTGACAACCACCGAGGGGGACGAATCGGCCGTGGAACGGTGACCGCACGATCGGGCCCATGTTACAGGCTCGCGTAGGAGATGTTCGGTCGGTTCCTGCCACGCGAGACCAGCTTCTTCGATTTCTTCGAGCAGCACGCCGCGCTCACGATCGAAGGCGCCAAGGAATTCTTGTCGCTCGTGACGACGGGCGCCAACATCGCGGCGAAGTGCCGGCGGATCTCCGACATCGAGCACGAGACCGACACGATCACGCATCGCTGCGTCGAGGCCCTCCACAAGACGTTCATCACGCCGATCGATCGCGACTCGATCCATCGCCTGATCACGCGAATGGATGACGTGATGGACTACGTCGAGGCTGCCGCCGAGCGCATCGAGCTCTACGAGCTGACCGTGATGACGAGCGACGTCCGCGATCTGGCCGACGTGCTGCTCCGCTCGACGATGCAGGTCGAGGCGGCGATGCGCGGGCTGCGCACGCTCAAGGATCCGCAGGTGACGCTGAAGCTCTGCATCGACATCAACCGCCTCGAGAACGAGGCCGACGCGATCCTCCGGCGCTCGGTGGCGCGGCTCTTCAAGGAAGAGAAGGATCCGATCACGGTCATCAAGTGGAAAGAGGTCTACGAGAACCTCGAGAACGCGTCGGACCGCTGCGAGGACGTCGCGAACATCATCGAGGGCGTCATCCTCGAGCACGGCTGAGCCGCGATGGATGTCTCCGGCATCGTCGTCGTCACGATCGCAGCGGCGATGCTCTTCGCCATCATCAACGGCTTTCACGATGCGGCGAACTCGATCGCGACCGTCGTCTCGACACGCGTGCTGTCGCCGCGGATCGCGGTGATGTGGGCCGCGTTCTTCAACTTCGTCGCGCTGTTCGTGTTTCATCAGGGCGTCGCGGACACGATCGCGAAAACCGTCGAGATCAACGGCACCGACCCCGCGTTCGTGTGGGTCGTGCTGTGTGGGCTATCCGGCGCGATCCTGTGGAACCTGCTGACCTGGTTCTGGGGGCTGCCGTCGTCGAGCTCGCACGCGCTGATCGGCGGGCTGTCCGGTGCCGGCATCGCATATGGCGGCACCGAGGTCATCAACTGGCAGGCGATCCAGAAGACGGTCGCGTTCATCGTGCTCGCGCCGCTGCTCGGCTTCTTGATCGGCAGCGTCCTGATGTTCTCGGTCTACTGGAGCTTCCGGCGGGTCCGCCCGCGCAAGGTCGATCGCGCGTTCCGGATAGGTCAGCTGATCTCGGCGGCCGCGTACTCGGTCGGCCACGGCGGCAACGACGCGCAGACGACGATCGGCGTGATCTGGACCGTGATGATCGCAGGCGGCATGCTCGATGCCAGCGCGACCTCGGCGCCCTACTGGGTGCTCCTCGCGGCGTACAGCGCGATGGCGCTCGGCACCGCGATCGGCGGCTGGCGGATCGTCAAGACGATGGGCATGGGCCTGACGCACCTGAAGCCCGTCGGCGGGTTCTGCGCCGAGGTTGCCGGCGCGATCACACTGTTCATGGCGACGTTCCTCAAGATCCCGGTCTCGACGACGCACACCATCACGAGCGCGATCGTCGGGGTCGGCTCGGTCGCGAAGGCGCGTGGCATCCGCTGGAGCATCGCGACGCGCATCATCTATGCGTGGATCTTCACGATCCCTGCCGCCGCGCTCGTCGGGGCAGGCACGCTCTGGCTCGCGCGCGCGCTCGACGCCTGGTAAAGCCTTCGGGATGGGCCTTGCGATCGTCGGCGGCGTGCTCTGCGCGCTCGCGCTTGGTTGCGGTGCGTCGCCACCGCCGCCCGCCCCGGACTTCTCGACCCCAGGTGGTGCGGAGTCGCCGCCGCCTGATCCGATCGCGTGCCCGGAAGCCGAGCTCGCGGGGCTCGCGACGCGGATCGCCGGCGCACAGCTCACCGTCTCGCAGGAGCCGATCGTCGACGCCGCGCGGATCGACAAGCTGCCGTGTGCCCCGCAAGCCTCCGACGAGGCGTGCCTCGCGCGCGCCCGCAAGCGTTCGATTCCCGACGGTTACGAGCTGACCGGGGTCACGATCGGCGGCGAGGTCTCGCACGTCGAGGTCACCTACGATCTCGACGGCGTGCGGCGCACCGAGGAGGCCGCGAGCCTCGAGGTGATGGTCGGCAAGCTCAAGGCGTTGCAGGCCAAGGGCCACAAGGTCGTGCTGATCGCGGGCCACAGCGTCGGCGAGGCCGAGACCCGACACGCCGCGGTCGCCTACCGTCGGCTCGGCGGGCGCCAGCGCCGGATCGCCACGATCCGCTGGCAGGCCGACGATCGGGCGCGCGCCTTCGCCGAAGCTCAGGCGGCTGCGCAGGAGGCCGGCCTCGAGATAAGGAAGCTCGAGCTCTCGGGCGATGTCGACGACGAGCTCGTGATGACCGCGACTTGCCGGTAGGCCGTTCCCGGTACCGCGCCACGCCTGGTGGTCGGGGCCGATGTCAGCCCCCGGATCTAGGGTGCAGTCGTGGCCAAGCTCTATTTCCGTTACGGCACGATGGATTCGGCGAAGTCGATGAACCTGCTCGCGGTGGCGCACAACTACCGCAAGCAAGGAAAGCGCGTGCTGCTCGTCAAGCCGCGGCTCGACATCCGGTTCGGCAGCGCGAAGATCTCGTCGCGGTCCGGGCTCGAGGCAACTGCTGATCTTCTCATCGACGAGGACTCGAACCTCGATCCGGCCGACTTCGCCGGGCTCGACTGCATCCTCGTCGACGAGGCGCAGTTCCTGCCACCCGCGGTGATCGAGGACCTTCGCCGGATCACGATCGATCCCGGAGTCCCCGTGATCTGCTACGGCCTGCGCACCGACTTCCGGACCCGGCTGTTCCCTGGTGCCCAGCGCCTGATGGAGCTCGCGGACGGTATCGAGGAGGTCAAGGTGACCTGCCAGTACTGCGCGAAGAAGGCGATCTGCAACCTACGCTTCGTCAACGGCACGCCGACGGTGCGCGGCCCGCAGATCCAGCTCGGTGCCGACGAGACCTACGCGCCGGTCTGCTTCGGTCACTACGACGAGGCAACGCGTCAGATCTCGGCCGAGACCTCGGGCGCCGTCCTGCGTCCCAGCTGAGCCTGTTGCGACAGACTAGTTGAGATCGGCGCGACGGTTGCGCCACTCGACGAACAGCGCCCCGAACCGGGGGTCGCCGTGCAGCGACGCGAGATCGGTATCGGTCTCCATCTTCTCGGTGTGCTCGTACCCGTGCTCGATCGCCTTCGCCACCTGCTCGAGCGCGCGATCGACTTGCTTGGTCGCGGCGTAGGCGCAGGCGGCGGAGTGAAAGATGTACGGGTTCTCCGGCGCGAATGGCTGGCCACTGTCGGCCAGCTCGACGGCGAGCTCGTAGTCGCCGAGAGCGTGCGCGTGGATGCAGGCGTTGTTCCACGCCATCACGAGCGCGGTGCGCGCCTCGCCGGTTCCGGGCGGCGGCGGGGGGAGCGCGAGCACGCGGCGCAGGATCGCGAGCGCCTGCGGCCGCTCGACGGCGAAGCTCGCGTTGTAGAGGTACGGCACGAGCGCGACGTCGTCGGGTAACCGATCGAGGACGGCCTGGACCGTGCCCGGGGCGTGCCGCGCGATCGCACCGACCAGCTCGGAGAGCTCCTCGGGATCGGTGGCGCGCAGGGTCTCGTCGTCGAGCAGCTCGAGCGCGTCCGATAGCTGGGCGGCGGCGTGCTCGGCGATCTCGCCGACGACGAGCAACCGGACATCGCGACTCGATGCCTCGCGGGCCAGCGCGATCGCGTCGGCTAGGCGCTTCTGGCGGACCAGCACGATCGCGAGATAGCCGCTTGCGTCGGAGGTGGCATCGAACACGAGCGCGCGACGCAGCAGGCGCTCGGCGATGATCGCGGTCGCGGGCTCGTCGGGATCGTGCTCGAGAGCGACCTCGATCAACATGCCGGCGAGCTCGCGACGGCTCCACGCACTCTGCGCGACCGCCCACGCGAGCGCGCCCTCCTCGCCGTGGCGTCGAAACCGCTCGGCAAACGGATTGCCGGCGAGGATGAACGGCAGCGTGCCTTCCTCGACGTCGGCGCGAGCCTTGACCGCGTCGTCGATCGTCTCGAAGCGAGCCCACGCGATCGGCAGCACGTCGTGGATCCGCGCGATGATCCACATCAGGAAGTGCACTTGATCGGCGGCGGTCGCGGGCACCGAGAACCGCTCGACCCACATCAGCGCGGAGCGGTGCTTGCGATCGTGGATGACATCGGCACGCTGGAACGGCTCGAACTCGTCGACACGCTCGTCCTGATAGACCGAGAGCCAGAGCGCGAAGAACGCGTTGATCACGGTCTCCTCGCCGGGCAGCGGAGAGCCAGCGAGCTTGAGCGCGACGCCGAAGCGCTCCCAGTCGTACTCCTCGAGGATCTCGGGATAGCGCTCGAGCGGAAACGCGACCGAGTGCTCGAGCGGCGGCGGTCCGTTGCGCCAGTGACTGTCGACCTCGATGTCGGCCGACAGATCGGTGTCCTCGAGCTCGTCGTCGTCGTCCTCGAGCTCGTCGTCGTCGTCATCCTCGGTTGCCGGTGCGTCGGGCGCGGAATACAGGACCTCCGCGGGCTCGTCGAAGATCGCGTCGACGACCTCGACCGGCTTGCCGGGATCGGGCTCGTCCTCGACGTCGGCGGCGAGCGGCTCGGCGGCCGACAGCTCCATCCACACGACACCGTCGATGCCGGTCTCGACCTTGACGAGCCAGATCGCCTCGAGCCCGTAGCGCTCGCCGACCTGCTCGAGCACGAGCCGCTGCGCGTCGAGATCCGCTGGAGTGGGCGGCAGCCACGGTGCGGCCATCCACTGGCGGACCGGATCCGGATCGGCCGGATCGCGCTCGCCGGTCTCCTCGGTCTCCGAATTCTCGGCGATCCCGGCGGTGCCGAGCGTCTCCCAGAGCGCCCGCTGCGCATCGCCATCGAGCGGTTGGGCGCTGCGCACGATCAGGATGCCGCGCGCCAGGTCGCTTCGCCGCGGCTCGAGGCCGGAGAGCTCCACTGATCTCAGCGTATCGCAGATCGCGCCATGCGCGCGCGCTTCGCCGTCGTTCGATCAACCCACAGGTTCGGGCAACCGCTCAGCATTCGATGATGTTCACGGCGAGACCACCGCGCGCGGTCTCCTTGTACTTGCTGCTCATGTCTGCGCCGGTGCGCCACATCGTCTTGATGACCTTGTCGAGCGAGACCTTGTGCGTGCCGTCGCCCTGCAGCGCGAGCCGCGCGGCGTTGATCGCCTTGACCGCGCCCATCGCGTTGCGCTCGATGCACGGGACCTGGACGAGGCCGCCGATCGGATCGCAGGTCAGGCCGAGGTTGTGCTCCATGCCGATCTCGGCGGCGTTCTCGACCTGTGCGGGCGTTCCGCCCATCACCTCGGCGAGCGCCCCCGCGGCCATCGAGCAGGCCACGCCGACCTCGCCCTGACAGCCGACCTCGGCGCCGCTGATCGACGCGTTCTTCTTGTACAGCGCGCCGATCGCCGCCGCGGTCAGCAGGAACCGCAGCGTGCCTTCCTCGTCGGCGTTCGGCAGGAACCGCCGGTAGTACATGAGCACCGCGGGGATGATGCCGGCGGCACCGTTGGTCGGCGCGGTGACGACCCGCCCACCCGCCGCGTTCTCCTCGTTGACCGCGAGCGCGAACAGGTTGACCCAGTCCATGATGACCAGCGGATCGCTCGCGCCGGCGGCGTTCTTGAGCCGGCGGTGCAGGGCGACCGCGCGGCGCTTGACCTTGAGCCCGCCCGGCAGGATGCCCTCGCGTTCGCAGCCGCGCTTCACGCAGGCATCCATCGCGGCCCAGATCTCGGCGACGCGCTCGCGGACCTCGGCCTCGGGAGCGTGGGCCTTCTCGTTCTCGAGCATCAGCGACGAGATCGCCATGCCGTGATCGGCGGCAAGCCGCAGGAGCTCGTTTGCCGAGTTGAACGGAAACGGCACGACGACCTGATCGGCAGGCGTGCTGCCATCGGCCGGTGCGCCCGCCTGATCGACGACGAAGCCGCCGCCGACCGAGTAGTAGATCCGCTCGGTGATCGCGCCGCCGCTCGCGTCGAGTGCGGTGAACCGCATGCCGTTCGCGTGGAGCGGCAGCTTCTCGCGGCGGTGGAAGACGAGCTGGGTATCGGGATCGAGCGTGACCGCGTGCTTGCCGAGCAGGGTGACCCGCTTGGCGGCCGTGATCGCCGCGACGCGCTTGTCGACGGTGTCGACGTTGACCGATTTCGGGTCCTCGCCTTCGAGGCCGAGCAGGATCGCCTTGTCGCTGCCGTGACCCTTGCCGGTGAAGCCGAGGCTGCCGAACAGCTCGACCTTCAGCGAGGCGACGGTGTCGAGCGCGCCATCTGCCTCGAGTTGCCCCGCAAACCGGCGCGCCGCCCGCATCGGGCCCACGGTGTGCGAGCTCGATGGACCGATGCCGATCTTGAAGATGTCGAAGACAGAGATGTGCACGTGCGCGACATTGTACCGCTATCTTGCAGAAGCGCCTGTTCGCGGCGCTGCGAGGAACTCGTCCGCGACGTCACGATTCACCCGTGCGCCGACGACACGTCAGTACAGGATGCGCGTCTTGATGCTCGTCGAGAGTCCGGCGATCTCGCGCTTGACGTCGTTCGACACGCCTTGATCGAGATCCATCATCAGGTAACCGATCTCGGGATCCGTCGACAGCACCTGCGCGCGAATGTTCGCGTTGCGATCGGAGACGATCTTGTTGATGTCGCGGAGCACGCCCGGCACGTTGCGGTGCACGTTGAGGATCCGGTGGGTGTCCTTGGTTGCCGGAATCTCGATCTGCGGGAAGTTGACGGCGCCGGTCGTCGAGCCCGCGTTGATCAACTTGAGCAGCGCTGCCGAGACCTCGCGGCCGATCGCCTCCTGGGCCTCCTCGGTCGAGCCGCCGATGTGCGGCGTGAGGATGACGTTCGCCAGCCCACAGAGCGGCGACGCGAAGCCGTCGCTGTTGGACTCCGGCTCGTCGGGGTAGACGTCGACCGCGGCGCCACCGATGTGACCGTTCCGCAGCGCATCCGCGAGGGCCTCGATCACGACGACGGTGCCGCGGCTCGCGTTGAGCAGGCAGGCGCCCCGCTTCATGTGCGCGAGCTCGGCAGCACCGATCATCTCCTTGGTCTGCGGCGTCTCGGGGACGTGCAGCGTCACGAAGTCGGACTGCTCGAGCAGGTCGGTCAGCTTGCCGACCGAGTGGTTGTTACCCATCGGCAGCTTGGCCATGATGTCGTAGAACAGGACGCGCATGCCGAAGGCCTCGGCGAGCACGCCGATCTGGCTACCGATGTGGCCGTAGCCGATGATGCCGATCGTCTTGCCGCGGACCTCGTGGCTGCCGACCGCGACCTTGCGCCAGCGGCCCTCGTGGACCTCGCGCGAGCGATCGCCGAGGTGCCGCGACAGCATCACGATCTCGGCGAGGATCAGCTCGGCCACCGAGCGGGTGTTCGAGAACGGCGCGTTGAAGACCGGGACGCCCTTCTTGTTCGCGTGCGCGAGCGCGACCTGGTTCGTGCCGATGCAGAACGCGCCGACCGCGAGCAGTCGCCGCGCCTCGTCGATCACCGCCGGCGTGACCCGCGTCTTGCTGCGGATGCCGAGGACGTGGACATCGCGGATGCGCTTGACGAGCTCGGCCTCCGAGATCGCGCCCTTGACGGTCTGGACCTGGAAGCCCTCGGCGGCGAACGCCTCTTCGGCCACCGGATGCACGTTCTCGAGCAGCAGGATCTGGATCTCGGACTTCGGAAATGACGTGGTCTGCATCTAGAGCTCCTGCGTGGAGAACGTATCGCACGCATCGAGCCGGCCGGTATCGAAGCCCCGTCGGAACCAACGCATGCGCTGCGCCGACGTGCCGTGAGTGAACGTCTCGGGATCGACATCGACCCCGGCTTGCTTCTGCAGGCGATCGTCGCCGATCGCGCTCGCCGCCGTCAGGGCGCCTTCGAGGTCGCCGGCCTCGAGGAGCTTGCGACCTTGCGCGGCCTGCCCCCACACGCCCGCGTAGCAGTCCGCCTGTAGCTCCTGGCGAACCGACGCCTCGTTGCGCGAGCGCTTGTCGCGACCGAGCCGCGCGGTCTGCTTCTCGATGCCGTTCAAGGTCTGCAGGTGGTGCCCGACCTCGTGCGCGAGCACATACGCCTGCGCGAAGTTGCCGGGCGCGCCGAACCGCTGGCGGAGATCGCGAAAGAACGTCAGGTCGACGTATGCCTGCTCGTCACCGGGACAGTAGAACGGGCCGATCGCCGAGCTCGAGCGCCCGCAGGCGGTGTCGATCGCCTCGCTGAACACGTACAACCGGGCGCGGCGGTACGGCTTGCCCGCGGCCTCGTACTGCCCCTGAAACGTGTCCTGGATGTCCTTCATCACGAACTTCACGTAGTCGACGAGCTCGGCATCCGGATCGGGCCCCTGCGGCGGCTCCGAGGTCGCCGAGCCCGACGCGGCCGACGACGACTCGCCGCCACCGACGAGCCCGCTGAGGTCGACGCCGATGATCCGCGAGACCGCGAACACGACGAGCGCCGCCACCAGCCCGCCGCCCCCGAGCTTGAGTGCCGCGCCGCCACGTGGAGCCCGGCCGCGGACGTCGACGACGTCGTCGTTTCGGGTGCCCCGCGTCCACTTCACTGCTTCGAGGGTACTACAGTCGCTGCATGCCACCGAAGGCTGCAACGAAACCGAAGGCCGAGAAGGCGCCGAAGAAGCCGACCACGCCGCGCAAGAAGAAGGTCACGGCGGAGGCCGGCTCGATCGGGCTGACCGCTGCCGAGTGTGCGACGGGCTCGCCGACCCTCGAGGTCTCGCGACTGCGCAAGCAGATCGACGACGCCGGCGGCCACGTGCTCGCCTGCTACCGCGAGCCATACGGCGGCCACTGGGTCGCGCTCGCCGCCTTGCCACTCGACAAGGTCAAGCCAACGCCCTACCAGCGCGAGCTCTCGAAGACGCACGCCGAGCGGCTCGCCGCCGTGATCCCGAAGGTCGGTCGCTTCCTCGATCCGGTGATCGCGGTGCCCGAGGGCGATCACTTCATCTCGCCAAACGGCATGCATCGGCTCTCCGCGCTCGGCACGCTCGGCGCGAAGACCGCGGTCGCCCTCGTCATGCCGGAGCCCGAGATCGCATTCCGCATCCTCGCGCTCAACACCGAGAAGGCGCACACGCTGAAGGACAAGGCCACCGAGGTGATCCGGATGGCTCGCGCGATCGCCGAGAACCCAGCACGCGCGACCACGAGCGAGGCCGACGTCGCGTTCGAGTTCGAGCAGCCCGGCTACGTCACGATCGGCATCTGCTACGAGAAGAACGGGCGATTCTCGGGCAGCGCGTACAACCCGGTCGTGTCCCGCACCGTGGCGTTCTCGACCGAGCCGATGACGAAGAGCCTGGCGATCCGCGAGGCCCAGGCCGACAAGCTCCTCGAGCTCGACGAGGCCGTCGGCGAGGCCGTCGAGCGGCTCAAGAAGGCCGGCTTCTCGAGCGGCTACCTCAAGCCGATCGTCGTCGGCCGGATCAACCCGCTGAAGTTCCAGAAGCTCGACAAGGACGCCGCGCGACCGGACTTCGACAAGACCATCGACAAGATGATCGAGGGCGCCAGGAAGTTCGACCCGTCGAAGATCAAGGCGCAGGACCTCGCGATCGCGGCGGCCTCCGGCGGCAGCGCCGAGGAGTAGCCTCGACGATCAGAAGTCGAGCGCCGAGAAGATGCCGCCGATGACGTCGAGGACCCCCTCGACGATGCCGGAGCCGCCAGCCTCGGCAGCCTCGGCGGCCACCGACAACGCGACATCACCCACGTCCGCCGCCACCTCCGCCGTCGTCCATCGCGAGTCGTCGAGACCTTCGGCCTTCGCTTGTTGCGCGCTGCGATGCAACACCTTGCCGAGCTCTCCGTGATCGAACCATACGCCGTGGGCGTGGCACCGATCGACCGGCACCTCGAAGAGTCGCAGCGGCTCCATCGGGCGCTGGCACACCGTGCATGGCAGACCGCTGCGCTCCTCGGAGACCGACCAGGCGAGGTGCGGTTGCGGTTGCGACTGCATCTTCGCCACCCGCTCCGCGAGCGTCGCCTCGGGGATCCAGATCCCGTGACACAGCGGACAGCTCCTGAGCTCACCCTCTGCCAGCTGCGCGCGGCGGCAGCGCGGGCAGGCGAGCGAGGCTGTACGAAACGGGTCCACGGGTCCTAGAAGAAGTAGTAGTGGATGCCGGCGCCCGCGTTCACGCCGCCGCCGATCCCGTTGCTGTTGTCGATCACGCCGCCGGTGAACGCGACGCCCTTGGCATCCTGGAGCGCGAGTACGATGCCGAGCGTGAACGACAGCGCGACGTTCGAGGTGACGAACGCGCGGATCTGCACGCCGGGCTCGAGGAACATGTACGTGAAGCGCTCGGTGTCGCCGCCGGCCCGCACCTGGTCGCTGTAGAACCCGAAGCCGCCACCGATCCCGAAGTCGGACATCGCGGTCGAGTGCAGGTGGTAATAGACGCGGCCGCCGATCGAGTAGTCAGTGGTGTCGTCGCTGTCGTCGCCGGTGTCGACGAAGCTGAGGAAGCCGCCGAAATGGATGTTGCCGAGGTCGTAGTTGACCGAGGCGCCACCGGTGAAGCCGTTCATCATGTACTCGGCACCGACGCCGAGCGAATCGGCCTGACCGCCGGCGTGGGCCGAGGAGGGCGAGGTGGAGAGGGCAAGCACGCCGAGAGCCGCGAGCAGCGAGGTCTTGATCATTCGCGGATGCTCACTCCATCTCGGGCCCCGGCGCAACTGGTAGACCCTGGTGCTACGCTGAGACGTGCTGTCGCCCGAGCTCGATCTGGCCGATCTCGACGCCCGGCACTGGCAGAACTGGTGGCGCCTGCTCGTGCCGCCGCGGGTGCTCGACGCGCCGGCGTGGGCGCTCGCGATCGTCGAGGAGCGAACCGTCGTCAAGCTGATCGTCAGCGGCAAGGGCTCGATCGATCCCGCGACCGCGCCGCTGCCGGGCCTCGGCGAGCGCGAGCTCGCGAGCTGGGCACGCACGCTCGGGGTCGCCGCGATCATCGTCGTCGAGCGCGGCGTGATCGGGCTACTTGCCGGCGAGATCGAGGACGCGCTGCGGTTCGACCAGGACCTCGCCGAGCAGGGGCTGCTCGCGTTTCGTGCGCTCAAGAAGCGGGCCGGCAGGGGCGTGTGGACCGAGCCGCCGCTGCTCGACCTCGTTCCGGCGCCGGCCTACGAGCCGCTGCAGCGCACGTTCGATCTGCTGGTCCCCGACCGGAGCGCGCTCGTCGCGTACGTGATCGAGGACGATCGCTCGCGGGTGCACTCGTCGATCATCGCGGTCAAGCAGCACGGCGACATCGTGCGAGCCGCGACCCACCGGGCGATCGTCGATCTCGTGTCCGAGGCGACGCTGGCGCGCGACTGGCAGAAGGGCGGAAAGCGCGTGCTCGCGGCGATCGAGGAGCGGTTCGCGAAGCCGAGCATCGCGGTCTTCCTCGAGCGCGCCACCCTGATGCGCATCGTCACCGGCCCGAGCGATCAGCTCGCCCGCGAGCTCAACGCCAAGCACGTCATCATCGATCCGGCGCCGGCGTGGCTCCTCGGCCTGCTCGGCGGTGCCGCGGTCGCCGCGATGGCCGGCCGCGCCGCGAGCGCGCTCGCGAGCATGCTGCCGCAGGGTGCACGCGACCGGGCGTCGGCGATGGCGAACCGCGCGAAGGATGTGATGAAGGAATCCGGCGCGAGCCCGTTCGCCCTGCTCGGCTTCGATCCGCTCGAGCTGTGGTCGCGGCTCAAGCATTACTATCGCGAGTGACCGATGACCGATGGCCGGACACGGCGTCCGAGCATCGGCCGGACACGGACACGACGCCCGAAGGGATCCGGCGAGTTATCGCGGGCATGATCCGTGCTGGCAAGCCCACGGTATGCTGTCGTCGATGAGCGCGCTCGCGAAGCTAACCGTCGACGAGCTGCTCGCACAGGGCTCGGACGTCCGTGCCGAGCTGATCCACGGCGAGATCGTGCAGAAGGCGTCGCCGTTCTGGCCACACAGCAGCGTCCAGGGCCAGCTGCTCGCATGGCTCCGGCGGTTCAATCGCCGGCCCGGCGAGAAATGGCCTGGCGGCTGGTGGATCGGCGTCGAGATCCACGTGATCTACGGTGCCCATCAGGTGTTCTGTCATGATCTCGTTGGCTGGCGGCGCGAGCGCGTGCCCGAGATGCCGCACGGCTGGATTCCGGTCCGGCCGGACTGGGTCTGCGAGATCCTGTCTCCGACCCATGAAAAGCGCGACCTCGTCGACAAGATGGGCGTGCTCCACGAGGCCGGCGTTCCGCACTACTGGGTGATCGATCGCGAGGAGCGCGAGTTGTTTCCGTATCGCCATGATCCGCGCGGCTATCTGCTGCCCCGCGCGATCGCTGCCGGCGAGACGATCCGTGCCGCGCCCTTCGAAGCGCTCGAGCTCCGCACCGGGATCCTGTTCGGCGATGAAGACGACGACGAGTGATCGGGCCAGCCGCGCGAGTCCTCACGCGATGAGCGCGAGCGTACCGTCGGTCTCGCGATAGACGTCGCCGCAGCGCTGGCAGGCCAGCGTCTCGGGCAGGGTCTCGCCGCAGCGGCACGCCCAGCCGATCCGCTTTGCCGGCGTCCCGACGACGAGCGCGTGCGCGGCGACGTCACGGGTCACGACCGCGCCGGCACCGACGAACGCGTACGACCCGAGCGTCACGCCACACACGATCGTCGCGTTCGCACCGATGGTGACGCCGCGCTCGACCCGGGTCTTGGCGTAGGCGTCCTTGCGCGGGACGTGGGCCCGCGGGTAGGTGACGTTGGTGAACACGCAGGACGGTCCGAGGAACACATCGTCGTCGAGCGTCACGCCGTCGTAGAGCGAGACGTGGTTCTGGATCCGGCAGCCATCGCCGATCCGGACCTTGCCGATGAAGCAACCCTGGCCGATCGAGCACCGGGCCCCGATCTGCGCGCCCGCCATCACGTGCACCCAGTGCCAGATCCGGGTGTCCTCGCCGATCGCGGTGTTCGGTTGCTCGACGATCGCCGTCGGGTGGATGAAGACCCCATCGCGTTGCATCACGCGAAGTCTGCCCCGGGTCCGGCGCCGCCGTCCCTCCCGGGATCGACGAACATCAGAGCCGGCGTGTAGGCTCGCGCTCGTGCCCAGGCGTCCGCCCCGCGTGCTGCGCGAGCTGCCGCTGCCCCGCGATCTGCGAGGCGCCGGACCAACCCGGGCCCTCGCGGCGCGCGGTGGCGAGCTGTGGCACTCGGACGCGCTCGAGCTACTCGGCAAGCTCGCCGATCGCTCGGTCGATCTCGTGGTCACCGATCCGCCGTACGCGATCGACAAGGCTGAGTGGGACGAGTTCGAGTCGATCGAGGTCTACGTCGACTGGTGCGATGGCTGGCTCGCCGAGGTCGAACGCGTGCTCGCGCCGCATGGGTCCGCGTACGTCTGCGGGTTCTCGGAGATCCTCGCCGACGTCAAGGCGCGGAGCGCGAAGCGGTTCGCGAGCTGCCGCTGGCTCATCTGGTACTACAAGAACAAGGCGAACCTCGGACGTGACTGGGGCCGCTCGCACGAGTCGATCCTCCACCTTCGCAGCGCAGGCGCGAAGCTCGACGTCGACGCCGTGCGCGTGCCGTACAACGGCCACACCACGAAGTACCCGGCGCGCGTGCAGGCCGTGTCCTCGCAGTACGGCCGCGGCGTCCGCCGGGACAAGTGGGAGCCCCACCCGCTCGGCGCCAAGCCGCGTGACGTGATCGAGGTGCCGGTGATCTGCAACGGGATGTCCGAGAAGACACCGCACGCGACCCAGAAGCCCGAGGCGCTGATCGAGAAGTTGATCCTCGCCTCGAGCGCGCCCGGCCAGCTCGTCGTCGATCCGTTCGTCGGCTCCGGCACGACCGCGGTGGTCGCCGCCCGGCTCGGCCGCACCTGGCTCGCCGGCGACGCCGACGCCCGCTACGTCGGGCTCGCCCGCGAACGCCTCGCGCTGCGCTGACTTCGCGAGCCCGAAACGTCGACGGGGACGCACTCGTCAGAGCACGTCCCCGCCTCGCGAAGCGCCTCGATCAGAGCTTGGGCTGGAGGCCCATCTCGGTGATCAGATGGTCCGCGCCGTCGAGCAGGTCCATGTGCCACAGCATGTAGCGCGCGTCGACGCTGATCGTCCGCGTGGTCGTGCCGTTGAACACCACGTCGGATGCGACGCCCTCGAGCGTCCCGTCGAACGCGAGGCCGACGAGCTCGCCCTTGTCGTTGAGCGTCGGCGAGCCCGAGTTACCGCCCGTGATGTCGACGTCGGAGAGGAAGTCGACGGCGAGCTCGCCGCCGAGCGCGGCGTCGGCATACGGCCCGTACTTCTTCGCCTTGATCGCCTCGAGCGCCTGCTTCGGCATGTCGAATGGCTCCTTGCCGGTGTCCTTCGCGAGGATCTGCGAGGCGAGCGTGAACGGCCAGTCCGCCGGGTCCTTCGCGTTCGCCTTGAACGGCTTGACGGTGCCGTAGGTGATGCGCAGCGTCGAGTTCGCGTCGGGCGCGAGCAAGCCACCGAGCACCTGGCGCATCGCGTCCGCGTAGAACGGCGTGACGAGCATGATGTCGGCGTACTTCGCGTCTGACTTCTTCTCCTCGGCCTTGACGATCGGCCAGATCCGCTGCGCCGCCTGGACGAACGGATCCTTCGACGCCTTCATCTGCTTGGTCGTGCCCTTGGTCAGCAGCTCCATGCGGACCTTCTCGTCCTCGAGCTGCTGCGCGCCGTACCAGCTGTCGAGCGTCTTGTCGATCAGCGCCTCGTTGATCTTCGTGCCCTTCTTGACGCCGAGCAGCGTCGCCAGCCAGGGGCGCTCGGCCTCGGGGAGGTTTGCCGCGCGGGTCAGCGAGAGCCGGAACGCGGAGCGATCGAGCGTGCGGTCGTAGCCCTTCGCGAACTGCTTCTGACCCGCCATCGCGCGCGCCATGTCGCGGTCCTGATAGCCCGGCTTGCGCTCGGGGTCCTTCTTGGCGCGCTCCTCGGCCCAGCGCGTGAAGCCGAGTGCCGTGCCGAGCAGCTTCGAGCCACCGAACGTGATGCCGCGATCGAAGTCCGCACGCGCGGTGCGCTGCTCCTCGATCAAGAGCTTCTCGAGCCGCTCGATCGCGGCCTTGTGCTGCTCGTTACCGGGCTTCGCCGCCCACTCCTTGACCTGCTTGTCGAGCGCGTCCTTGCGCTGCAGCAGATCGCCCGACGTCAGGCCCTTGAGGACGCCCTGGTACTTCTCGAGGCCGTTCTGCACGCCCTGCTTCATCACCGTCGCCTTGATCGCGGTCTCGCCCCCGTCCTTGAGGTGCGACTCGACGAGCGCGTAGCGCTCCTTCAGATAGGCGATGTAGTACGGGTAGAACCACTCGACGTCGTGGCGCGTCTCGGACGCGGTGTCGGTGCGGCTCGTCGAGCCCGGATAGCCGGTGACCATCACGAAGTCGCCCGGCTTGAGGCCGGCGGACGTGACCTTGATGTGGTGCTTCGGGCGGAACGGCACGTTGTCGGCGGAGAAGTCCGCGGGCTTGCCGTCCTTGCCGACGTACGCGCGATAGAACGCCCAGTCCCCGGTGTGGCGCGGCCACGCCCAGTTATCGATCTCGCCGCCGTAGTTGCCGACCGAACGCGCCGGCACGTAGACGAGGCGGACGTCGCGGATCTCGAGGTTCTCGATCTGGATGTACTGCCCGCCGCGGAAGAAGCCCGACACGTTGCAACGGATCCCCGGGCGATCCTTCTCGCACGCGGCGACGAGCTGCTTCATGCGGGTCTCGAGCTCGGTCTTGCGCTTGTTCGGGTCCTTGATCGCGTCGAGCCCGTCACGCATCTCCTTCGTGACGTCCTTGAACGCCTGCGCGACGAACACGCGCTGCGCCGGACCGGCCGACTTCTCGTCGGCGCGGGTCTTCGCGAGGAAGCCAGCCTCGACGAGGTTGCTCTCGGGCGTCGCGTTGAACTGCAGGGCGCCCTGCACGCAGTGGTGGTTCGTGACGACCAGACCGTCGGGCGAGACGAACGAACCGGTGCAGCCACCGAGCGAGACGACCGCGGCGAGCGGCGCGCTCAGCGGATCGGCGAGAACCTTCGCATCGATCCGGACGCCCATCTTCTGGAAGACGTCCGTATGACCCGGCAGCGTCATCTGCTGGGGCATCCACATGCCACCCGCATTCGAGTACTGCTGCCGGAACGCGAGGTTCGGATCGACCTTGGCCGGCATCGTGGTGCCGTCGCTGGTCGTCGTCGTCGTGCCTTGGTCGTGAGTGGACCCGAGGGTGCCACCGGTATTCTGGGTCTTGCTTCCGCCGCTGCACGCGGCAGCGAGGAGCAGGCCGCAAAGGATGCCATTTCGTTGCATGGGCGGAGGCGTACCAGAAATTGGCCGCGGATCCGCCGACAACTGCCTTACACGCCGTGGCCGGGGACGTGACCGAGCGCGATGCTCACGCCACGCGACGACCGCGACACCTGCGACATGAGCTTGCGACGCCGAGATTCGTGTACTTGAAGGCAGTTGCGCGTCAGTCCGAGGCGAAGCAGTAGAACGATCCGCGACCACCGCTGCCGGCGAACGCTGCGGCCGAGCAACCCGAGGTCGCGTGCGCCGCGTTCCACGACGTCGGATTCGCGCCGCCGCCGATCCGATCGTGGTGACCGACCTGTGCCGTCACGCCGGTGGCCACCGCACTCGTCCAGTTCGCGCAGTGGTTGCCGCTCGACACGCCGGCGACCGTCGATCCGGTGAGGATGTCGTGCTGGTTCGGGTTGTCGCCCGAGCCATTGACGACCGCGCCGGTCTCGTCCGTCGAGCTCGCCTTGGTCAACATGTTCGCGGCGGCATCGTGGAGGTTCGCCACCGACGACGCGACCATCACGCCGGCACGGTTGAACCATGGCCCGGCACCGATCCGATCCTTGGCGTTCTCCGCATCGGTGCTGAGGTAGGCGCGCCACGTCCGCGTCGAGGCCTCGGGCAGCGCGGCGACTGCCTTGGTGCGGCAGATCTCGTCGGCACCCACCAGGCCACCGAGGTTGCCGCCGTTCGGGCCACCGGTGCTCGTGATGAAGAAGCTGAACGTGGTCTTCGCGGCATCCGGCGACGGCGCATCGGGCGTGACGTTTGGCGGCGCATCGATGGTGCCGGGATTGGGGTTCGGCGGGGCATCGCCCGCGCAACCGAAGCCGAGGCCCGAACCGAGCGCCAGGACGAGAGAAGACCAAAGCGAGGGAGCGAGCGCGGCGAGAGCGGAGTGTCGCATCCGGCGAGCATCGCACGACCCGGCGCTGCGCCGGGCGACGTTCGACGTGGCGGGCACGCTGTCAGCCACCGTCAGCGCGCGTCAGTCATCGAACGCGAAGTTGGCGAAGAAGCTTGCGACCTCGTCGCGGGGCACCTTCGCGCGCTGCTCGGAGGCGATGTCGCGCACCTCGAGCAGCTCGTCGGGGATCTCGAGCAGGAACCGCGACGGCGTGCGCGGCACGGTGCGACCGCGCGAGACCCGCGTGCATGCGCGGGTCAGGTAGAGCTTGCGCTGCGCGCGCGTGATCCCGACGTAGCAGAGCCGGCGTTCCTCGCTGATGTCGGTGGCATGATCGACATCGATTCCACCTGCGGTCGTCACGTCGGTCGCTTGCGGCTGCAGCGTGCGGGCATGCGGCAGCAGCTCCTCCTCGAGGCCGACCATGAAGCAGACCGGAAACTCGAGGCCCTTCGCGCCGTGCAGGGTCGTCAGCACGACGCGATCGCTGGTGTCTTCCTTGTCATCCTTGGTGTTCTCGAGTGACAGCATGCGGAGGTACTCGGCGAGCTCCTCCTTGCCGCGGCCCTTCTCGGTGAACCGCTGCAGCGCGCCGAGCAGGCCCTCGACGTTGTCGATCCGACGCTGCGCCGCCGCCATGCTGCCCGCCGCGTGCCGCAGATCGTCGTAGAGCTTGATGTCCTCGATCAGCGTGCGGGTCGCGGTCACGAGATCGACGCCATCGGCGATCGCGCCGGCGAGCTCGGAGACCACGTGGACGAGCTCGATGATGCCGTTGCGGGCCGCGCCGCGAAGATCGCCGACGTCGACGACGTTGACCGGCTTGGCCTCGTCGGCATCGTCGAGCGGCAAGATGTTATCCATCCCGGGTAGCGTGCCGGTGCCGGTGATCACGCCGCGCAGCGCATCCCACAGCGTCGCGTGCCGGCCGTGCGCCGCGGTGACGAGCCGATCGACGGTGGTCGCGCCGATCCCGCGTGCTGGGTAGTTGATGATCCGGCGCAGCGCGAGCTCGTCGCGCGGGTTCACGGCGACCCGCATGTACGCGAGGAGATCCTTGACCTCCTTGCGCTCGAAGAACTGCTGGCCGCCGTACATGACGTAGGGAATCGAGGCGGTCCGCAGCTCCTCCTCGATGATCTTCGCCTGGATGTTCGAGCGGTACATCACCGCGATGTCCGCCCAGCCGCGGCCATCCTTCTTGAGCTGATGGATCTCGGCCGCGACCCACTTCGCCTCGTCCTCGGGTGTCGCCGCGACGGCGTGCGTGATGATCTCGCCGTCTCCGAGGTGTGACCACAGCTGCTTGCCGTGGCGCTGCTTGTTGTTCGCGATCACCGTGTTCGCGGCCGCGAGGATCGTCTTCGTCGAGCGATAGTTCTGCTCGAGCTTGACGATCTTGGCGCCCGGAAACAGCTCGGCGAATCGCAGGATGTTCGTCGGATCCGCGCCGCGCCAGCTGTAGATCGACTGGTCGTCGTCACCGACGACGCACAAATTTCCGTGGTCAGCGACGAGGTGACGCACCATCCGCAGCTGCGCGGCGTTGGTGTCCTGGAACTCGTCGACCATCACGAACCGGAATCGCTCCGACCACCGCCGTCCGACCTCGGCATCGCGCTCGAACAGCCGCGCCGGCTCGACGATCAGATCGTCGAAGTCAAACGCCGCGCACGACCGCAGCATCTCCTGATACTTCGGGTAGACCTGCGCGGTGATCGAGTCGTAGTCGTCCGCCGGGTTGCCCTCGTACTCGTCGGGCGCGACGAACGCGTTCTTCGCGAGCGAGATCCGCGTGAGGATCGCCTTGACGTCGAACCGCCGCTCGCCATCGCGGCTCATGTCCTTGACCGAGCGCATCGCCTCGCGGAGCGCGCCCATCTGATCGGACTGGTCGTAGATCGTGAAGCCGCGCGGCATGCCGAGCGCCTTGCGTTCGCTGCGCAAGATATGCAGCCCGAGCGCGTGGAACGTGCCGATCGTCAGGGCGCGCGCGATCTTGGCGTCGCGGACCAGCGACGCGACGCGCTCGCGCATCTCCTCGGCAGCCTTGTTGGTGAACGTGACCGCGCAGATCGCCTCCGGCGGGATTCCGCCCGCGAGCAGGTGCGCGATCCGGTAGGTGATCACGCGGGTCTTGCCCGAGCCGGCACCCGCCAGCACGAGCAATGGGCCGCCACCGTGTCCGGCCGCATCGCGCTGCGGCTCGTTCAGCTTGCCCAGGTCGACTGCCACGGATCGAGCACGCTACGGATCCGCCTCTCCGCCGTCAATGCGAGACCGTGCGCTCCCGCGGAACTCCCGCTACGCTCGGACGCCGTGAATCGCTACGACTCACTCGTCGAGGCGCTCCGCGCGGAGTTCCCGCGGTTCCGCATCGTGCGTAAGGACCAATCGCCGCTGCATCGCGCGATTCACTACGCGTTGATCGGGCTGACGTTCGGGCGGATGCGCAGCTACCTCGACTCGTTCCAGACCACGATCGGCCGCACCGTCTACGTGACCGCCGACTGGGACGACTGGGAGCCCGACCGCCGGTACATCACGTTACGCCACGAGGCGATCCACCTCCGCCAATTTCGCACGTATACGCTGCCCGGGATGGCGCTGCTCTACGTGCTGCTGCCGTTACCGATGGGAGTCGCCTGGTTTCGCGCGTACTTCGAGAAGGAGGCCTATGCCGAGAGCATCCGGGCTGCGGCCGAGGTTCATGGCTCTGACTACCCGAGACGTACCGAATACCGCAACTACGTGATCGACCAGTTCATGGGACCTTCGTACGGATGGATGTGGCCGTTCCGAGCCGGGCTCGAGCGCTGGTACGACCAGGTTCTGGCCACCCTCGATCCGGTCCGTTAGGGTATCTGCGGGGCCTGACTTGACCGATCCGATCGTAGGCATCGACCTCGGCACGTCAAACACGGTCGTCGCGCACGTGGACCGCACGGGACAGGTCGTCGTGCTCGCCGATCAGATGGGCTACAAGATCCACCCGTCGGTCGTGTCGTTTCACCCGAATGGCGGCGTGATCGTTGGTGCCGCGGCCAAGCAGCGCAAGGTCATCGACCCGCAGAACACGATCTACTCGGCCAAGCGCCTGATCGGCCGCAGCTTCCACTCGGCCGAGGTGCAGATCGCGAGGTCGCGCGTGCCGTACCCGATCAAGGAGGGCGAGCAAGGCCCGGTGATCTCGACGCGCGCGGGCGACTTCGCGGTGCCCGAGATCTCGGCGATCATCCTCGATCACGTCAGGACCGTCGCGACCGGGCGGCTCGGCACCGACGTCAAGCGCGCGGTGGTGACCGTGCCGGCGAGCTTCAACGACGCGCAACGTTCCGCCACCGCGACCGCCGGATCGATCGCCGGTCTCGAGGTCGTCCGCGTGCTCAACGAGCCCACCGCGGCTGCGCTCGCCTACGGGCACACCCGCAACCTGCACGAGATCATCGCGGTCTACGACTTCGGCGGTGGCACCTTCGACATCACGATCCTCAAGCTCGCGGATCAGGTGTACGAGGTCCTCGGCACCGCTGGCGACACGTTCCTCGGCGGCGACGATCTCGACGAGCGACTCGTCGATCGCATGGTCGCGAAGTTCCTCGCCGAGAACCGGCTCGATCTGCGCACGAACGAGGTCGCGATGATGCGGCTGCGCGCGGTTGCCGAGCAGACCAAGATCGAGCTGTCGCGCCGCGCGCGCGCGGTCGTCAAGGTCGACGAGATCGCCTACGGTGCGAAGGGCGTCGCGCTCGACCTCCAGATCGAGATCTCGCGCGACGAGATGGTCCGGCAAACGGCCGACATCATCGACCGCACGTTTCCGGTCTGCGAGGAGGCGCTCAAGCTCGCCGGCCTCGGCATCGATGCGATCGCTGACGTGATCCTCGTCGGCGGGACGACCAAGATTCCGTACGTCCGCGATCAGGTCGCGCGGTTCTTCGGCAAGGCTGCGCGCAACGACGTCAACCCCGAGGACGCAGTCGCGGTCGGAGCCGCCCTCCAGGCCAAGGCGCTCGAGCGCACGCTCGCGAAGCGCGGTGCCGGGACCGGATCGGTGGCGCGGGTTGCACGACACGAGCTCGACGAGGAGCCGACCGTCGACGGCTCGGTGACCCAGGTGCAGGCGATGGCGGACGAGGCTGTCGGTGGCGCGACGATGGCGCCGTCCGAGCTGATGGGGGCGGCGCCGAAGGTGAAGCGGCCGACCGCTGGCTACGCGACGACCCGCGACGACAAGGCCGATACGTCTTACAAGGTGACGCGGGGCGGAGCTCGCGATGTCTTCACGCAGCGACCGCCGACGATCCCGCCGTCGACCACGCGCGCCGGGACCCAGCCGATCGGGACGCAGCCGAACGTACCGCTTGCGCGGATGACGAAGCCCGCCACTCCGCCACCATCGAAGACCTTGTATGGCGTACCGGTGGTGGCACCGGGTGCCACGCCACCGCCGACCCCGCCGCCGCGGCTCCAGGCCGGGCACGATCCCGCGCTGCGCCGCCCGCCATCGCCACGGCCGCTGACCGAGGACACGCTTGCCGGCGAGACCGATACGTTCTCCGGCCTCACGGACGATCACGACACCACCTTCGTTGCCGAGGCGGCCACTCGCCCGAGTGGGCATTCCCCCGCATCGGCCCCGCCATCGGCGCCACCGGCATCGGCACGCGCGCCCGTCGCATCACCCAACGCCGCGACGATGATCGCCGTGGCGCCGACGCTCGCGATGCCCGCGCAAGCGCGGAGCAGCAGCGACTTCGACGACGAGGACCGCGTCCCGACGGCCAGCACCGCCAAGGGCTTCCAGGCGCCACAGACCTATCCGGTCATGCCGATGGCGCCGGTCGCCCCGCAAGCTCCCGCGCCGACGCTGCTCGAGGTCACGCCGCGCGGTCTCGGAATCGGTACGGTTGCCGGGTTCTGCGAGGAGCTGATCCAGCGCAACTCGCGCCTGCCGGCGGCGATCAAGAAGTCGTTCACGACCTCGCGTGATCTCCAGCAGCACGTGCGAATCGTCGTCGTCCAGGGCGAGTCGCGGCGGCTCGACAGCAACACCGTGATCGGCGACCTGCTGCTCCACGATCTGCCGGCGCGGCCGCGCGGTGAGACCTCGATCGAGGTCACGTTCTCGCTCGACGCGTCGGGGATCCTCCAGGTGCGTGCGCGCGACGCGCAGACCGGCAACGAGCAGAGTGCCTCGCTCGATCTCGTCGGTGGGATGCAGCAGCAGGACGTCGCGGTGTCGCGCGACCGGCTCGCCGCGTTGCGGCGCTGACTACTCGCTCGCCGCGCTGTCGCTCTCGCCCTCGGCGTCGCCCTCGTCCTTGCCCTCGCACCACGGCAACTTGATCGCCTTCTTCTCGGCGAGGGACTTGGCATCGAGCACCGCGAGCTCGCCGAGGCGTGGGCCGCGCAGCAGGACGAGCAGGTTCTTGCTGCCGGAGACGGCATCGGCACCGACGAGCGGGCCGAAGTTCTTCGTCATGAAGGCCTTGCACTTCGCACCCACGCCGTCGGCGCCCTTCCAGTACGCCTCGAGCTCGGCGTCCTTGCACGGCGCCTTGGTAGTCTTGCGGACGAGCTTCGCGCGCTTGCCGGTATCGGCCTCGTAGGTCGTCACCGTCGAGAAGCCGTGCTCGGACACCGCGACGCGCGTCTTGTCGAGCACCGACATCGAGCCGCCGAGCATCGAGGCCGGCTTGCCGTCCTTGCCACCGATCGGCTCGATGGCACCGACCGCCGTACCCTCGGCCTTGAAGACGTAGACAGCGTCGTTGCTCTCGACGAACAGCGAGTCGCCAACCCAGTTGAGCCGCGTGACGTCGCCGGTCACGCCCTTGTCACCGCGGATCGAGAACTTGCTCGCGTGCTCCTTCGAACCGCTGTCGAAGATGTGGACCTCGTCCCCGACGAGGGCGGCCGTTTTCGAGCCGTCGATGTTCGTCGTCAGCTGCGCGACCTCGGCGTCGGACGCAGCGTCCTTCGGGAGGCAGAAGCTCCACGCACAGTTGTTCGTGATCTTCACGGTGACGCCGCGGCCCGGGATCGGAGCGCGCTTGCGATACGCCAGCTCGCCCGAAGCGAGATCGATCTTCCAGCAGCCAGCCACGCCGAGCAGGCGAGATGGGTCGGTGTCGACCGCGCAGATCACGGCGTCGGCGCCGATCGCGCCGAGCTCGAGACGCGGAGCACCATCCTCCTTGAGCGCCATTGGCAGGCACGTGCTGTCCGTCGGGATGATCTTGTTCGCCGCGGCCTCGCGCTGGTTCTCGCGATCTTCCTCGGTCTCCTTCGGAGGTGGCGCCTCCTTCTTCTTGGTGACCGCGACCTTCTTGGGCGTCGTCTTCTTCTTGTCGTCCCCACCACAAGCAGGCACGACGAACGCGAGAAAACTTGCGATCACGAGCGGATGGCGAACCATGCGTCGTTTGTACGATCGGCCCCCAGCTGATACAAGGAGACGTGGCGCGCACCGCGTCGGTTGAACGAAACACCAAGGAGACCCAGATCCGGGTCGACCTCGGGATCGATGGGTCCGGGCAGCGGACAATCGACACCCCTGTGCCGTTCTTCTCGCACATGCTCGACGCGTTCGCGCGGCACGGCATCTTCGACCTCGTCGTCCGCGCGACGGGCGACATCGAGATCGACGCGCACCACACGGTCGAGGATGTCGGACTCGCGCTCGGCACCGCGTTCGAGCAGGCGCTCGGCGATCGCGCCGGGCTCGTGCGATATGGCTCGGCGACGCTGCCGATGGACGAGGTGCTGGTCACGGTCGCGGTCGACTTCTGCAACCGCCCCGCTTTCCTGTGGAAGGTGACGGGCCTCGACGGCAAGTGGATCGGCGACTTCGACTGCGAGCTCGCGAAGGAGTTCTTCGCAGCGTTCGCGACCCGCGCACAGTGCAACCTCCATGTCCTGCTGCACTACGGCGGCAACGCGCACCACACGATCGAGTGCATCTTCAAGGCGTTCGCGCGGGCCTGCGATGCGGCGACCCAGATCGACCCCCGGCTCGGCGGGGCAATTCCGTCGACCAAGGGTACGCTCACGACGTGATCGCCGTCGTCGACGTCTGCTCCGGCAACCTGCGGTCCGTCGAGCGCGCGCTCGCGAAGGTCGGCGGCGACGTCCAGGTCACGCGCGATCCCGACGTCGTGCGCAGGGCGTCGAAGATCGTCGTGCCCGGTCAGGGCGCGTTCGGCGTGTTCATGCGCGGGCTGGTCGAGCGTGGACTCGGCGAGGCGCTGCGCGAGGCGATCACGAGCGGCCGGCCGTATCTCGGGATCTGCCTCGGTCTCCAGGTGCTGTTCGACGACAGCGAGGAGGGCGGCGCGTGTGCCGGGCTCGGTGTGATCCGCGGGCGCGTGGTCCGGCTACGGCCGACCGATCCCCGCCTCAAGGTGCCACACATGGGCTGGAATCGCGTGCAGCCGCGCGCGGGAGCCGGCCGTGGCGCCGGACGTGGAGATCGACTGCTCGCCGGGATCCCGGATCCGGCGTACGTGTACTTCGTGCACTCGTTTCACGCCGTGCCCGAGGATCGCTCGCTCGTCGCGCTCGAGGCCGAGCATGGCACCGCGATCACCGCGGCGATCCGTCACGACAACCTGTTCGCGTGTCAGTTCCATCCCGAGAAGAGCCAGGCGATCGGGCTCCAGATCCTGCGTAACTTCGTGGAGGCCGCGTGAAGCTATTCCCGGCGATTGATCTCCTTGCGGGCCGTGCCGTCCGCCTCGAGGCAGGACAGCGTGACCGCGCCACGGTGTTTCACGAGCGTCCCGTCGAGCTGGTCGCGGCGCTCGCGCACGATGGTGCCGATCGGCTGCACGTCGTCGATCTCGACGGCGCCTTTGGCGAGCCGCGGCAGCTCGAGCTGGTCAGCGCGATCATCGCGGCATCGCCGATCCCGGTCGAGGTCGGCGGTGGCATCCGGGATCGCGCGGCGGTCGACGCCATGATCGCGCTCGGCGCGGCCTTCGTCGTGCTCGGCACCGCGGCGATCCGCACGCCCGAACTCGTCGCCGAGGTCTGCCGCGCCTACCCGGGCCAGATCATCGTCGCGGTCGATGCACGCGATGGCATCGTCGCCGTCGACGGCTGGACCGAGGCAAGCACGGTGACCGCGGTCGATCTCGGCCAGCAGGCTGCCGGGTGGGGCGCCGCCGCGCTGCTCTACACCGACATCGCGCGCGACGGCATGCGCCAGGGTCCGAACGTCGCCGCGACGTCCACGCTCGCGCACCGCGTGACCTGCGACGTGATCGCGTCGGGTGGCGTGGGCGAGCTCGACGACATCGCCCGGCTGCGCGACGCGAACATCTTCGCCGTCGTCGTCGGCCGCGCGCTCTACGATCATCGCTTCACGGTCGCCGCCGCCGCGCGCCTTGCGCACGAGACGCCCGGTACGGCGCAAAAAAAATGACGCTCGCGCGCCGCATCATCCCTTGCCTCGACGTCAAGGACGGGCGGGTCGTCAAGGGCATCAACTTCCTCGCGCTGCGCGACGCCGGTGATCCGGTCGAGCAAGCCGCCGCCTATGACGCGCAGGGTGCCGACGAGATCTGTTACCTCGACATCTCGGCTTCTCCCGAGGGCCGGTCGACCCTCGTCGACATCGTCGCGCGCACCGCGGCCCAGGTGTTCTCGCCACTGACCGTCGGTGGCGGCGTTCGCTCGATCGAGGACGCCGAGCGGCTGCTCGATGCCGGCGCCGACAAGATCGCGATGAACACCGCGGCGATCCGGAACCCCGCGCTGATCACCGAGTGCGCCGAGCGGTTCGGCTCGCAGGCGATCGTGGTCGCAGTCGATGCCAAGCGCCGCCCGCAGCTCGGTGGCTTCGAGGTCTACAGCCACGGCGGCCGCACGCCAGAGAACCTCGACGCGCTCGCGTGGTGCCGGCGGATCGCCGACCTCGGCGCGGGCGAGATCCTGTTGACCAGCATGGACCGCGACGGAACCGGCACCGGCTACGACACCGAGCTCGTCACCGCGGTGGCCACGACGGTCTCGATCCCGGTGATCGCGTCGGGTGGCGTCGGCGAGCTCGCGCACCTCGCCGGCGGGCTCGAGGCCGGCGCCGACGCCGTGCTCGCCGCGTCGATCTTCCACTTCGGGCAGCACACGATCGGCGAGGCCAAGGCCTTCCTGCTCGAGCGCGGGCTGCCGATTCGCCCCGGGCGCTGATGCGGTTCGTCGTCGTCGGTGCGGGCGCGATCGGCGGGCTTGTCGGTGCGCGACTCGCCGGAGCCGAACACGCGGTCACGCTGGTCGCGCGCGGCGCACACCACGACGCGATCCGCGAGCGCGGCCTGACGATCGAAGCGGCGACCGAGACCGGTGCCGGCACCGTCACGTCGCGAATCCCGGTCGTCGCGCGCGTCATCGACATTTCGATCGCGCCCGACACGATCGTGCTCGTCGCGGTCAAGACGCAGGACGCCGCCACGGTTCTCCGCGAGCTCGCCGTCGTGGCACCACCCGCAACGCCGATCGTGTGCCTGACCAACGGGCTCGAGGCCGAGCGTCTCGCCGCGCGCTGGTTCTCGAACGTCTACGGCTGCTGCGTCTGGTCGCCTGCGACCCATCTCGAGCCCGGCATCGTCCAGGCCTGGGGCACCCCGGTCGCAGGGGTGTTCGACGTCGGCAGCTATCCCGCCGGCGACGCCTCGCTCGCACACGCGATCGCCGGCGCGTTCGCCGGGGCCGGCCTCGACGCCTGCAGCTCTCCCGACATCATGCGGTGGAAGCGCGGCAAGCTGCTGAGCAACCTGTCGAACGCGGTCGACGCGCTGTGTGGACCGCCGGGGCGTGCACACCCGGTCGTCGCCACGCTCCGCGCCGAGGGCGAGCGCTGCTTCGTCGCCGCGGACCTACCCTACGCGAGCGACGACGAGCTGGCAGAACGCCGCGGCCCGCTCGCGGTCGGCACCATCGCGGGCCGACACAAGAGCGGCGGCTCGACGTGGCAGAGCCTCCGGCGTGGCGCCACCACCGTCGAGTGCGAGTACCTCAACGGCGAGATCACGCTCCTCGGGCGCCTCCACGCGATCGCCACTCCCATGAACGACGCCGTGCTGCGCACGATCACACGTGCCGTCGCCGCCGGCGTGCCCGCCGGCTCGCTCACCCTCGAAGACCTGAGCGCCCAGCTAGGGGGACAGGCTACATGAGCTCAACTTTCTCCCGAGCTGGTTGAGTTTGTGTAGCCCGTCCCCTATCCGAACCGCAGCCAGAGGACCTCGCCGGTCACGGTCGCCGGCACCTCGAAGAGCCGAGCGTGCCAGCGCGGCAGCGCGTCGACGGCGCTGATCGCGAAGACGAAGTCGACCGCGTCCGCCGCGCCGAGGCCGACCTCGATCAGGTCTGGCTTCGCGAGCACGTTGAGCAGGGTCGCCGCGCCGTCGCAGATGGCCGTCGAGAGCGCCACGCTGCCGTCGTACTGCGCGAGCTGTCCGGCGCGCAGCCAGTGCGTGGGCTGGTCAATCGTCTGCAGGCCGAGCAGGTCGTTCGCGAGCAGCGTCGACCACCGGAGGTAGCCCGGGAACGTCGAGAACGCGGTCGAGCGAGATCCCAGCACTTCGGCGACGCTGATCCGGACGTCGTAGGCCCCGGATGCCTCCGGCCAGCGGGCGACCTCGCGGGTGACGCCGAGCCCGTTCTTCCAGGGCTGGTCGCGCCAGTCCGCCGGCGTGATGATCCGAGCGGCCATCCGGCGCTGCCGTACCACGAACTGCTTCGCCTCCGCTGCGCTCCGGCTCGACTCTCCCTGGCGTGCTTCGCAC